>CAZRLY010000086.1:0-19796 GCA_964601015.1 uncultured bacterium
GATATTGTGGTACCCGCCGGGGCGGCTGGGCCGGTCGGCATATCATCCACGGAGGCTAAAAAACTTGTAGAACTCCCATTTTTCCGAATATTGACGGCAGTGTAGATAGCTTTTGTGTTGACATTTTCTGACCTTTTGGGAGTCTGCATACTGGTTTTCCGCACAGTCTCCCTCCGTATAGGGGTGGTTCTACTTAATTTCTTACGCATCATCCGCTTTTTCAATTTTGGTCTTGGGACATTCAATCCAAACTGCACGTTGATGTCATCAATGTATTTGTCAGGTTTTGCTTTGTGAAACATCGCTATCAAGCCTAACATTAGAACGTGAATAATTATTGAAATCATCAAAGATGTGCTTGTTTTGTATCTTTTAAACATTTTGTGTTATCCTCTTTCCCGGCATTTTAACGTTTGGTGTGAATTATATCCTTACGTTATGCTCATTCTCTCGGTATTTGAGAGACCAATTGTATTTGGACTCAGCCTCTACAATAAGTACAACTTAACTCACACCAAGCGTTTTAGTATTCTAACATAATATTCGCGAAAAGTCAACATCGGAATCCAAACAGAAATTCCCCACGAGAAAAAATAGTGATATTTATGTAGCCGAATTCACCGATAAAGCCCGCAGGTGAAGCCCGACGACTTCGTCTTACGGCGACTTCGTCTTACGGCTCGGAACGAAGTGGAGAGGCCTTATCCGAGAATTCGGACTGACCTAAGCATCAAATTCCCAAAGTTTTGCAACTTCGGCTACCAAAATTCTCTCGTGGGGAATTTCTGTACGTGTTACCTTCAATTTTCTCACGCGTTCTTGTCAGGGAACGGCCAAAGTTTAAGGGCAGTTTTGCCCAACACCCATTCTTTATCTTCGGGGCTGAAAAAACCCATTTCATCTTTGACTACGGACAGCGTCTGAGCATAAGTAGCCCTGCCGAGACAGACGGGCCAATCTGTCCCCCACATTATGCGCTGTGCGCCGAAAGCCTGGTAAACCTGTTTGACCATTTCGTGAGTATCTGCCCAAGGATATGTTTCTCTGGACAGGCCCCAAGTATGACTGATTTTAACGTAGACTCTCGGGAACCGCGCTAAATCAAGCAGTAGCTTCAGTTGTTCCGGCTGGCCAATGGAACAATCCGCCATGTGGTCAATAACAATATCCAATTCGCTGTGGCGTTCAAGGAGAACTGTCAGGTCAATCAGTCGGCTCGGTTTCGTCAAGAGTAGCATCGGCACTCCCAAATCTGTAGCGCGGCTGAAAATCGGCTCCATGAGTGGGCCGGAGAACCAGTCGCCTGAAGCGTCTGCTGAAGGACTCAGGCGAACACCGTGGAAGCCATATTCCTCAGTCCACCGGCTCAAGTGGTCAGGAGCATCCGGGTCAATTGGATTGACACGACAAACCCCCATAAATTTGTCAGGATATTTTTTCATCGCGTATGCGGTATAACTATTGTCCCAACGATAATGGATTACTTGAACTAACACAGTTTTCTCAACCCCGTTGGCATCCATGAGTTCCAATAACATCTCAGGTGTTGCGTCAGAATCGGGTGGGTGTGTCGTCTCAGGTGCCCAGGGGAAATTTGGGTCATTTTTCCAAACATGTACGTGCGGGTCAATTATTCTCAATGTAATGCCCTCCTTTCAGAAGTGGGAGGTTTCGTAGAGCGTGGAGCGTAAAAGCGTAGTAGAGCATATCTACACACACGCTTCACGCTTTCCGCTCTACAAGAATGTCTTCCAACTTTCAGTCTACCATCGCCCCAAATATAACGAGCGGTTTTCCATTGGCACGTATACGCGCGCACCTTTTTGGCGTTGTGAATCAACTATCCCGAAAGTGAGTTCCGTACTCATGCGCGATAACCGAATGTTTCCTTTCGTTTCTCTGCCTGTATCAAGCGCCTCAACTATATCCTCAATACAGCCGACGGTACCGCTTTTCCGCTCAAAGGCTGGGAATTCTGCGTCCAATATCTCATTCCACTGTCCCTGTCGTTTGCGGAGTTGGAAGCCCAACCCGTTATTCAACGAACGCACGGTTCCATTGCTGCAATCTACTTCAAATTCATACGCGCTTCCGGGAATGCTGATGCCGTGAGTGCCATTTTTGAATCGGATGTAGCCCATGACGATGCCCGGGTCAGATTCCGTGCGGTTATCCTCAAAGTCTGCGTCGTCCACAGCAACATTGCCCTGAATATATTCTATTTCGGAATCGCTTGCCAAAAATAGTAGCATATCCGCTGCGTGCGTATATCCCCATAAAGCAGCACCGCCAGAATACGCGATAACACAACGGCGTTCGCCTATCTCGCCGCTCTCGACAATCTCTCGCATTTTTATGTAGCCTGGGGTAAACCGGCGTTGAGTGCCCAGATTGAATTTCACGCCGTATCGCTCGCAAACTTCGTACATGGCGTCTGCCTCTTCCATAGACGCACAAAGGGGCTTGTCACAGTAAATACCTTTAACCCCCTGTTCCGCCGCAAAGATGGTGATTTCCGCGTGATTGCCGGGACGAGTTGCAATGCTGATAATATCGGGTTTTTCCTTCTCTATCATCTCCCGATAGTCGGCATACATTTTTGGGATATTCCACTTTGAGCATACATACTTCATCTTCTCCTCAACGACATCCGCCGCGGCTACGATGGTTGTGCGTTCACAAGCCGTATACCCAGCGGAATGGGAATATGGCAAATGCCCATACTTACTGGTTTTGACCTCTTCGTCAATGGTACCTCCCATTCTGCCACATCCTACAACACAAACTCGATATTGAGTAGCCATTATTTTTCCTCCTGGTATATTGTAAACTTAGAAACCAAGTTTTTTGAACCAAACGAGTTTCTGAACCAAACGAAAGTATAGTTCATTTTAGCACTGATTTACAACTTAGTCAACCCAAAAATTAAATTGATACACATAAATACGAAAAATTCATTACTTTTCCAGTTAAGAAAACCACAGAGAGCACTGAGAACACAGAGAGAGACAGAGTTTTTTATCTATTCTCTGTGTCCTCTGTTGTCAATTTTAATGTATCAATATTTTCTGGAAACAGCATAATATATCCGGCGGGGAATTTCTGTCAATCATTAGGCTTGGAATTTTCTGTTGACATGAATGGAAAGCTAAAACTCACTTCTTTTGGGATTTTTAGTGCGTTCTGCGTACGACATCAATCCCAACTTCGTCACGGATTGCCTAGATATAAACATCCTCAGTGGGACAGGAACCAACAAGGCAGTTGCCGAGATGGATTACTTCAGCACCTCTGTCCTTCAATCGTTTAGCTCTGGCTACAATCTTAGTCGCCTTACCTTTTCCACAGCCGCCGCAGGTATCAAAACCGACAAGTTCCACCTCGTCATACTTTTGGAATTGCCCTGCCTTGTTCTGTAGAGCGGGAAAACAGTTGAATCCGGCGCAATCTTCGCTGTAGGCATCGCATCTGATAATTCCAATTTTTGCCATTTTTATCACCTCCTTCCTAAGTTAAATTCTAACGCGAATCTTATTGTCAGCATCCTCGATGATGTCGCCGATGCGCGCAAACGTTTCAACGCCTGCAGCAGTTAAGGATTCCAATAACCTTTCAGTCTTTTCTCCGGGAACTGACATCAACAACCCACCCGAAGTCTGCGGGTCAAAAAGCAAAAATTCAGCGTCGTCGGGAAGTGCATCATCGAATTCTACCCACTCTTTTACATATTCCACGTTGGAGTGCGTTCCTTCCGGCACAACCCAATCGGAGAGCAGTTCCCAAATCCCGGCTATGACAGGGACGCTCGACAAATACACGTTTGCGCCTACACCGCTCGCATCGGTCATCTCGTGAATATGCCCCAAAAGTCCGAATCCTGTGACATCGGTACACGCATTTACGCCTACTTTTACCATAACCTCCGCCGCTGTACGATTTAGAGTTGTCATAACCTTGATTGCTTCCCGCATGCTCTCTTCTGATGCCATTTCCACTTTTATGGCAGTATTGACAATCCCCGTGCCGATTGGTTTGGTCAAAATCAAATCATCGCCTACTTGCGCCGTAGCATTGGTGATAACCTCGTCGGGGGCCACAACTCCCGTTACAACCAGTCCATATTTCGGCTCTTCGTCATCCACCGTATGTCCACCGATTATCTGTATGTTTGCTTCCTTTGCTTTTGATATGCCACCTCGCAGAATCTGCTCAACCATTTCGAGCGGCACTTTTTCAGGTGGAAATCCGAGTATGCTCAACGCAAAAATCGGAGTAGCACCCATAGCATAAACGTCGCTGATGGAGTTAGCCGCCGCAACTTCGCCGAAGATAAATGGTTCATCTACTATTGGCGTGATGTAATCTACCGTTTGCACCACCGCCACATCACCACTTAATTTGTATACAGCCGCATCGTCAGCGGTATCAATTCCTACTACAACCTTTGGGTCAAAAATTTCAGGTAATTGACGCAAAACTTGCGTCAGGGCGCGTGGGCCAATTTTCGCCGCTCACCCCGCTTTTTTGACCAAACTTGTTAATCGGATTTTATCTTCCATAGTATTTGTGTCAAGGGGACACCCTGATTTATCAGGGGGAGTCACGACTATAAACATAACATTCCTATTGGAATTTTCGAACGTGCTCTAAATCAAAGTGGATACAAGAAATGCACATAATCCGAAGAAGAGAATACTGGTAAGTAGCTTAATCAAAGCGACATGCCTTTGCATTACATTAGCAAGCGATGCGGAAGTTGTCCCAAAATATGTCAGACAAAAAATAAAAACGAGTGGGAGAATAAACATCACGTTGTATAGCACCAGATAAAAAATGGCATTTGTTCTAAGTTCAGGTACACCGACGACAAAACATAAGGTAGGAAGATATACCTGTCCAGTGCATGCCAACTCCAAAAGAGATACGACTACGCCAGCGACAAATGCTGCCAGGACAAATCGTTCTGTTCGCGTTCCCCTGATAGCTTTGTGTATCCGTCGTTTGAGAAATCTTGGCAACTGAAGTACGATTTCTTTGAGTTCTCCTCGCCGAGCCTTGATGAAATCATATAGGCTCAACGTGCCTAACGCGAACGCCAATGCCGCTATCAGTATGTAGAGAATTCGACTAAAAAGTGAGAATACGCTTAGGGATTGAATAAATTGAAAAGCTCCTAATCCTACCAGAAAATATGTCAAAAATACCGATGTTGTGAAGGCTATTCCGACGTATATAAGTTCTCTTCCTTTGCGCCCGGACAGTGCTAAATACGACATAAAAAAGATAATGGTAGTAAAAGCACAGGGGTTGATACCATCGACAAATCCTGCCGCTACTATTGCAAAAGGGCCTAAGGATTTGAACCTCGCAATTATGTTGTTTTTTGCCTGAGAACGCATTTCCTCCGCCTCTTCCCAAGGACATCCTGTTCCTTCCTTTTCATACTGTTTTATCAAATCCCGCAACCTCTTATCGGTAATCTCTTCTTTCAGAAGATGTTGTTCGCCAAGAAATATGCTCGGCTCTATAAGCCGTTTTTTCTCAGGAACCTCATACAAACTGCACACAGCCTCAAATAGCTCAGTGTTCTCTTTTCCCTCAGAGGGAAACTTTTTGATTTTTAAGTTCGGATATTTCCGTTCCAAGCTTTTCAGAATATAACTAACCCTATCGCACTCCTTGCATCCTGCTTTTTCGAAATATGCAAGATATATAACTTTATCTGACGCTGTTGTTGGTTTTTCAGGTTTCGCAGCAATAATATTGGGAAAATCACATCCGCCCTGTAATAGGTATTCTTCGACGAGACTTACGAAATTTTCTGCTACCTCTTCTGGCCCGCCGAGAACTTCCCCTCCTATGAAGACGACGGGAACATCGTTTCCCATATCTCCAAATTGTTCTTCCAAAGTCACCAAAAGGTCATAATTGCTGATGTCGTCAATAGAGTAGGATTTTACTTTCAGAGCATTCGGATATTTCTCGAAAAGCTGTGGGAGTAACTTTTCTTTGATAAAAGCGCAATCATCACAATCTTCTGAAAGAAATAAAGTGATGCAAGCGGAAGCATCTTTCGGAACATCCACTTTCTCCGTCGGTGGCGG
This sequence comes from uncultured bacterium, assembly GCA_964601015.1. Classification (GTDB taxonomy): domain Bacteria; phylum Poribacteria; class WGA-4E; order DTYX01; family CAZRLY01; genus CAZRLY01. Next base: position 6,105 of record CAZRLY010000086.1, read on the forward strand.
CAACGACTGGATTTCTTGAATTGAAACGCCTCCTTCTTTTATCACCTTCGCCTTCACACGCAAAATTGACCGCGGAGCCGTTGGGTCATTTGAATCAATGTAGATAGTTTTGATTACCTTACCCAATCGCCTGTATTCGTTGAATGTCGCTTTAATCTCCGCATATCCATTCGGTTGAATTTTTTTAGAGTTGATATTAACTTTAAGACATCTGCAACTACTTCTGATTTGAGTTATTTCAAGTTCGTCAGAACCGATATTTTTGACCTTGAATTTACGAATCTTTTCCTCGCCCATTTTGATAGTTCCAATATCCCAACCCTTTTCAGAAAAGCTGATTTTCGGTCCGTCCTGCCCATACGCGAAAATAGCTATAAAATTCAGCATCAACATCCAAATAAACCTTATACGCTGCCATCGTTTGAGTTGTGTCATTACAATTCCCCCGTCCCGGACTTGTGTAATCGCTGTCAGCCCCCAAAAAAGAAATTTTTATTCAAAACTTACTTGAAATTAGAACCGATGTGATATTCGCATGATAGTCAGATTTTATATTAACCTTATCTTGATAATTGATATACTGGTATTTGAAGGTCAAACTGTTTTCATGAGCCAAATTGTATGTAACATCTATATTGATGCTCTGTGTTGTGTCATGTACTTTGCCCCGGGTTTCGAGTTCATCGCGTCGCGTCAATTGAAGTATATAACTGGCTCGTATCAACAATTTTTTTATCGGTGTTATTGATGTCCCAAGACTTACCATTGAGAGTGTTTTCAAAAGTTCAGGCTCACTTTTAATGATGGGTTCCAATTCACGAAGCCGTCTGTGAAACATCCAGATTGAGAATTTATCTTTGACAATCTCATAGTTGGATGATATACGAAAGCCATGTCTGTTGGAAATATATGACAAAGCGCTATAAAGAGATTTATATTTCGGATTCATTCTTAAATACGATGCTTTCGTCAACATCCGATGAGGATATTTAATCCACATCCCCAGAATTGTCGCATATCCTCTATCCATCTTGTCCTTTGCCAAGAGTAAATTCCAATTTGTCTCAGAAAGAGCAAATTCCCCTTTCAACAGCAACATTTTCCTGATAGGCAGATTAAAATCAAGGCTATAGATTCTATTTCTGATAGGATTGTAAGGAATTTGTAACGGCTCCGCAACGGATATTTTGTCATCATTTATGGAGACGGCGCTTACTCGCAACCATCTAAAAGAAGTGCTTGGTTTGTGGTAGGAAAAAAATTTAATATTAGTTCCGTAGAGATATTGCCTGTAAGTTTTCCTTTCTTCAGCTATTCTTGGTCTCGCAAGCAACGCGACAACATCCACGCAATCGCTCATACCGGTGTTTATCTTAGCTCCCTCAAAGGTAAGGTCAAATCCCAGTTCTTCCAGGCTTTCAGATGTGATAGCTCCACCCTCCGAGGGACATGCGCATCCACTTGTGCCGCCGGACTCTGGATTGTCTTCCATATCCCATCGCATCAGCGTCAGCGGCGTAAAATGAATATCGTAATATCCAAAAGTCGCTCTCAGATTACGCGGCTTATACTTGATAAAAACACTCCCTCGGTCGTTTGAAAGATGGTCAGGGCCGGTTTCAAATACCATCTCACCCTCATTTGAAAGCCGTATCATCCCACCGCCGGAAAGTTTCCCGCTGACTCTTGCTTCCAACTCCAAAATCATACGGTGGTTCAACCTTTGCCCTTTTTCTAAAGTCTCTCCGTAGGAGCCTATGGGATGAAGCATATCTGAACGGATGTTTCTTAAACGGAATTTTGCCTCACCCCAAATTCTAATACGCGAAAGCTCTTCTGTTTGCGATTCAAGCGATGCCGCTAAAGATTCTACTTCCGCGGATAGCTCTTCGAGCCGTTCTTCAAGGCTTTGAACTGCGTCATCTTCGCCAGCCGCAGCCGAAAATACAACAAAGAATAAAATGGTCATCCAGAACTGTGCGTACCACAAATTTCTATTTCTCATCCTGCGCCCTTAATTTTTTCACTTCAGTCTCAATAACTTCAGCGATATTTGGTGGAGATTCATAAGAAATATATCTTATTTTCCCTTTTTTATCAACAATAAAAATGCTAAAGCCGTAGTCTTCAACTTTATACGATTTCGGCGTTATGCCGCGAATGTCGGAAAGAATAGGAAACGTTAATCCCTTTTCTTTTACAAAATTCTTAGTTTTTGTAAGTTCCTTGTCAAAATTGACTGACAGAACTCCAAGATTAAGTTCCTCCGATTTCTTGTAAAACTTTTGACATTCCGCAACAGCATTCAAACATTTCTTAAGTTGACTATTCCAGAATATCAAAACCGTAAGTTCTTTTTGAGGAAACAGCTTTTTTGACCGCACAACTTTGCTATTGTCCAAGTTCTTGAGGATGAAATTGGGAGCAGGGCCGGATACCTTCAGCCTTTCCTTTAAAAGTTTTTCAACTTCCTTCTTGATAACGTCCGCTACCTGTGGCGGATGGTCATAACAAACACATCGAATAATTCTTCTCTTGTCAATTATGAAAAAACTGAAATCGTATGCTTTAGCTTTATACATCCTTACCGTCACGTTGAATGGGTCAGAGAGGATAGGAAAAGTTATCCCTTCTCCCTTCAGGAAACTTCGGACCTTTGAGAGGTTTTCTTCCTTGTCGAAGTTGATAGAGCAGACGCCGACACCAAGCTTCTGGGCATACTGGTAAAATTTTTGGCAGGCTGCAAGAGTTCTTAAACAATCTGGACAGTAACTATCCCAAAAAATTAGGACTGTCAAGTCTTTCTCAGAAAAAATATTTTTTGACCTTGTGACCTTGCTACCGTACAAAGTCTTTAGGGTGAATGCAGGAGCCCTTTGCGAAACTTTCAATTCATCCTCGGCGTTCAGATAGCCAATGGTACCTACAAACATGACAGCTATCATGCCAGCGATAAAAAACTTACTTCTCAACATGATTTTCTCCTTGTTGATGTTTTACCAGTTTCTCCTCGTGTGATAAACCCAATAAACGAGGGACACCATTAATTACCGAAATAATAATTGAAACGCAAAAAATCACGCCAATTTCCGCTGATATTTTCACATCGCAGGGTAAAATTTTAACATCATTTTTCCCTTTAGGTCAACAAAAATTTCAAATTTTCTTTTTTAGGCTCTTTCGCGGCGACAACGCGCGCAACGTGCGAGGAACGCCCTTGTGTATTTATCGCGGAGTATGCGCTAACTGCTGCTATCTTCAAAGAAAGTCCTTCATTTTGATAGAGCTATAATCGCCGCCCCAAGCGCGCCTACTATCTGTGGCTCATCGGGTGTGGTGAGTTCCTCGCCCAGTGTCTCTGAAAGCAGTTGCAACATACAGGGGTTTTTAGCTACGCCGCCTGCGAAGACAATCCTCTGTTTCAATCCAACGCGGCGCGCCATGCTTGTGATGCGTTCGCTGATTGCTTCGTGTAATCCAAGAGCTATTTTTCGTCCATCCTCGTTTTTGGCAATGAGCGAAATCACTTCTGATTCGGCAAAGACGGTACACATGCTATTGATATTTACGCTTATGCCGTTTGCTTCCAGAGCGTATTGTCCAAATTCCTCAATTGGCATCCCCATCACTCGCGCCATCGCTTCCAAAAATCTGCCCGTTCCTGCTGCACATCTATCGTTCATCTCAAATTTCGATACACTGCCATTGTCATCCAAACTAATCGCTTTGCTGTCCTGCCCGCCGATGTCGATAACCGTTTTTGCGTCGGGATACAAAAAATGCGCTCCTTGAGCGTAGCCCTTTATCTCGGTGACAACGTTGTTTGCGAAGTGGGAGGCTGCCAGATGCCTCCCATAACCGGTCGAAACTAAATTGTCGTATTTTTTGCTTTCAAGCAATTTCTGGCATTTTTCCAGTGGATTAACGCCCGTATCGGCAATCTCGAAATTTACGATGTCTTCGCCATCGAACTCGACAAGGGCAATTGTTCGAGAACCGATGTCCAAACCTATGACTTTCATAGCATACTCCTTGCCCTCTTGCCCATTGCAATAATACGTTGCCGCTGATTATTGCGCTCCTTCCGCTTTCCGAAGCCCTTTTGCACCTTTACCCGATTACCTCTAAGAATGCTTCGACTCGGGTTTGAAGTTGTCCTACGTCCTCCATGCTGTAGTCGCTTTCGATGCTTATAGACAGGATGTTTGCCTCTTCCAGAGCTTGCCGGACTTTCACAGACTCAATGGAAAACGGTTGACAGAATTGCAGGACGTATTGAATCACGCCATCGGCTTCGTATTCTTTAGTCAGGTTTATGATATCGTTGATGCGTTCGTCATTGGGCGTAAAGCAGGCGCAGTTTACTTTGAATTGGCGTTCGCTGATTGATTCAAGCAAATCAAGCAAACTATCGCCTTTGATTTCCGTGTCACCTGTGAGTGAGCGCGTTCCGATGCATGATTCCTCGCAAACGATGGTTGCGCCGCTTTTTTCCACGATGTTGTGTAATTTCCAGTGGGGGATGGGCATCGGTGTTCCCGCTACCAGTATACGCATCATCCCTTTTGGAAAGACGCCCTCGCCTTTTTCGAGACGTTCCTCCAGTTCGTTACACAGTTCGTTGACCTGTTTTGTGAAGCGAACTGCATCATCGTAGAAATATATCTGCGAAATCAACAGAGCATCCAGCCCGCTTATGGGCGTCGGGTCAAACTTCCGCAAGTCGAATAAACGCTGTAGCGCCGCTCGCCTGGCGTCTACTACCTTGATGGCTTCGAGAAGCCCTTCGCTTGTGATAGTATTGTTTGTTACCTCTTCGACTTTATCCTTGAAACGATACAACTCATAAAGCCATAGTTCTTTATCCTGTTCACCCTTGCACTGTGGCAATTCCATCACATACGTCGGCGCGTACTCGCCGAAAACTTCCCATGTCTTCTTCTTACCGTCGCAGGTTGTTTCCCCAACAACTAAATCTGCGACTTCAAAGTAAGGACAGGTACGGCTGGCTTTGAACCCGAATGCTGACTTGATAAGCGGGCAGAGATTTCTCGGCAGTATTTCTTCAGCAGCGGGGATGGAAAAATCAGTTCCTCCGCAGAGTCCTACGGCGACTCCACCCGCCGCGATGATGAGTTCCTCAGGCACATATACACAGAATGTGCCAAATACCTTGCCACCCTTGTCTTTGTGCTCAAGCAATTCCTTCACTCGCAATCCGTGAATCTCGGATACGACGAAGTCGAAATATTTCATCCCTTCAGGGCGATTTTCCTGGGATAGATAAACATCCTGATAAATGCCAGGAAGCGCATCTAAGAGTGCGTTGTGTTTGTCTATATCCAGTCCTAAATCTTCCCACATTTGAAGGTACTTGCTCATGATTTTCTCTCCTTGAATTCAATTTGCAATGACTTAGTCACTCCAGAAATAGGGAATAGTGGTTTGTTTCATAAATTCGTATAGTGCTGGAGTGCAATAATCAGCGGCAGCGTATTATTGCAAAAATACACTCCGTTGATTTTTGTACTCCTTCTGAAACCCTATATGAACTAAAAAATGTGACCAATAGTTCATCTTATCCCTGCCAGCAACTATAAACGCACCTCTGGAATACTCAGTTATGCCATTGAAAAGTCTGGAAGATATTATAAAGAAGAATTTCGGAAAGAAAATTTCCTTTATAATTCTCTCCACCCATCGCAACTGACTTAGCCTTATCTATTCCAAGCCAATTGCCTGAGAATTATAAAGTTTATCAGGTGGGCAATCAGCTTAGTAAGGCATTTTGTGTGTTAGCAGTACAGCACGTGTACTTTGGCGTAAAGCCTCAACGCTTTCAATTATTGTAGAACCACATATCCATCTCTCCATGAATACTGAAAGATTTGCGACAATAATTCTATCAGAATTGTGCGATAATGTCAACAAAAAACTTGATTCTGCAACTAAAAAGTGTTATAATCCACTATCACTAAAATCCCGGAGGAAATCATGAAATATGATGTTTCAAAAATGCTTTTGACCATAGCAATAATAGTTATCTTCAGTATGAGCTACACGCACTCTTATGCACAGGTAGCAACTGTGAAGATTATCACTACGGATATTTTCTTTGGTGGCGTGGCGGGCACACTGCTTGCTTCAGGCGTATCTCTGCTACAAGATAACCCGGATTGGGGCGACAATTTGCAGTATGGAGCCGGCGTTGGGTTGATAGTGGGATTTGCCTTTGGGTTATACGATGGGTTAGTTCTGCGCGCTCCAAGAAGGGGGTATGCCCTGCTTAATATCGACAACACAGGGGTTACACTCGGATTGCCGCGAGTTTTTGTAAAAACAGACAGCCCATTTTCAAAATCTGCAACAGAGGTAAATATTAGAATTCTGGGGTATATTTTTTAACTCTTCTCATAGTCATACAGATGTGCGTCTGCATCAACGATACGTCCGTCTGACAGGCGATATTGAACAGCACCTCTACTGAGGCACTTGTGTGTTCCGGAGCGTCTGCGGTCAACATTACGTGTTGTTTCCAGGGCATCCCAATCGCCTCCTTGTGCGAGCATCGCCAACAGTTCATCGAAGGGTGCTTCAGTTGGGGGCGTGGCGGAAAGGTCAACTGTTTCGTCTGGATTACCGGAAAGGTCAAACAGTCGGGGCGGTGCGTCCGGGAACTCGACAACCTTCCAGCGTTCGTCTCGAATCATGCGAAAACGAGTCTCAGGTTTTCCGCCGAGCAACTCAGAGCGCGCCGTTCGTTTACGGCGATTATCGGGATTGCCACACAACAAGGGCGTAAGGCTTTCGCCGTCTATTCCGTTGGGGGCTTCAATACCCGCCCAGTCGCAACACGTAGGAAATAGGTCAACTAATTCGACGGGAAGCGACTGTGTATCGCCTTTGGCGATGTTTGGGCCTGAGATGAGCAACGGAACACGCGCTGAAGCCTCGTAGTAGGTGCGCTTCCACCAAAGTCCATGTTCAGCAGCCATTTCCCCGTGGTCAGATGTATAGACGATGTAAGTGTTCTCCAGACAGCCTGCGCGTTTGAGTCCATCCAGCAGCGTACCGATGCAATCGTCCACGAAGTCAACACAAGCATAGTAGGCTGCGAGTGCCCGTCGCTGCTCTTCCCGCGAGAATGTCAGGAGGTTGAAGTCATCAACGATGAATCGGTCATGCGGATGAAGAACGCCAGGGTAGCCATCAGGAAGTGGTGGCAATTGTAGTTCGCTTTGCAGATATTTGCGAAAGTATCGCCCAGGAGCCGTCAGCGGGAAATGTGGGCGGGAGTAGGAAGCGCAGAAAAACCAGGGTATATCCGGGTTTGTGTCAACGAATTCGAGCAGCCAGGCAAGGCTTTCGCGAGTGACAACCGTATCAATCAGCAAACTTTCGGGGATGGCAGCAATTCCGGCGAACGGAAAGCGCCCGACCGCGTGGTTGTTCCACGAGCCATCCGCAGTCCAAATTGGGTCAGGCTGATGAGCGGGAAAACGTGAATCTACTAAGTCGCCATACGGACGATATTGAAAACCGTGCATCGGTGTATCGTTTTCGTCGCCACCGCGGAAGTGCATTTTCCCGACAGCGGCTGTGGTATAACCGTGATGAGCCAACCAGGCGGGGAGTGTTATGTGTTCGGGAAACATCATCGAACTGTTGTCATAAGCCGAACAACGGTGCGCCCATTTTCCGGTCAGCATGGATGTGCGGCTGGGAACGCAGAGGGGAGACTGGCAATAAGTAGCTTTGAACTGCGTCGAGCAGTCGGCTAAACCATCAAGGGCAGAAGTGTTTACGAGCCGGTTCCCTGCGAATCCTGCGATGTGGGGGCTATGTTGGTCAGTCAGTATCCAAAGAATGTTTGGTCGTTGGGGCATGATGTTCCATCACCTCCATAAGATTAACGTCCCTTCTTGAGTTTTTTCTTACCTTGACATAAAATTATAATTGTGTTATTCTTATATTCATGAAATATGTATCATGGAAATCGCTGCAAAGTTGGGCATGTTTGGGATGCGGAGTGTGCTGCAAGAGGTATATAGTCAAACTCAATGAACTTGAGGTTAAATCTATTACTGACTTGTTTGTGGATAGTGTTGTGGAAAAAGATGGCACTGCATATTTAAGAAAACATGAGGATACGTGTGTTTTTCAAATGGACAACTTGTGCGGTTTACAACCTCTGGGATTAAAGCCATTGGCGTGTAAAGTCTGGCCGTTTTATATATCAGCAACGCCGCTTCCTTCAGTTGAGGATAAAGATTATAAAGCGCTGTTTTTATGGCACGGGCAGGAACTTTTTGTCTATGTGAATACGTTTTGTAGGGGGCTGAACAAAGGTAGCACGCCAAATATTCGCGGGATTGTAAAAGAGGTAACCACAGTTTACTCTAACCCGGAACTTAAACTTAAACAATACCATTCGACATCGCGGCATTCTCTGAATCAGGATTTGCAGATTCAAATTCAGGCAAAGTTGCGAAGGATTATGAGCAGTGAGAGAAACCATGACAACGAGCAAAGGAGCGAAAACGCCGTATCAAGGGGAGATGAACCTGTATCGGAAAACACGCCTCAATCAATTCAAACGGATTTACAGGAGAAGATAATTAAACCAGCTAAGGAAATTCTGAATATGGCAGAAATTTCGTTGACCAAACAGAATAAACAAGAGGTGAGGAAAATATGGCAAAAATAAATACAGAGAAGTTACGCGGAGCTATTTCCCAACTCCCGCGTGTAAAATTAGTGTATTTGCCAACGCCTTTGGAGGATTGTCCCCGTTTTTCTGAAGCTCTGGGTGGGACGCATGTTTTGATAAAACGGGATGAACTGACGGGGTTGGCGTTTGGCGGGAATAAGTCTCGAAAACACGAATTTATTTTCGGTGAGGCAAAGAAACAGGGCGCTGATTGTATGATTCACGGCGCGGCATCTCAATCCAACTATTCGCGTCAGTTGACGGCGGCTTGCGCCAAAACGGGCATGAAGGCGTATTTGACGCCGCGACGAGATGAGAGAAGTCGGGAGGTTGGCATTCAGGGGAATTTGTTGCTTGATGTCATTATGGGCGCAGATGTCACCCTCGTAAATACGGATGGCGGAAAAAGCCAGCACGCAGTTCAAGAGGAGATAGCGGAAAAATTGCGTCAAGAGGGACATACGCCCTACATCGTTGGACGTTGCGATGCCGTTTTGGGTACGGTGGCTTACGCTGAATGCGGGCTTGAAATCGCCGAACAGTTGGCTGAACTCGGCATCGAAGCAAACTACGTGGCCATGGCTTCGGGTAGCGGTACTCAAGCGGGCGTTGCACTGGCGGGGAAAGTATTGGGGACGGGTTGGAAGGTAATCGGTTTCCGACCAAGTCCGGGCGGGAATGACGAAGCCGTTTCCGTTAGCATCGCAGGGCTGGCTAATGAAGCCGCTGAACTGCTGAATCTGGATATTACCGTAGAACCTGAAGATGTCCCCAATCACAGCGACTACGCAGGAAAGGCTTATGGAATCGTTACAAAGGAAGGCTGCGAAGCTATCGAACTGCTCGGTAGAACCCAAGGAATACTATTGGAGCCGGTTTACGTTGGAAAGGCAATGTCTGGCTTGATTGACTACATTCGCAGTGGTAAAATCGGCAAGGATGAAACGGTGGTGTTTTTGCATACCGGTGGTACGCCCGCTATGTTTGCGTATAACAAGGAGATTGTGGAGGAGATGGGTTACGGTGTGAAGATTGTGGGTGAATGAATATGATAGAACAAAGACAACTCTTTATAGACGATTGCATGATAGAGCAAATCGACGGGCTATGTCGAGTGGTCAATCAGCCGAAAAAACACCCGGAGAATCCAGTCGTATATCCGGATAAGCCCTGGGAGGACAGATGCCAGGTATACGGCACGGCGCTATTCGACGATGAACGCGGCGTTTTCAGGCTATGGTATTTGACCACGCCGCGCGACCGCGGTACAAAACCGCTCAAGCTCAACGAACACGAACGCGCTCCACATACGACGCTCTGCGCGTATGCTGAATCGGAGGATGGGATACGCTGGCACAAACCGAACCTTGGACAGTTCCCCTTGGACGGCGACAGGGACAACAACCTTGTTGACATCGGACGGTGGAACTGCGAAGGTATCTCGGTGCTTTACGATGCACACGAGACGAATGCGAACCGTCGCTGGAAGGCAGTTTATTGGGACCACGGCTCCGGCGGTTTTACGATGCGCGATGGGCGTCCATATTGTTCGCCCGGTCCGCACGACGGTTTTTGTGTGGCGTTTTCACCTGACGGTATCCGCTGGAACCCTTATGAGAACAACCCCGTCATTTCTCGGTATTGCGACACAAACCAGAACGTGGTTTACGACGAACGGTTGGGCAAATACGTTGCATTCAGCAGGCTCGGTTTTGGGCGCAGACTCGCACGTAGCGAGAGCGACGATTTCACGCACTGGACTGAACCCCAACTGGTACTTGAATGCGACGAAGCCGACGGGGCTGGTACGCAGATTTATGGCGCTGGAGTTGACATCTACGAAGGCTTGTATATAGCCATGATTTGGATTTACCGTGAGGGAACTGATGGCAAAATCGACACACAGCTTGCAGTGAGCCGCGACGGTATTCACTGGACGCGCGTCGGCGAGCGTACAACGTGGTTGCAACTTGGGGATGATGATTCGTGGGAGGGTGGCATGATACGCTCATGCGAGCGCATCATCGTCCGCGGCGATGAACTTTACATCTATTACTGCGGCGTACACGGCCCGCATACTGGGCCAAAATTCTCGCAGGTAGAGCGCATATACCGCACGGCAATCGGGCTGGTAACTTTGCGTCGTGACGGATTTGTGTCGCTTGACGCTGGCGACGAAGAAGGATGTGTTCTGACAAAACCGTTTGTATTGTGCGAAAGTACCTTGCGCCTGAACGTAGACGCTACCGGCGGCGAGGTCAAAATCGAAGCCACTGACGAGAACGGAAAATCGCTGCCCGACTTCAATCGTTCACAACCGATAACCGGCGATAACCTCTCCGTTACAGTCGAATGGAAGGACACCAATTTAGCTGACGTTGCCGGACAACCCATACGGTTGCGTTTTCATGCGCGCAATGCCAGGCTGTATTCGTACTGGTTTGAGTAGCTTTTTAGTCGAGGGCCATTCGTGGGCAAGTAGGGTGGTGATGGCATTGCAAGATGCTGTCACCACAGCCTGCGAAATACACGGGCGTTATCAGCGTGGGTTTACGCAACAAGTAGCTTAGGCAGAAATTGGCGGCATATTTTCATGCTGACATTTCTGATAGTATAACCGACAATCTCGTTAGTATCCGCATCCCGGCGAGCCATTAAACCGTCGTTTAGCTCTTCGTAGTAAGTCAAACCCAGCTCTTTTGAATAAGTAACAAACAAGGCATCTTGATATTCGTCATAATCACAGTAGATGTTTTTTCCATCAATTTCAATTTCTCTTTGCATTGTTAATCCCTCTCAATTTTGGTGCTTTCAGGAAGTACGCGGAACTCACGAAACCAGTCTTTTGGTATTGTCGCTCTGGAGCGTCAACGTATTTGATAACGACAAGGAGATATGCTAATTGGGAGTGTAACCTTTTCTCCAGAGGTATTTCCCGATAATGCAGTCTTACTCTGGCATCTTCCGGGTCGCGATGACGAAAATCCGGTTTCTCAATTGCTTGTTTTATCTCATCAAGAAAGCTATTAAGTTCCGGATGTCTCTTTAAAATATGTTCATTCCATTCTTTATGTCCAAGAAGAACGGGAACGCCGTTTGTGTTTGTCGTAACAATAGCATAGAGCGAAGGTTGTATTTGATGCTCCGAAAGAAAAAGTTTTAATTGATTTTAACACATCTGAGGTTAGATATCAACCAATATTTAGGAGGAATAGTTTATGAAAATTTCCGCTATCAAACCGTTTCCACTTTCTGGTGGTATGTTTGTCAAGGTTGAGACAGATGAAGGTATCTACGGGATTGGCGAGGCAGGTATCCGACGCCATTCAGCGGCTATTGCCGAAATGGTGAATCATTTGGCTTTGATGCTGATAGGTGAGAACCCGATGCGCACAGAACACCTCTGGCAGAAGATGTTTCGGGGTGGATTTTTCCCTGGCGGAAAGGTACTCTGTTCTGCTATCAGCGCCATTGACATTGCGCTGTGGGACATCAAGGCGAAGGCTTTCGATGTGCCTCTATACCAATTGTTGGGCGGTGCTGTGCGTGAAAAAGCAGTCTGTTATCCGCATATCGGTGGCGGCACTGTCGAGCAACTTGTCGAAAGTGCGCAACGTGTTATTACGAACGGCTGGAAGTTCCTGCGATTTAGCGTGCCTTCCGAGGGCGATATCCTCGAACCCTCACGCGCTGTGCGAACCACGATTGAGCAGTTTGAAACACTCCGCAAAGCTGTCGGCGACGACATCGAAATCTGTCTGGATATTCACACACGGCTTGACCCAATGGATTCAGTGACGCTGTGCAGGGCTGTGGAGCCTTACCGGCCTTTCTTTTTAGAGGACCCGTTGCGTTCGGAGAACCCCGATTCCTTCCGCCAGTTTCGACAACACGTCGCTGCTCCGCTTGCCGCAGGAGAACAGTTCGCCAGTAAATGGGAATTTCGTCAACTTATCGAAGAGGAACTGATTAACTACGCACGAATTGACCTTTGCATTGTGGGCGGCATCACAGAGGCACTCAAGATTGCTGGTTGGTGCGAAACCCACTACATCAACCTTGCGCCCCATAACCCGCTTGGCCCTGTGAGTACGGCAGCGTGTCTGCATCTGGACATTGCCTCAAGCAACTTCGGAGTACAGGAACTGCCTCGCATTCCGGGCACGACTATGACTGACGTGTTCCCCGTGCAAGTGGAGTGGGCGGACGGCTATCTCCTGCTGCCTCAACGTCCCGGACTCGGTGTCGAATTTGACGAGGAAGCCGCTAACGCTCACCCATTCAAGGAATCCGAACCCCGCCTTCTGTGGCGGTTGGATGGTTCATTGACAAATTGGTAACGACAGGCAATGACTTAGTCATTGCACTCCAGAAGGGATAGTCGATTTTGGACTGCAACGATTCAATCGTTGCTGCCAATGACTGAGTCGTTGCACTCCAAAAGGGTGACATCCAAAAACTCGTAAATACCCTTGAGAGCATCTGTTTCTAATTTAACATTGTCAAGCTAATAAATTCCAATAACGGTGAACATATGACTACAAGCGAGCACAAGGAGATTATTATGTCACACAATAATCCTGCTCTCCAGATGTCTGGTATTCGAGATAACCACCACCGTGGAACCGTTGGCAATTTTTTGAAAGCTAAAATTAAGCCTGGCTCTACACTTTCAATCGTTTCCGCCTATTTTACAATCTATGCTTTTGACGCCCTGAAAGAATCCCTTGTGGACATCGAAAACTTGAATTTTCTGTTTGGTGAGCCTCGCTTTATCAAATCAATTGACCCACATAAGACAGATAAAAAGGCGTTCAATATTGAGGACGATGGGCTACTACTTCAAAACCGTCTGGAACAGAAGCATACGGCTAAGGAATGTGCGGAATGGATTGAGAGTAAGGTTCAGATTCGCTCTGTCAAAAAATCCAACTTGTTGCACGGGAAAATGTATCACGTCTCCAATAACGGCGTTGAGGATG
>CAZRLY010000087.1:0-19744 GCA_964601015.1 uncultured bacterium
GGCTTTTTACAAACCTGTTTTCAAGGGTGCGGAAAATGGGACTAGTACACGTGCGGTTCTGAACTGGACCAGGCAGTCGCATTCAGGAAATTATCAGGTAATCAAGTTGCGAAGTGTTAAGCAACTGCTTAACCGCGTGCTAAAAAGTGAAGGCAAAGCCTCCTCTTTTGGTGCGATAGAGCGGCTCGACTGCAAAAGTTCTGATGTTCTCGTAAGAGAAATACCTGATACTAATGCTCAGGATGTTGTACCCACCCAGAACATCGGTGAATATGTATGCTATACAGCATACACGGGAGAGCTTGAGTGAGGATATCAGGTCTAAGAACCTGCCGCATTTATGCGTGCAGAGCTTCAGCACTACTACGAGATTTTATAGTGCAGTAGTGCTCCGTTACTTTTGTTTTGACTAACTGGACGTTTTTGCGGTGGATTTGCCAATCCACCGCGAGCACCCAACACCGCTCGTTCTGGATTGGCAAATCCAGAACAAATATTTCAGTCAGAATCAATGTCCTTCAGCATATCTCACAGCATTCCTAAAAATCGCCAACCCATCACCCTCTTCGGGCAACTTCTCTCGCGTCCAGCGTGGGTGATTGTATCTACTCAAATACCTTTCAGGATGTGGCATCAAGCCCAAAATGCGTCCTGTTGCGTCGCAAATTCCCGCTATGTTCTTAGCCGAACCGTTCGGATTCCACGGATAACCCACAACTTCACCATTTTCTGCAACATACCGAAAGACAACCTGGCTATTTTTCTCAAGCATACCCAATATCTCCTCCTGCGCTGTGAACTTACCTTCCGCATGGGCTACTGGCAAATATATGCGTGATTTCAAATTTTTCGTGAATATGCACGGACTGTCTTCTGCCTGAAGATAAACCCAACGACACTCGAACTTTGCAGAATCGTTGATATGAAGCGTCACGTCCTGCGAATCGCTAATCCCATTAAATCCGGGCAATAGCCCCGCCTTCACCAAAACCTGAAAGCCGTTGCATATCCCGATTACCAGTTTGCCCGCATTTACAAAATCCTCAATTTGGTCGCGAATTTTGTACTTTAACTCATTCGCCAACAGTTTGCCCGCTGCTATATCATCACCATAAGAAAACCCGCCTGGCAAAGCGAGAATGTGATAATCGGATAACAACTTGTCTTTTGCAATTAATCGGTTGATATGAACCCGTTCGGTTTTCGCACCCGCCAATTGAAAAGCGTATTCGGTTTCATAATCGCAGTTTGTGCCTGCGGTTCTTAAAACAAGGACTTTAACTTTCATTTTTTATTACCAACTTATTTTAGACAATTTCAGTGAATTTATAATAACAGAAAAACAGGGTTATGTCAAGGAAAAGGCAGATTCTTGTTCAACAACATCCGAATTTTTGCACTATTTATTATGTCAAGGTGTACTTAGAGCAGGAATATCTTGCGGATTTTCTTGACATAACTCTTATTAAATGTTAAATTTTGTACATTAATTGAGGACGGTGAAAAAAATGAAAAACAGGATGGAAATACAATATCGCAGTCGGGCTTTTAAGGCGTTGCTTATTTCGATGTGTTTGCATTTAATTATCATCATGGTGTTGGCTTTTACTTTGTATTCCCAGAGGGCTGGAAAGATACAAGAAGAGTTGCCTATAGCCTTTGTTGACAGCAAACACCTGCGTCCTCTGCGTCCGAATATCCTGAACCCATTCAAAATAAAACCCCTGGATGTATCGGAACGGAGGATGGAAGAAAAGGAAGTTACTGAAGAGTCATCGAACAAATTTGACGAAGTATTAAAACAAGCGCCGTTTGAAATAACCCGCTCCGCTACTGTGGAACGACATTTTGAAAAGACAGATGTTTTGCCAGAGGTAATGACTATCGCAGAGGGTATAAAAGAAGATAGCATAACAATATCCAAACAGATGTCAACTAAAAACGCTCCTGGTGAAGGCGACGGGATGCAGAGTTTTCGGCAGCGCGTAGCGGGGCGTGGGAAAGGCGGTTTGGGGATGGCACAATCTTCCGGAGCAGCGAAAGTTGTCATTCCCAGCTTTACGCAGGAACCAGAGTTGGATTCGGATACTGATGTTGACACAACTGACTTGAGCCCGATGGCAGACGCTATGGGCAAAATAGCTTACAATATCATTGATAGAAACAAAACCGGATATGCAGACGTAGTCTTTGTGATAGATAGTAGCGGCAGCATGCAGAATAACATTCAAGACGTTGCCGGCAGCTTGTATGATATGACGGATGTTTATGACAAATCCGGGCTGAATTATCGTTTGGGAATCGTTCAATTCAACGTTAAGAGAGACGGCGAAAACATTACAATTGACCCGTTGACTCCTGACCCGGGGTTATTACAAAAACGAATAAAAGCGTTGCACATAACAGGCGATGAACACGCCCTGGATGCGCTTATGCAAGCTTTAACGTATGTTAAATTCAGACCAGAATCCGAGAGAAATTTAGTATTGGTGACGGACGAATTTGCAACAACCGGCTGGAAGTCTAAAGGTGCTATTCAAGAACTTAGAGCTAAAGTCATTCGAGAAGCAAAGCTCTTGAAAGTTGCGGTCAACGTGTTAGGTTACAACGAGCCATTCCAAAAAGAACTTGCAGAGCGGACAGGTGGACTTTGGCTGGAAATTCCAGGCGGGCAAGTGGGCGGCCCAAGTACATCCGCCGCCGCTACGCGTAAAGGCACAGCCCCTCCCATCGAGGTAACTCAGAAGATGTTGAGGTATTTCCGAGAATTTGGACGCCATATCAGCCGTACATCAGGCGGAGGCATAGGCGGTGCGGGAGGTGCCAAATCACACATCGCTAAAGTTGACATCATCCTCATGGTGGATTATAGCCGCAGCATGGCAGGAAAGGCGGAGGCTATTAAAGGAGCTCTGGAAACTTTCTTTGGAACTCTTGACCTTTTTGCTTTGGATTATCGGGTAGGGTTGATACGTTTCGCCGAGGGAAAAGACAAGATAGCGGTAATTGACGGTATATCAGTCGCTCAGTTGCCACTGCAAAAAAATGGGATTTACAGGCTTCTATCGTATCCCTACGGTGGCAACGAATATCTGTTAGATGCCGTCGTGGAGGGCTTGCCCAAGGTGAGGTTTAGAAGCAAAAGGCGTACAGTTTTGATAATGACCGACGAACCTTCCACTGGAAATAAATACGGCGTGGACGAAGCCCTCAAAGTCTGTCAAGAGTTGGGCGTACAGGTGAATGTACTTGGTCCAACGCCAAGTGGTACCACTGAAAAAATGCTTGAAAAAGGAAAACAACTGCCCGGCAACGATTTTCAAAGCATCGTTGTCAATCAAACTGGCGGGATATTTCGCCCGATGCCAAGTAGTTTAGCTCTCGCTGACCGGAATCAATAATCCAAAAGGAAAGAGACGTTCTTAGGTAGTTTGACTTTGGTAGATTAAAAATAGACTGTAGCGGCTACCCTATGTGGTAGCCGCTTGACAACCACATCGGGTTGTCGCTACGGCTACATCCGAAACTTTATTT
This sequence comes from uncultured bacterium, assembly GCA_964601015.1. Taxonomy (GTDB): domain Bacteria; phylum Poribacteria; class WGA-4E; order DTYX01; family CAZRLY01; genus CAZRLY01. Next base: position 3,535 of record CAZRLY010000087.1, read on the forward strand.
TTGAAAATTACCTAACCCAACTTAGAGATGAAAAAATTAAAAATTGTAACAGGATATTGTTTGCTTATTTTGATGTCCCTTGTACTTTTCAACTGTGGCAGGGATAACCTCGATAAGAAAATCAAAAAACTGGAAAAATCCCTACAAACAAACCCGGATAATCCAACATTATTGTGTGAACTTGCGGGGTTGTATTACGAGAAATGCGACAAGGAGAGCAATAAAAAAGCAATTGAGTTATACGAAAAGGCGGCGTCACTGGACGAAAACTGCGCCCCTGCACATGCCGGGTTGGGCATTACTTACGCTATGATGTATTTTAACTACAGCAATGAAGAGAGGGTTTGGGCAAAACGCGCATATCAATCAAGCGTAAAAGCTGTCAGGTTGGACCCGAATTTGGCGGATGCGCACAGGGCATTGGGGTTAAGCTATTCAGCGCAAAAAGACAAATTGGACGAAGCAATAGACGCTTATAAACGAGCCATAATGTTAAATCCAGACGATGCCAAAGCGCATAACAGTCTGGGAATGGCATATCTTACCAAAGGCATGTACGGAAGGGCTATTGCCGAGTGTGAAGAGTCTGTTCGCTTGGAACCCGATGATGCCGTGTTTCACAACAACCTTGGCGTTGCATATCTTAACAGTGGCAAGTTAAACGAAGCTATCAAAGAATGCCAAAAAGCGACCGAGTTAAATCCCAATCTTGCTTCGGCATACGCCATTCTCGGTGTGGCTTATGAGCAGAAGGGGATGATGAAAAAATCTAAAGCAGCCGCTCAAGAGGCAATGCGGCTGGAAATGCTGGAACAACAAACAGCAAAGTGAAGCAGAATGCGGAGTCGAGAGGGGACAATTAAAGCAGGTGAGCGGGTGGGCAGATGAGAAAAGCCGCTTCGCCTCTCTGATGAAGCCCGCAGTTGAGGCTCAACGACTTCGTCTTACGGCATTATGAAATGACGTAGTGGACGCTCTCCGTCCCTCCTGATGGTCGAGACGATGGCGGGACAGAGAGCCGCCGCTACGGGGTTCATGGCTAATTGACAAAGTAGTACTAAATCAAACTCCATCTAAAAGGAGGTTGGGTGTAAAGCAACAGATTATGTAACCGTTGCTTCACACCGACACAGATGAAAATTACTAATATTGAAAGTTTCAAAGTTGCCGTGCCATACATCCCGGCTATAAGAAAATATCGTCCGACAGAGCATACCGATAGACCAATTTTGCTGATAAAAGTTTACACTGACGAGGGCATCATTGGCATTGGCGAGGGGGGAAGAGGAGGAGATGTTTCAAATGTGGTTCCCGATTGGATAGGGAAGAATCCGATGGAGATGAACCTTCGGCAAATCGGTGCGCCGTTTCAGCACGCCATGTATGATATCGTCGGCAAAGCGTTGAATTTTCCCGCTTACAAATTGATGGGAGATTGCCACCGCGACGAGGTTCCAGTAGGATATTGGTCTTGCTATATGGACCCAAAGGACACAGGGAAAGAAGCGGGAAAAGCCGCCAAAATGGGGTTCACAAACCACAAACTAAAAGCCCGTCCGTGGGACATCGTACAACAGGCGGAGGAGATTAGCAAAGCCGCCGGCCCTGATTATTCCATTACCGTTGACCCAAATTGCATGTTTGAGACGCTTGAAGCGACGGTGAAAATAGCAGAGGGACTGAAACCTTACAACATCCTTTGCTTTGAAGACCCGATTGCTCAGGGCGATCTTGAAGATTACAGAAAGATGCGCACGATGTTTGATATTCCGCTTGCGCCCCACATAGGAAATCCCACCGCAGTGTTGACCGCTATCAGGAAAGAAGCGGCGGATATGTTCAATGTAAGCGGAAATTTGGAGACGACATACCGTTGCTCTGTAGTGGCAGACGCTGCTGACATGCCTGTGTGGTTACAAACGGCAGGGCTGAGTTTGGGAGTAGCCGCCGCCTTTGCAACGCACGTCGGCGCAGTCATCAAAAACGCCACCCTGCCTGCGGATACCCTGCATTTTCTCAAAGAAAATGACCTAATCGGAGGAGCATTACCACCCCAAAACGGACATCTCAAAGTCCCGCAAACGCCAGGTTTGGGAGTTGAACTGGACGAGGAAGCATTGGCAAAGTACCGCGTCGGATAGATTTTTTATCTCACGGAATATACTACCTGACATTCCGCCTCCTCATTTCGATTTTTTTAATGAAAATCAAATTTGTATTGCACGGGGGCGGAATGTATGTACTTAAGCTTTAAGCTTCATTTTCCTTCTTGAAGTAAGCTCCAGCCGCCTTAACAACTTCCAGCACGAATTTAATCTGCTTTGAATCCATTTCCTTGATTAACATTTGTAACTTCTGTGTAGCCGCCTCTTTCTCCAAATCTACCTGCCGAGCATCCCCTGGCAAGCTAACCAACTCCGCCATCGTCACGCCCAGTGCATCCGCAACCCTCGCCAAACTCTTCAAAGAAAGATTTCTAACCCCTCTCTCAGCCGCGCCAATCGAAGTAAAATCCATACCTGCTTTCGCCGCTAAGTTCTCTTGCGTCCAACCACGGTTGATGCGAATTTGTCTAATCCTGGTTCCTATTAACTGCGGCAAGGCATCTATTGAGTTCATCAAACTCCCCTCTTTTTCAGAATATGCAAAGCTAAGAGTAGCAGATGTTCGGGTGCTTGTGCTTAGTCCTTTGACATTCTCAGTGATGGTGCGAATATCATCAGGGCTACATTTGCGCAGTTCTACCAGCAAAGTTTGGTATGCCAATTCTTTCTCCTCATTGTCGGCGAACTCGAACAACTCCTTCGGAGTAACTTTTAACGCTTTGGCAATCTTTTCCAATGTTTTGATAGACGGGGAGCGCTCTCCACGCTCAATATATCCCATGAAATTAACACTGATATTTGCCACTTCAGCTAACCGTTCTTGCGTAAATCCTGCTGCTTCCCGTAAAATTCTTATCTTTACTCCAAGCTTGTAGGTAAGAGTTTTGGTTCGCACATCTGAGGCTCTCCTTTGTGTAAATTGTAGCACTCAGAAGGCGACATGAACATAATCTGAAAGTGTGGAAATTGAAAAAATATGAACTAAAAGCATTTTTATCTTGACAAAGACGACTATTTAGCGTATAATATTGCGTAAATTATGTTTCCATACCATATTCAAAGGAGGCGGCGGATATGACTCAACTTAATCCAAAAAGAGTGTTACTTTTAGTAATTTTTGTAATTACGCTCGGTCAGACAGCGCAGTTGGCAACATCGCAGCCTGTCTCCGGCACCTTAACAGAAGGCATTGGAGCAAACGGGCAAATCAATTGGACAGAAGGTGTTATCATTGTCACAGGGCAAAGCGCCATCAATCCTAAGTTTGCCAACAATCCCGCCCAACAGAAGTTGATGGCGATGCGCTTTGCTCAAGTGGATGCCTACCGTAATCTCGCAGAGGTAGTAAATGGCATTAGAGTTGCTTCATCTTCTTACATGAAAGACATGGTTGGTGAAAGCGACGAGGTCAGAGTGTTAGCAGAAGGTTTTGTCAAGGGAGCTAAAGTACACAGTACAGAAATATCACCAGAGGGAATTGCTACTGTTAGCTTAATTGCCCCGCTTAACGGGAAAGGTGGACTTGCTAATTTTATATTCCCGGATAAACTCACAAGAGTAACTCCACCTTATCCATTGTTTAGCGAGCTTTCCCCTCCGCAGTTGGATACAACAGGTATACCACCAAATCTGCGGATATTTCTTGAAGCACTTGAAGCGCGCATCGTAGCGATTGAACGATTTCTCGCTGAACAATTTGGATACCGAACGCCTACCGCATCGACTCACCCCACATCTCAATCTACCACGCTTACTCCCGATTTAGGACAAATATATACGGGTTTGATAATTGACGCTAAAGGTTTAAAAGTAAAACCTGCCATGAGTCCAAGGGTTTTGGACGAAGGAGGGCAGGAAGTATACGGCACAGGATACGTCAGCCGTGAATATGCCGTTGAGCAAGGAATTGTCGGGTATTCAAAGAGCATTGAATCCGCCAAACAAAATAAACGGGCAGGTAACAAACCCTTCGTTGTCAAAGGATTAAAGGCTTCAGGGGCGAACAACACAGACATCGTAATCAGTAATACGGACGCCCAAACCCTTTTGGGAATGAAGGAAAATTTGAGTTTTTTGGATAGGTGTCGTGTCATGGTAGTGGTAGACTAACCTGTTTCCCTATAACCTTTATTTTGCGAAAGTAGAACATGCCGCTGGCTTGTTCATAGAGCATGAACGGGCTGGCAGCCCGTTCTACATAATGCGTTCAAGTTTTAAGGAGGGATTCGAACAATGAAAGTGAAATTATGGATGGCAGTTTTTTTACTCTGTCTCGGAATTGGTTGCGCCTCGAAAAGGGCAATGACTCCTGAATCGCCAGCCGATACGCCGTCTCTGAACTATGAAGCGGGAATGCAATATCTCGAAAAACAGCAGTACGATGAAGCGATAAGTTCCTTTTCACGCGCCCAATCTTTGGATAAAAACTACTTGCCAGCTTATGTCGGGCTTGGATTAGCATATCTTGGCAAGGGGGATTATAAAACGGCGGCGAAACACATACAACAAGCAAAGGAAAAAAATATAGACTATTCGCCTGCCTACACTGCTATGGGACGGATTTATGAAGCGCAAGGCAAACACAAGGACGCGCTCAAGGAATTTGAGATTGCTATTGATAAGGACGAGAACAATGCAGACGCTTACTTTTATCAAGGGCAAACTTACATCCAACTAAGAGAGTTTGACAAAGCCAAATCTTCTTATGCAAGCGCCCTGCGAATTAACCCCATACACCCAGCAGGCACGGCTTTAGAAGAACTTCAAAAGCGGGAATTTGCCCAAGCGGTTTCCCCTGAATATGAAGCCATTGCCGATTCAGATGCTATCACCAGAGGGGATTTAGCCGCTCTGTTTTCCGTCGAACTCAATCTGGAAAGGACAATGAGGTCAAAGATTCCGCCCGAAGCGGAATGGACACCGCCCCCCTCGCTCATGGGAAAACGCAAAAAAGCAAATGAACGTGAGAATATCCCAGATATAGCGAATGATTGGGCAAAAGCGCATATTGAAACCGTTGTGTCGTTAGACATCATGGATATCTATCCAGATGGCAATTTCCGTCCCAAGGAACCTATCACAAGGACTAATTTCGCTATATTCATCCAGAATATTTTGGTGAAGGCGCTTTCCGACGATACGTTATCCACAAAATTTATCGGGCAGGCTTCACCTTTTCCCGACGTGCCAAATTCTCATTTTGCCTTCAACGCCATCGTGGTAGCTACTACACGCGGCATCATGCGCGCAAAACTCAATGGTTCCTTCGGACTGCTTGAGTCGGTTTCTGGCGCAGACGCACTTCTGACTTTGCGAAACTTGAAGGAGGTGTTAAGCCCGTGAAATTCAGGCTTGCATCCTTCACACTATTATGCCTGTGGATGGTGTTTAGCAGTTTCCCCGTTTGGGCAGAAGGGGAAATCATGGAAGTAACTGTTCGCGGACACAGCGCCATCCGCAATGAAGATTTGATAGAGGCTGAACGAAATGCGCTTCAGGACGCCATGCGCAACGCCCTTGAGCAGGCTGTAGGTACATTCGTTTCTGCGGAAAGTTTTGGCGAGAATTTCGTACTCATTTCAGACCGGGTTACCACAAAGACACAAGGATATGTGAAAAAATACGACATTCTCTACAAAGCCCAAGAAGTGAATATCTACACAGTTTTAATCAAAGCCCAGGTCAGTTTGAAATTGGTCAAGGACGATTTAATCGCCCTCAAAATCTTGCAGGAAGCGATGCGTAAGCCTCGCATCATGGTTGTGATTCCAGAACAACATCTCAGACGCCCCATTCCTGATCCGGCGGGTGAAACAGAAATAATCAGGATTTTTGTGGAGAAGGATTTTAAGGTTGTCGACCAAGCTCAAGTTAAGAAAATCCGCCAAAATGACCAGGTTAAAGCAGCGTTGCGAGGTGACCAGAAGGCAGCAGCGGCGATAGGGCGCCAATACGGCGCAGAGGTGATTATCATTGGAGAAGCTTTCAGTCAGCTTATTGGACGGGAACTGGGAATGATAGCATGTCAGGCGCGAGTAGAAGCAAGGGCTGTCGAATGCGACACGGGTGATATTTTGGCGGTTCATGCTAAGGCGGCGAGTGCGCCAGCGCTTACTGAAGCTGTAGCCGGAAAAGCCGCGTTGCAGAAGGCAGGCGGACAGCTTGCTGAATATTTGATGACTCAGATAGTCAAAAAATGGAACGATAAGGTAACAAACAGCCGTGAAGTGCGATTAGTCATTTCAGACATTTCATTCAGCCAACTCATAGCACTTGAAAACAAACTCAAAACGCAATTCGGCGGCGTGGAGGCTACTCATCGCCGCAGCTTTGAACAAGGCGTCGCTATGGTAGATGTGCAATATAGAGGAGACGCCCAGCAACTCGCTGAAGAATTAGTACGAAAGGGGGGTGATGGTTTAAAAATTGAAGTCACCGGTTTTACTATGAACCGGATTGATTTAAAACTGATGGAGAAGAGATAAGGGAACAGCCAAGAGGTGATTATTCTGAACCACATCGAAAGTCACTTCAGATTGTCTCCCAAACCATCTCCACCAAAAAACAATAAGAGGAGGAACAAAAATGAGAAATTTAAAACTTCTCGCCATCATTGTGAGTGTGTTGTTAGTTATCCAAATTTCGCTCCCTTCCGCTTTGGCCACAATGTCAATATCGCGCGGTGACAAGGTAGCTGTTTCGGTAATTAACAACACAGGATATAGAAATATTGGGAGCCAAATCGAAGATAGGGCTATCCAATCGCTTAGGGGAAGAGGCGTCGGAGTTGTTGAACGGGCAATGCTTGAGCAGATTATGCGGGAAAAACAAATTAGCATGATTTTTGACAACACCGCAGACCAAGTTGAGCTGGGCAGACTCGCAGGCGCAGACTACATGATGCTTATCAGAGTTGATAAGCCCAAGGTAGAAAAGAAAACCTTCCGCCAGGGAGGCAAGCAGTATGAAAAACTCCAAAGCCTCACCGTATCCGTTAGTATCAAAACCATTAGCGTTGCTGACGCTACTATTGCGGACATGAAAGTCTCAACGGGTTCACGTTCTGGGCTTTCAGATAAAACTTACGATGACCTGCCAGCCGAAACAGTGGAAGCGGCTGCTTCAGCAATAAGCAAGTATATTAGCCCACCGGCACCCCGAAGGTCCGGAACTAGTAGTAAATCTGAGATTCCCACCTGGGGCTATGTTGTAGGCGGTGTTGTTGTAGTTGGTGCACTCGTTTATTTGGCATCAACTTACGAGGCCAGCAAAAAATGCTTGGAAAAGAAGTGCTTAAAGGAAGAATGTGCGGAAACTGATGCATCCGGGAACTGCATAGAATGGAAATGCGTTGAAGAAGAATGCGTCAGGTATGAGGAAGATGAAGATAGTAATGCAGCGCCTGCTTTGCATCAGACCACATCTAACCCCTATTTTCATCAGGAAGCTAAATCAACTTCATGGTTTCAGCTTTCCAGAAACTTTGAGATTAGGATAAAACTTTTTGAATGGAGATTTTAAATCCGTAGCAAAGGGAATAATGAATAGCCCGCAAAAAAATGCGGGCTATTTCTTTTTTCAGATAAACCGTAGCGAAGCGGAGGGACGAAGCGGTTTTTCATATCCTACTCGAACGATAGGAGAAACATTATGAAAACGATAAAATTACCAATCATGTTAATTTTGCTCTGTTTTACGGCGATTGCGACGACCGCACAAAACCTTGATGAATTTGAGCAATGGAAAAAGAGGGAACGGGAAAAGTTTCAAAGGTTTAAGGATGAAAGAGATAAAGCATTCACGGACTTTCTAAAACAACGATGGCACCAAATGCAGTTGATGCGGGGACTCGTACTTGATGATAAACCCAAGCCGGTTAAAACGCCTGTTTATATTCCCCCTGTGGATACCCAAGAAGAACCTACCCCCGATGATAGCAAAATCATCGAAGATATTCCAATACCTTCGCCGCCTCCCAAACCCACTCCCGACGTACAACCAGACTTGAAGAAAAAGCCTGTTCCTGAAACTCGGAAAGATAGCAAAACTTTGAATTTTACTTTTTTTGGCGCGTCACTGACAATTGATTATGATGACGGGCTAAAAGCCCCCCTAAGTCATGAGATTAACAAAGAAGCAATCAGTACATTTTGGGACGCGTTGAGTAGCTCAAATTATGATGATTGTATAACGCAGACTCAGTATTATAAGGAGCAAATGAAGCTCAACGATTGGGGATACTGTCTCCTCTTGCACAAAATCGGAGAAAATATTTATCAGGGCAACCAAAACCCAAGCTATCTGTTTGTCTGGTTTATGTTGTCAAAATCAGATTATGTGGCGAAAATCGGCTACAATCAAGACAAAGTTTATCTTTTGCTACCGTCAGTAAATACTTTGTATGGCGCTCCCTACTTTACTTATGGGAATGACAGCAACAGGTATTATGTGGTATCACTAAATAGTAAATCTAAGCCAAACGTCGAAACGATACATACCTACGATGGAACGTATCCTGGCGCGAATAAAGGGATAAATTTGACGCTTGATAGTCCGCCGAACATTGGAAATATGGTGTCAACCAAAACACTCAAGTTCAATTACAAAGGCAAAAATTATGCTTTATCCGTGAAGTTCGATAAAAATGCGGTTGACTTTTTCGAGGGTTATCCGCAGACGAATTTAGAGATTTACTTTGATGCTCCGCTATCACCAGAGGCAAGTCTTTCCTTATTAACCGGACTGAAACCGATCATTGCAGGCAAATCAGAGGTAGAAGCCGTCAACATTCTGCTCCGTTTCGTACAGGCGGCGTTTGCTTACAAAATTGACCAAGAGCAGTTTGGCGGAGAAAAGGTATTATTTCCTGAAGAGAGCCTTTTTTATAAATATTCAGATTGTGAAGACCGCTCTATCCTCTTTGCTTACCTCGTGAGAAAGTTGATAGGGCTTGAGGTTATAGGGCTGGATTTCCCTGGGCATATTGCGACTGCCGTGAAGTTTAACACTGATGTAACTGGTGATTACGTCATGTATCAAAACCAGAAATATATTATTTGTGATCCAACTTACATGAATGCGAATTTAGGTATGTCTATGCCACAATTCATAAATGCGACTTTAAGTGTGATATGTATAAGATGAGATGCCTGGAAAAATCATGGTGTTCCTGCGCAATAATGAGGAAAAGCGGCCGTTATCTCGAACCATTATCACAGTTTCCGAGTCGAGAAATAGCCACCCGCATCACGTTAAGATGATGCGGGTTTTTTGTTGCCAATTTTGCTTCAAGGTGGTATCATTCTACGAAACACCTCTGTGATGGAGAAACTAATGACGTTCAACTCGGGTAACACTGTGGATAATCCAAGAATTCAATGGGGAAAGCCAGAATCCAAACCGGCTTACGGACATTCGCAAACCAGACACGGAGCGAAAAGACCGAATCAAGAGCTTATAGACAGAGCGCGCGGGATTAATGAACCACAGGGGCAATTTTATGATGACGCAGTAATTGTTGAAGCGGAAAGGCTGACAAGGGAGGAACCTGTGTTCGGGCCGCAAAATAATTGCCAAATTGCGCTATTTGGTGAGCCAATTGGACGAGTTTATCAGCCTGACGGTAGTATAACGGAAAATGTGACCAAAGTGCTGATTATCAGAAGGTGAGATGGCACCGTCAGGTCAAGTTATCCGATAACAGATGAATATGCGCGAGAATTGTTAGCTCAAGAAGGGAGGAATTAGCGTGCCAAAAACCTTCTATATTCAATGCAAGGAGCCTGCTAAGAGTTGGCCATTTGATGGAAGTAACATTGTGGACATAACTCAGTTGGAATTGGCTTTATGGAAGTTTGCCAAGGAACATAATCGCTATTGGTCAATTTTCGTTAATGGATTTGAATTGCCATTTGAATACGAACCTGACCTGACGACTATTTTCGATGAACTTCCCCAGGTTTTAGAGGATTTATTACGAGAAGATAAAGAACCCGCTGTGTTAGATTTCTTTGAGCAAGGAACCAATTTAGTTATTTCTTTGAGGCGCGATGGCGAGAACATTTTGGTAGAATTTCAAAAGCTGCCTCCGCTCACCGGGAAACGTTTTGAACATCTTCCAGAAACACCACAAGCCATCCTCGCTTCGGATTTCTACGAAGCGTGGTTTGAGTTTCTCGCCGGGTTGCTTGAAACGTTAGTCCAACAAGAGCCGTCGCTTGCTAATGATGAAAGTTACCTTTACTACACGCATAAAATCAACCGAATCAAGAGGAAAGCGCGCTCTAAGATACAAGGGATGTTCTTATGGAAAACGAGAGAAGTAGGCACCGACACCGTCGAAAGACGGCTAGGTGGGTTGAGACACGAAACCCAACGATAGTCTCGAATGATTATCGCAGACGTTCTTACTTTAAGCTTGACATGATGTATGTAAGTTGATAAAATTTATCAATAGAAAATAGCTGCAATTTAACCGAAAGAAAGGCAATAACAAGAGCTACGCAGCACAAAACATTTTTCCGGTCAACTGCTGATAGGAGTTATAATTAGATGCGAGTATACATGGACGTAAATGTTTTTTGTCGACCATTTGATGACAGAACTCAATTAAGAATTGCGCAAGAAGCTTCCGCTTTTGTAACGATATTGTTTGAGGTATTAGCGGGGAGTGTGACTTGCATCGGCTCAGATATTCTTGATATTGAAATAAACAATACCCCTGATGAGGTCAAAAGGGAGCGCTTGCATAATTTGACGGGATATTGTTCCGAGATAGCTATCATGGATGAAGCGCTTCGGAACTTGGGAAGTGAACTGGAAGGCCGAGCGCGTTTAAAACCTAGAGATGCTCTTCATATTGCTTCGGCAGCGAAGGGATTAGCCGATTATTTTCTAACTTGCGATGACAAAATTGTTAAAAGAGCCAAAGATATCCAAAGCTTTTTAGCGTCTCGCGGAATGAAAATGCAAATTCTGAATCCTGTAGACTTTCTGAAGGAACTTACATAGGAGGAAAAACCGATGAATAAAATCCTTGTAAAACAAACTGCGACACCTGAGTTGCGAAAGCGCGCTTGGAAGGCACTGGTGAAAGAACTTGGTATTGTGGACGCGCTACGGTTTGTCATGGCAACTGAACCGGGCGATGGGGATAGTGTCCAAGAGTATCAAAAAATGTGGGAAGGAAGAAGTATGGATGAAATTTACGAAGTTATCTGCCGCGCTAAAAAGCAATGGTGAAATAGACGATAGTGTGTTGTACAATCAGAGATTGCTAATTCTTTAGTGGTTCGTTTCATAAATCCGTATAGGGTATTTGGTGTAGAAGCTACCCGATGTGGTCGCGTGTAGCGGCAACCCCGTGTGGTTGTCTTGGGCAGACACATTGGTCAGCATCTACGTTTTTGCGTTCCTCTGACAACCCTACTTAAAAAATAAACCACTAACGCATGTGACGGAAGGCAAATAGGACAGAATTTTGGGCTCATTGTCTGCCTTTTAGGAGGGGAACATCAAATGAAACTAACTCTCTCTCAATTGTTTATCCTGTTGGCTGTTCTGTTGAACGCAGCCATTGGAATTGTAAATAACTTTGCTACGGCTCGGATGCCTGATTGGCTCCAGTCTCATCAGCGGTTGCCGTGGCTCGTTTTGGGTGTGCTCGTGGTTATTCTCGTCGTTGTCAGCTTGCTCCAGTCGGGCAAAGACGAACCTCTGCCGAGTCCTCTACGAGTTGACTTGAACATCCCTGAGCGACTAAAAGAAAAGCCAAAGCCTCCCATCACTCATTTTGGAGTCCAACGATTAAATCGTTGTCTTTTTAGAGCGAACATCGTAGGTATGGATGCAATCCTACCCAACATTTTTTAGTCTCTGCGGTGATCTTTTATGGAGAGCTATCCAATGAACTCATGGAAAATTTGGATTTATATGTCCGTTTTTCTCTTCACAACTTTCCTATCGAAAGGAGCTTTTGCAATGGAAAAAAGTTTCGTATGGCAGTCCACACCACCGGAAAGCCAGGGGATGTCCACGCCCAAACTTGATGCGCTAAGAGACATTTTAGCCGCCAGACGCACCAAAACCTTTCTGGTGATTCGTCATGACAAAATTGTATACGAGTGGTATGCGCCGGGTTTCGGTCAGAAGAGGCTTCACCACACAGCCTCCCTTGCCAAAGCGTTGGTGGGTGGCGTGTCCCTCATGTTGGCGTTGAACGATGGACGCCTTGATGTAGACGAACCAGCCTGGAAGTATATCCCCGACTGGAAGGAACACCCGGAGAAATCCAAGATAACGATTCGTCATTTAGCGACGCATTCGTCTGGTATCGAAGATGCTAACCAAGAGGGAGTACCTCATGATAAGTTGCCGGGTTGGATGGGGGCGTTTTGGAGGCGGGAGCCGGACCCATTTTCCATCTCCAAAGACCAAACGCCCATAATCTTTCCTCCCGGCTCCGACTATGCCTACAGCAACCCGGGCATGGCGATGCTTGCCTACGCCGTCACTGCCAGTCTGAAAGGCGCGCCGCAGTCGAATATCCTTTCGCTGTTGCGGGAACGCATCATGGAACCCATCGGTGTGCCGGATGCGGAATGGTCAATTGGATATGGCAAGGGATATGAGTTGGACGGACTGACGCTTTATGCCAATTGGGGCGGGGCCGCCTACACAGCGCGTACCGTAGCGCGTGTTGGGCGACTGATGTTGCGCAAAGGCAACTGGGAGGGAAAACAGCTTGTCGCGCCAGAATGGGCGCAGAAAGTGGTCGAGTACGCAGATACTCCCTTGCCAGATAGTCCCGTAGGTAATCCGCAGCCGGCCTCCGGACTGGGATGGTGGACGAACTTTGACGGCGTTTGGCAGGACGTTCCACAAGATGCGTTTGCGGGTGCGGGTGCGGGCAATCAGATACTCTTAGTTATCCCCAGCTTGGACATGATTGTTGTGCGGAATGGAGCGACACTTGGCGACGAATCCAAAGGCGAAGGGTTCTGGGGCGGGTTGGAAAAATATCTGTTCAATCCGTTGATGGAGGCGATTATCGACGGCGACCAACCGGCACAAGCGGATGCTGTCTCTGACAATTCAGAGAAAATACCCCCCTATCCACCAAGCCCCGCAATCACGGATGTAACTTGGGCATCTGCTGACAACATCGTCCGCAAGGCAAGGGGAAAAGGCAAAGACGGAAGCGACAACTGGCCCATCACCTGGGCAGACGACGACAACCTCTACACTGCCTACGGGGATGGATACGGTTTTGACCCCACAGTCCCTAAAAAGCTGGGGCTTGGTTTTGCCCGGGTCATCGGCGGCCCCGCTGATTTCACCGGCGAAAACATCCGCTCGGACGCAGAAAATACCCACACGGGCAAATCGGGAAAGAAAGCCAGCGGGATGCTGATGGTGGATGGCGTCCTCTATATGTGGGCGAGGAACTCCGACAACAACGGACACCACTGTCAGCTTGCCTGGTCAAAAGATTATGCTCGGACATGGACATGGAGCAGTTGGAAATTTACGGAGTTCGGCTACCTGACATTTATAAACTTCGGCAGGAATTACGCTGGTGTTCCTGACAAACACAGGGACTATGTCTACATGGTGTCTCACGACAACCCCAACGCTTACGAAGCCGCTGACCGATTCATCCTGGCACGTGTGCCAAAGGGGGAGATAACAAACCGCAACGCCTACGAATTCTTCAAGCAACTCGCCCCGGACAATAACCCAGTCTGGACGAAGGACATCCAGCAGCGAGGGGGTGTCTTTACGCATTTTGGTCGCTGTCTGCGCTCAGGAATCAGCTACAACGCTGGACTGAGGAGGTACCTCTGGTGGCATCAGGGGCCTCGTGATGGCGCAGATACGCGTTTCCGCGGTGGGTTCGGCATCTACGATGCGCCGGAGCCCTGGGGTCCATGGGCGACTGTATACTATACCCAAGAGTGGGATGTGGGGCCTGGTGAAACGGGTTCCTTCCCAACTAAATGGATGAGTGCTGACGGAAAGATTTGTTATCTGTTGTTTTCAGGGGATGATAATTTCTCCGTTCGCAAGTTGACATTTGCTCTCTCAGGTTTGTAGACGACAAAATCGACATCGCGAAGAATATGTAAAAAATTTTGGCTCATGTTAAAATAAAGTGCATAAGTTCAAAAGATATGGTAAACTTATGAACTCAAGGCTATCCAGGAAGCGCTGAAGGATATGGCAAAGCCGAAGAGAATAAACAACAAACAAAAAGTCTAAAGTCTTTGATAGGAGGGTTACAGATGCCTCAAGTACTCCTTGATTTGCCTGAAGAAACTTATCAGCGATTGAGTGAACGAGCGCAAACAACACATCGCTCCATTAAAGAACTTCTAACACGACAGATTATCCGAGACTTCGCTCTTTCAATCAATACCGCTCATCAAGCCCAAAAAATAGCGGAAGAGTGGTTACATGCTCATGTAGGTTTGCTTCTGAAGACAGGAATACCTGCGTTTGAAGAAGAGAGTCAAGTTTGGCAAGTGCCTGTCGTTACGAATGCTTCCAAGAAACCTGATTTTGTTGGGGAAATTCACATAGACGCGCAAACAGGACATCTCTTTGAATTGGAAGACACAGTGGAAATGCTTGAAAAGGTTCGGCAAGTTTTCGGGTTTTCGCGTATAAAAGTAGAACAACAATCACGGCTTAATGAACTGTTGGAATGGAATCGAACCAGGAAACTAACCTCACAAGAAGAAGCGGAATTGGATTTGCTTATGCAGCAAGCTCAAGAGCAAACCGATGCTAACCTCGAAAAGCTAACGGACATTCTCAGTATGTCCCTCGAAACGACGGTATAGGTTTGAAGAGCAAAAGAAAAGGAAAATCTTGGCAAATACCTTACGAGCACAAGTTACACAGCGCGCCGGAGGCAGATGCGAATACTGTCGATACCCACAGATTATCAGCGGAGATGTTTTGCACCTGGAACATATTGTACCGAAAGATTCAGGTGGACCAACTGATTTAGACAACCTTGCTTTATCATGTTCTCATTGCAATCGTCGGAAGTGGACAAAGGTTGACGGCATCGACATCCAAAGTGGAAAAAGAACACGCCTCTTTCACCCTCGCATCGACACTTGGGCGGAACATTTCCAACTTGACCGAGAAACTGGCAAAATTTACGGTTTGACGGCAATAGGGCGAGTAACTGTGGAAGAACTCGGTATGAATGAATCGTTAGTGGTGAATACCAGACTGAAGCTTATTGAATTTGACTTAATCTAAAAAATTTTTAGAAATCAACTGAAGAGTGCATCCAAAATTGTGTTATAGTAAACGGGATATTTGTATTCAATTGGCAAGGGGGAATGTGAGGTTTACGGTTATGATTGAAATTAATTTAGGAGCGACTTCCTGCCCTAATACGTGTCGACATTGCTGGATATATGGTGGAAGTACGCGCCAAAGAGAAACGATTCCGACGGATGTGCTCTGGGAAATTCTTGACCGATTTGAGAAATATGAGCATGAGCGTTTTGGATTGGGACTCGGTCAAGAAGGAACATATCATCCTCACTTCATTGAATTTTACGAACGCAATAACAAAACGCCCAACTTTGAGGATGTGTGGGCTATCCCAACAAACGGTTGGGGAGTAGCGCGGGAGCCAGATGCTGCATTTCGCATGCAGGAAGTGGCTTGGCAGCTATTTTGGCGAAAAAGGGATGCATGCTGATTTCTTAACCCCCTGACGCTCATACTATCTTGATTGTGTAGTTATTCATTACTTGTTACAAACATTGTTGATATACGCGCTTGTTTAAATCGCAAAAAAATCTAATGAAAGGCGGTGAAAAGCATGGAAGTCATTGAACCAAAGGAAAAACAAACCGCAACACTTACAGCGGGTTGCAGCCATGCCCACCGCCCAAACAGGCATAGGTTATCGCATGGTTTAAAAGCTAACAACGTCCAGACATAGAAAGTTATTTTTCAAAAAACTTGCTTTCTGAACCAAAATCATGCTATTACTTTGCTATTCAAATAGGGCGATGGGAGATATTTAGGAATGGCTGCTAAATAACTTCTGCATTTGCTCGGCTTGGATTGCTAAATCC
>CAZRLY010000088.1:0-5252 GCA_964601015.1 uncultured bacterium
AGGCAGGAAGCCAATTTGCCATATCACCGTACCATCGCCCGGGTTGTATTTGCCGTCGTCGGATGCACCTACAAAATTGACCCCGGGAGGAAGTATATCCGTGATAACGACTCCGGTAGCATCCGCTTGTGTTACCGTCCCGTCGTTTTGGTATCCGAGCTCATAGGTAATCTCGTCGCCTGGGGAAGCTTGGTTTGGACCGGACTTAGAGAGCTTTAAATCGGGCGCAATCGCCTGCCCTACCTCTGTGTGTACTTCATTGCTCTCACCGTTGTATTCAGCCAGGCCGCTCTCGGTTTTGTAGCTGATGTGGCCGATATTGCTGATAATCGTGCCTGGGGGTGTAACGGCGTCTGCCAGCGCGCAACAACACAGCAGAAGCGCGGAGATGAAAATGTATGTAATAGATTTGGACATTGCTATCTTCATGTTCATCAGACAACACTCATTTTTATGGATAAAGGGGCAAGTAGAATTGCCCCTATCCTTCTTGCTTAGTTAATTTTGACCTGAAATTGGATATATCCTTCTTCGCTGGGTCCGAGTGGGTTATAGCTATTCTGAGTAACATTGACGGTAATATACCTTTTATCCGCAACGGTAACCTCGTCATAGTCGCTGTTATCGGTTTTACTCGTTAAAGTCGCCAGACTATCGCCCGTCTTCACGCTGTTTTCCACATAAGAGGTGTGGGTGGGTACCGTATCTGTGATGACAACCGAATACGCTGGTGCGTGCCCTACGTTCCTGTATTTCAAAGTGTAGGTCAAAGTAGTTCCGGGAGTTTGTCCTCCGGAAGACGGGTTAACAAATTTTTCAAGTATAACCTTTGGCGCTTTGATGTTGATTGTGAGAGAAATTTCATCTTTTTTGGTTATATCTTCATTGGAAATCCCTGTGACGATAACTTGCTCTTTTTCGCCATCTTCTGCTGTCGGCGAAACGATAGCGCGCGCAATCAACGTTACTGTTTCACTTGGGTTAATCTGGTGGGTATTCGGAGAACCATCCCCGTCAGAGTCGGAAAGTTTTGTATCGTCTAAGTCAATATTCCCATTCCCATTCAGGTCGCGGTAGAAATGCCAGGTATATTTAACAGTAGTTCCCGCGGCAGGCGTAAGAACTAAGTCGGGGCGGTCAACCATATTTCCCCTATTCTGTACCGTGAACGGGAATGTTACTTCCTCCCCTGGTATAGCATCCTTTGTACCGTCAGGTGTGACAATAATAGCGTAGTATGGAGTGACGTCAGTTGTTACTGGCGGAGATGGAATTTCCACGCTATTGTGAAAGACGATCGCCTGGTTTTGTATTATACCTTTGAAGTAGTCATCGACTTTCACCCTGAGTGTATAAGTCTTTGTTTGTCCAGCGGACAATATGGAGATGCTCCACTCGACGACACCCCCTGAATAATTACCGACTGGGTTTGAACTGGCGTAGGTTGTGTGGGCAGGAACTATGTCTCGCAGTATTACACCGGACAGATTTTCAGTTCCGGTATTGGTGATGTTGATGGTATAATTGAGGGTATCCCCTGGGAGTGCGTTCGAGTGCGTCAGCCCATCCACCTTTTTGTCTGGCGTTATGGGTGGTGGAACAAGCTTTGTCTCACAGATTGCAGAATCAGTTTTGGTCCAATCGCCTTGAGAAGTAGCAGTTATGGTAGAGGTACAGGTTATATCATCGGGAGCGCCCGCGGGTACCGATACCTCCAATATGGCGTCATACATATCATCAGGGTTCATTGAAGGGGTAATGGTAATCGGCCCGGCAGCTTTCTCAATGGTCGACAAAATACCGTCTTTATTGCTGTCAGCATACATGCTAAATGACCAACCATTATTGCTGGCGTGATAGTTGCTGAAATTTTTTTCGTGAGCTAAACTGAATGTATCCAGTCCGTTCCCCGTGTTTGTTACCTTAAATGAGAAGGACACGGATTTCGCCTTTTCGCCTTCTTTGACCTGCGTAGGGGGCAAGATGTCCACTCCAAAAACCTGTATTACAGTTGTTTGCACCTCGTTTGAACTGGTGTTGTAAGTGTTGTTGCTGGCGTCCTTGTAAGTTGCTGTTGCGTAGTTTCTAATGACAGTGCCAGCCGGTGCCTTTGCTACAGAAATAGAAACTCCCGACACAACGATGAGGCAAGAAACTACAAGCATTAATGTTAATTTATTAATTGTTTTCACCGAATAACCCTCCATTCTGTTGGATACCCTCCATCGCGTAAACATCATTTTGCTTTCTCCTTCCTTGGAAAAAAACATAGGCAAAGCCTGAAAAGAGGCGTTTACTCCGTAAACCCCCGTCTTTTGAAAAATTACTATTCCGAGAAAATGACCTTGAAAGACATCTTAATAGATTCACCCGGTATGAGATTTTCAACTATCTCCCACCGGATGTGTGTGACAACCTCTCCGGGCATTGTCTCTTCTACAAATGTACTTCCGCTATTGACGCTATATGTGATAACCGTCCTTTCCCCAGTAGCGCTATTAGGGATATATTTGACTCCTTGCGGAATTGGGTCAATAATCGCTCCCCCATTCGCTACGCCCGTGCCGACATGCATGCAAAGCATGTTGTATGTTATCTCATCTCCCGAAACCGCCTCCCATTTATCCGGTACAATTTTGACTCTTAATTGGGGTTCAGGTTGTTTTTCCATCAAATAATTTGCTAAATTTACAGCTTGTTCTGTAACGTAAATTGCATCTTGGATAGTTGTTACAGCGAAAGTTATCTGCCCTAAACGAACTCTGCCCTTTGATATTGACCGTTGAACAGTTTTAGGGGGAAAAGTTGCCGTCGAGATTGTAAAATCTCCCTTCTCCTGTAGCGGCTCCCTATCAAAGGTGAACTTAGGCGCAGGGGAATAAGCTTGTACTAACATGGGCAAATCATTGTAGCCGTCACCCGCTTCATTTGGAGTTTTATTTATCGTATACAGGATACTTGCCCTCTGCGGGTCCGGGTCAACTATAGCATAATCATCATTGCGGTGGCGTACCGAAAAACGGATATCAACTGGTGTTCGAGTTAGGTTTTCAACCTCAAAGTCCAATGTCAATTTCTGTTCACCCGGCATATTCCGGTCGTGAATATTCGAGATAAAACGTTTGAATTTCAAATTGTAAGTACCCGATTCTATCTCGTATTCAGTTTGAATTTTGTTATTATCGGTTAGTCCATCCCGTATCAATCTACAACCGCTATCGTTAGTTATCCCCATCATCTCTGATAGTGTAATCCTTTTTATTCTAATACCCTTGTCAACGTCGTAGAGTTCGTAGACCCAGAAGTTGTCCTTGTCTTCGTCGCCAAAAAGGACTCCGAACCAATCATCCTCTTCTATCCCGACGCCGTCGTTGAGTCGAGCAGCAATAAAAGGCAACGCTTGTTCAAGGTTCCTCTGGCGATAGGGTTGAGTGTAGATGTCCATCACAAGGTAGCCCAAATCCCAGGACAACTCTCCGCCAGCCTCTTGAGCAAACAAAACAGAAGAAGAACTTAATGTAATAATTAACACTGAAATTATAATAATGTTTTTCATCTTTTCCCTCATTAATCGAAGGGCAAAAGAATTGCTCGTAACCCTTTTGCCGCTAATCAATTTTCACCCTCATGGTAAGATACGCAGTTTGGGCTGCGGACAGTTCATTTAATATCCACATTACCGCAGTAACCGGTTCTGCCTGCGAAAGGTTAAAATCCCCTCCGTTATGTTTGTACCTGATGGTCGCGTTATTGCCGTAAGCGCTCCCCACAACGTAAGTTGTATGGGTTGGAATAACATCAATAACAACTATGTTGTAAGCGACAGAACCGCCGTTATTTCTTACCTCGATCGAATATGCCAACGTTCCTCCTGGCTTTTCAGTATTTTTATCAACACCCTTTATGAGTTGAATGACAGGCGGACTAATTACCGTTGTTGTATCACTAACCGAATCGAATACCTCTATTTGTAGTTCTTTCGCCGAGGCCGTTATCGTGGTGACGTCTACTGTGTTCTGCGTCGTGTACGACGGAACTTGCACTTTAACAATAATGTTTTTAGAGGCGTTTCCAGCAACGTAACCCACATCCTTTTTTCCATCGCCATCAATATCTCCCAAGGGGGTAAAACCATCTGCCGCATATAAACTGACTTGCCAACCCATACTACTACTGGGCACGAGGTTGATAACCCTTGTATTATTGCTTTTGTTGCTTACGGTGTGATTATATTCGACCATCTCGCCTGGCTGGGCATTTTTGGCATTATCAGGGAATATATCAATTCCTTGTGGGGTAGGCGGGTCCGGGAAAAGCTCGTATGTAGCCTTCATAATGGTCTGGTTATGCGCGTCCTGTCCATACCAATGCCACGTATACAACCCCGATGGCAAAATGCCGCCGTAGTTGTGTTCATGTTCAACTAGGTCATTTTCGTCTTCCATATCTCCCGAAGGTTGTACATTCGGAAATATCACTGTACCATCAGGTGAAAGTATTTCATATCGAATATCTGGCGGGATGGTGAGTTCAGGGGCGTTGAAATTGTCATCTGGCGGGTCCCCACTGTTTCCGTGGTCAGCATCGCCTTCCGCAAGGATTATCTTAGTTTGACCTTCTGGAACCCAAAAGAAAAAGCGCCAGTGCCCATCATACGAGAAAAATAAATCATTATCAGCCCCGGGTCCATCCGTATCCTTTTTACCCGGCTGTGGTGCTGTGTTGATTGGCGCGCCAATGACAGCAAACGTTTTACCCAAAACGTAACTCACTTGTCCTGTACTG
The DNA here is from genome assembly GCA_964601015.1 of uncultured bacterium. Lineage (GTDB taxonomy): Bacteria > Poribacteria > WGA-4E > DTYX01 > CAZRLY01 > CAZRLY01. Next base: position 4,786 of record CAZRLY010000088.1, read on the forward strand.
CGAACTTTGAAACCATTTAGGTCATTTGAATCATTAGGGTTGTCCCATGAAACTGTTAGCAAGTAAAGGAAGTTTCCATCAGCCGTTTTCGCTCCATCATTGGTTTGGTAAGATTTGATAGTCCAGTCGTTATCGGACATCTCAGAACTTGTCAAGATAGATACCAAGCCATTGCCATTTCCATCTTCATCCGGGTCAAAAGAAAGCCGCCAATTAGACACATTGGCATTACCTTGTGTAATATCCCAATAACCGCTTTGGTCGCCATCAAAGATACTTAGCTCAAAGGTTGTTTGGCCGCCGGGGACTCTTATCCAGAGGTACACAGTTTGGTCGTTCATTCCACCCGTTACTTTATTTCCCGCGATGGAGAGGAACTTTCCATCAGTTTCATCCAGAGATGGAAAACCTGTATACTGAGCGTCTAAGGTATTCGACGTGAAGAATGCTATAAAAAAGGTTATGAT
>CAZRLY010000088.1:5352-19662 GCA_964601015.1 uncultured bacterium
TTTGCCTGCTCAAAAAAAAGGGCTACCTATTCGTTGGTAGCCCGGCTGTCCCAATAGGATGTAGGATTTATTCCCAACCACCCTATTGGCACCCGTAACTTTGCGCCCTATTCTTGCGAATAGTTTGCCTTTATCAAGAGAATCGAGGAGATTTTATTATTATAGCAGACAGGACATTTTTTTGCGACCTAAATCGCCCTGTCTTCTGAAAATTTTTGAAAACGAAGTTCCTAATTGCAGAATTCATGCCAGTCGAAACGAACAATGTTTTGCTTCTTGTAATAACGCACACAAGACGCTTTCGGTTTCAGAGACGGACGCTTCAAAAAATTATAAGCGTGAGGGGAAAATGTTTATGATAAAAAACATAAATGATGACAGAATTTTACACCTTCGTATGATTTTGTGGTTAATAGTGTCTGTCCAAGTTCCCGATATTTTACATGCTTCCTAATTTCCCTGTGTTATATGTGAACAGTAACCATGCGGGAAAATTCGACGATTTCAGAACACGTTCATAAAACGGGAGTTACGAAGGATTTCCCATAGAGCGGCCGGAAGTATTGAAGCAAGAGTTAGTAATAGTTGATAGCGAATGTTGCTATATAGTATTAAAAATTCGCAAAAAAGGCACCTGTAATGATATTATTCATGGGAGTTATAAACACTCCATAAAATGTATACCGATGGAAGTTTGTATTTACTGGCTTTTCTGACAGATATGAAATACTATGCAAATTTTTGCATAACTACAATTTTTTTTGGCACGATTTTCGCCCATATCGCGGTAGAAAACGTAGCTAAATCCTGCTAAACCCGACAATCCCAACCTGTGCAAAAAATTGCACAGGTTGGGAAAATTTTTGCATACCCGGCATACGCGGTGTCAGAAGCGGGCAATGCCGTTACTTCCCAAAGGATTACCACGAGGTTATCAGCTTGAACGCACCATTATTTTTTTCTCCGTCGAGTTAAATTTTTATACAGCATCCGAGTGAATAGTAATATTTCGCGCAATGGTTTGATGTTGCTTACTTCTCCATCGTAGATTGTGCGAATCGGCAGTGAATTGATGCGAAATCCCAATCTGCCAGCCTTGATTAACAATTCTGATTCGGTTTCATATCTTCTGGTTTCAAGGGCAACCGAACGCAGGACTTCGCTTTTGATAAACCTGAAACCTGACTGAAAATCCACAACTCTTTGCCCACAAAGCCATGAGCCAATCATTGAGATAAGTCTGTTGTTTAATCTTCTGTGTAAGGGCATTTTCCATCTCTCAATTATGCGCGCTCCTATCAGAATATCCGGGTTGTCGTTCCGTAGCTTTTCGAGAAATCTCGGGATGTCTTCTGGTTCATGTTGCCCGTCGGCGTCCATCGTAAGCACCAACTCGTAGCCTTGCTTTAACGCATACTCAAACCCCGTCCGCAATGCCATACCCTTGCCGAGATTGGATTTGTGTTTCAACACAACCACACTTAGATTTTCGGCGATACGGGCGGTTGTGTCGTTTGAACCATCATCTACTACGATAATTGATTCTATGAACGCACGCGATTTTGAGATGATGTTGCCGATTGCTTTGGCTTCGTTATATGCTGGAAGAAGAAGGCAGGTTTTCATGTCGGTTTGTTTGGGTTTCGCTTAAACAACCTTGTTAAGATTTTTTTCGAAGTTCGCTTTTGCGACAACTCCTCCACTAGCTCGTCCTTTGTAACTTCTCCCTTTTCGACAAAAAGCTTAGTTAATTCTTGATGAATCTGTTCAGCATACTTCCAAATTTCCTTTGGTTCATCGCTGTAATCAATCAGTTCATAGAAACACGGTATTCCCGGTATGTAGAAAGAACAGTTCCCATTCCAGATTAAAGCGTCGTCAATCATTTTTCCCTCTCTACCATTATCCCGCCTCAAGGGATGCAAACACATATCAAGGTGACAACTATCTGCCATAAAGATACAGGTATCACACAACCGCTTGTCATTCAAAAACATCGCTCATACCTCCTTTACGGGATAGGCATCTGTTCTGATTTCACCTTGTTCACCCTCATATACCAGTTTCACGAAATCCTCCAACAAATTCATCCAGTAGACGCCGCGTTGCCGCTTCAACATCATCAGCCGCCACCACTGCCGAAATCACAGCAGCGCAATCGGCACCCGCTCTGGCTACCCTGGCAATGTTGTCCTTTGTGATGCCGCCGATGGCTACAATCGGAACGTCGGTGCATTTTTTTACCTCGGTGATGAGTTGTATACCTAAGCCTTCTCCTGCGTCGAGTTTAGTTGTAGTCGAGAATACGGGGCTTACGGATACATAATCCGCACCATCTTCGACTGCCTGAACTGCCTCCTCTGCGTCGCCTATGGATACCCCGATAATTTTATCCTTCCCCAGTATTTTTCGGGCGAGTTTGGCAGGTAAGTCATCCTGTCCCAGGTGTACGCCGTCGGCCTCTATTGCAAGCGCTACATCCACCCGGTCGTTTACGATGAATAAAACTCCCTCCCTGTATGTCAATTCTCGTAGGGCTAAACCTTCTTTGACAAGTTCCCTCGCAGTACATTCCTTATCGCGCAGTTGTATTATCCTAGTGCCGCCGGCTATTGCAGACGACATAACCTCTAAGTGCGAACGCCCTTGTGAGAGCTTTCTATCTGTGATAACATAAAGGGCTTTGTGAAATTTTTCTCGTATCATAATCCTTTCAACCCCCATCGCCACATAGGTAAGATGTATCTCTATTTTGGGGGAACAAGCCTTTCCCCGTTTTCCCGTTTTCTTTTTTAAATCTCGAAATTGGTCTATTGAGTTTGGAAACTCTACCTACGGAAGAGTGCCGTCAGCTATCATCTCTTCCAAGGCGTTTACTCTGTTTTCCAGCGGCAGTTGGACACGCCCCCGGGAGCGGCTTGACTCGTAGATAGCAAGCAAGACTTCCAGAGTAGCTCTGCCCTGTCGTCCGCTGCTCCGGTGTTCGGGGCCACCTTCAATCCAACTGAGCATATCTTCAAAAATATGGGGCTGTTCGTATTGAGGTAGCGGTTCCCACTTTCCACCTGTGTCTTCACTGCGGAAGCGGGAATTTGACCCAACGCGAATTTCGCCCTTCTCTCCTATCAGCATCAGGTGGTTCCCCGCAGACGGCCGGTACTGCCCAGATTCGATGATGCCACTTATCCCGTTTTCAAACTGCACGAATCCCAGCGATTGCATCTCCGATTCCAGTCCTTCTGAACGGAATGAGCCAGTCCTGTGAATTTGACCGAGTACCCATAAGACGGGTGAATTGCCGGCATAGTACCGCATCAAATCGGTCTGATGGGTATGGTGCGTAAGCAGCGGCGAACCACGGTGAGCGCGGATATAGTGTACTTGTCCGATTGCGTCCTCATCCAGCAGATTTTTGGCATCTGCCCACCCGCGGCTATAGCGAAGTTGATGTCCGACAACAAAATATATGTCCTGTTCCTCTGCTCTTTCCACTAACTCATCTGCTTCGCACAACCGAGTCGCCATTGATTTCTCCAAGTATACCCCTGTAATCGGGAAATCAAGCACTCGTTTAGCTACTTCGTAATGCGTGGATATGGGGGTAGCGACAATTACCACATCCACTGACTCTTGCTCAAGCATTACCTCGAAGTTCTGGTAGACTTTTACACCTTCTGATTCCAGTTTGTCAAAGTTGGTTTTTAAAATATCAGCAGCCGCAATAACCTCTATTTTATCAGATTGGTTTGCAGTGTTGCGCAGACTCATGCCACGTCCACCGCAACCGATAAGCGCAACGCGATACGTCTTTTGTGTTGTTGCCATTGTGATTCTCCTTTTGGATAAGAATGTGGGCGAAAAATATTGACCCCGTAGGTCAAGTTGCACGAACTCAATTTATGACGACATTTCATTTATTCTGAAGTCATAAAAGGGGGGTTAGTTATTTCCGCTGACATGTACTCAGCACAATTTAGCCGCCGTTTTAATCGCTTCAATCATACTTTGCGGATTAGCACGCCCCTCTCCGGCTTTGCCGAAAGCGACACCGTGGTCAACAGAGACGCGGATAATCGGCAATCCAAGCGTCATGTTGACGCCGGCCACAGAACCCCACTGTTTCGTTTTCGCGTCGTAGGTGAAGCCTGTCACCTTCATCGCAATATGTCCTTGGTCGTGATACATCGCCACTGCCAAATCATACTGCCCACCGCGTACTCTGGAAAAGATGGTATCGGGCGGAAACGGCCCTTCTGCGTTTATGTTCTCCTTTCTTGCCGCTTCGATTGCGGGGATAATCTCCTTGACTTCCTCATCACCAAATAGCTCACCTTCGCCCGCATGTGGATTCAGGCCGACCACGGCGATTCGTGGGGAATCACAGCCCAGTCGCAACAAAATTTCGTATCCGAGTTTAATTACCTTGAGTATTCGCTCTTTCTTTACCAAATCGCAGGCTTCGCGCAGAGAAACGTGGGTGGATACGTGTGCGATTCGGAAATTGCCATGAGCCAGCATCATAGCGTAATCCGTTGTGTTTGTAAAATGAGCGTATATTTCTGTATGTCCGGCATAGTGGTAACCGGCGAGATTGATTGCCTCTTTATGAATCGGACCGGTTACGGTGGCATCTATCTCCTTTGCCATCGCCAAGTCAATTACCTTTTTGATGTACTCAAAAGATGCTTTTCCACCTACGCTGGTAGCTTTTTTGTAGACGTGTTTCGACATATCCACATTGCGCATATCCAAAACGTCAATCGTGCCAAATTCGTATTTCCCCTCTTTTGGATTTTGCACCCGATTCAACCCCAAAGAGACTCCCGCTATTTTCACCGCCTCTTTCATCAATGCAAAATCAGAAACTACCAACGGACGACAGATGTCATATATCTCCTCATTCGATAAAGACTTAGCCGTAATTTCTGCTCCAATACCGCCCGGGTCACCTACGCTTATGCCAATAACCGGTCTTTGCTTATTCAATGTTTTAATTTCACTCCTTAAATTTTACAGTTCTTTTTTACCACGCGATAGTCCGCTCTTCCGGCAGGTTGATTTGCATATACGTTATACCTTCAGAGCTAGCGCGGATAACTTTGCCCATACGTTTAGCATGTGTATTGAATTCGGAATGCCGGACAACATGTGTGGCTACTTCCGCAACTTTATTTTCAGGACAAGTGAGATAAATAATACAGTAACCACGATGCAACCATTTCCGTTTGTAAAAATCGCTGTCACGTGTGATAAAAGTAGCGTTGCGCACCTGATGCAGTTCGCGTATGATGTCTTTATCTTGCATGCCTGTCCTACCGAAACCGAGTCCTACTTGTCGAACAGACGGGAACCGACGCTCGAAGGCAAGCCGTTCCGGGTCTTCAGTTTGCTCATCAAAGATATAAGGTACTATGATTCTATCTCCTCTCTTTCATTGCGGTAAAAATGATTCAACTTCTCACTGGCAAGATAAAGACATTCAATAATAGCCTCACGGCAGACGCGTCCCCCCCACGCTTTGAAAACTTCATCCACATTGCGGTTAATCGCAAAACTCCCAAGGATGTTGCTAACCATAATCCGCGTACCCTTGATAGTCGGCTTGCCGTGGCAGATATTTGCATCTGAAACAATATATTTGCCAAGTTCAACATGCTGTTCCATTGGCATAAACATCAACCTCCATATTATTATCAATACACTATTCAATCACCTTCACCGTTACCATAGTCATATCATCATTCAGCGTTTCACCGCCTACAAAAGTATGAACTGCTGCTAAAACTTTGTTATTGACAGCTTCAGCCTCCAGCGAAGCGTTATCCTGGACAACCTGATGGAGGTGTTGGACGCCAAATTCTTCGCCGTTTGCATTCTTTGCTTCCGTAGCGCCATCGGTATAGAAAAAGAGTGTATCGCCAGGCATCAACTGTTTTTTATCCTCATCGTACTCCGCGTCTTCAAGAAATCCCACTATCATGCCGCCTGTTTCTAAGAGCGTCACTTCGCCATTTCTGACCAGCAGGGGAGGGTTATGTCCAGCGTTCGTATAAATTAGGCGGTTGCATTTTGGGTCAAGTGTGGCATAAACCATCGTAACGAACTCTTCTTCTCTGGTATCCCGGCAGAGAATTTGATTTACCCTCTCAATGACTTCATCCGGGTGTCCAATATTTTCCGCTTGAGCGCGCAGCACAGAGCGCGCCGTCGCCATCAGAATAGCACTCGGAACGCTCTTTCCCGATACATCCGCAATTACGATACCAAGGTTGCTATTCCTGAGCGGGATAAAATCGTAAAAATCTCCCCCCAGTCCGCCTAATTTGTATTGGTAGCTAAACATGCAAGTGGCGGCGATTTGGTATCCTTCAATGTAAGGACACCTCTGCGGAAGCAGTTGAAGTTGAACTGCTGAAGCAAGGGAAAGTTCCTGTTCCATGCGGTGCATTTCCAGACTCTCTTCGTAGAGTTTGGCTTTTTCGATGGCTATTGCCGCATGGCTGGCAATACTCTGGAAGAAAGCTACTTGGTCTTCCGTTAATTTGTAGGGTTCAGCAGTGTAAGCGTGGATGGTGCCGATAGCCTTATTCTTCGCAGTCAGACAGGCGGAGAATACTGAACAGATGCCTTCTTTTTGCGCTTCAGCGGGTGTCAGAAAGCCGGGAATCGTGGTGACATCTTCTGTACAAACCACCCGCTTTTCTTTAATCACCTGTTGAATGGTGGGGCAATCGGGGATTGATAAAGGCTGTTTTTCGAGGAGGGACTTGCTCAGATTATAGAGAGCTTTGAAAGACAGAGTGTTAGTCTCCTCATCGATCAGGTTTATCGAACATCCTTTTACGTCAAGGAGTCTTGTCGCTGATTCTGCGATAACATTTAGCACCTCCTGCAAACCTCGCGCACTCGTCACCAATTGAGATATATCGCGAATACCGCTGAGTTCTTCGACGCGTTTTTGAAGCTGGTATCCCTGGTAACATAGGTTTGCCACTGCGTTGGCGGTTGAAGATAGAAACTGAATAGCAGCGCGCATGTCATCGTCTGACCAAGTTTGTAATTTATCCGCTACTTCTTGCAACATTTTCCTATCAAGGTTCAGCCTATCCGCTACCTCTTGAATTTTATCAGAACTCAGCGGCGCTTCCGGCCTGTCGCCAATAACAAGCAACCCCAAAATTTTTCCGTTCACGGTAATGGGTGCGGTAAATTGGGTCAATCCTGCGTGACATACATATTTTGTTGGTTCCTCAGTTTGTATAGCGTCACAAGCCGCTTTCCGATTGGATTTTCTACAGTATTCAGCGCCATCTTTCTCCCCAGTGATAAACTCACAAAAGCGATTTCTCATCCGCGCCTTAGTGATAAAAGAGCCATTATCCGGGTCGCGAATAGCTACGGAGATGCCAGTGAAGCTTGCAAACCAATCTTGTATCTCTTGTAAAAGGGATATATCAACCAAATCGGATAGTTTTAAAGCAGGCGGTTCAGATTCTCTGTTCGTTATTTCAGACATTTTTTAGCCCTCCCGATATGTGAAAAACACGAAAACGAGACATGCTGTTCATCTGCTTACCCGCTCACTAAGGAATGGCAATTAAATAGTACACCCACATTGCTCACGGAGGATTGCTAAATCCGACGTGTTTGGCTTGGATTTAGCAATCCAAGCCGAGCAAATGCAAAAGTTATTTAGTAGCCATTCCTAAGTATATAATGTGGACGGACAGCGCAGATTACCCTCAAAAGAGATTGGCGAAACCGTTCAAAATCAGCAAGAATGGCTTCTTCAGAAATCCCTTTCTCTATCATTTTGTCGCGTATCCGTTGCGTAAGTTGTTGTGATTCTTCCGCTTGCAACTGGACTAATTTTTGCGCGATAGCTTCCTCAATTAGTAACTCAGGTGTTGAATACCCTGCGCGTGTAGCGACTAACTTTACCTGATGCGCTAATTCATCGGGAATTGCAATCGTTGTCATCTCTATTCACCTTAACGTTTTGAGTTTACCTTGGATACCGCCTTCCGTTAGAACATTCCATCCAACCTGAAGAGCACCATCGTTTCCTTACCATCTCGGAAGCCCGTATAATAGAGTTCGCCGAGTTCATCTATGTAACGATATTCATAGTTGAAATACCCTCCAGGCGGCCCTTGTGAAGTGGTAAAGGAAAATCGGAGTTTTCTGCCCAAATCCAGGTGCGTTCCCGCTCCCCATTCAAAAAACCACAAATGGGCGTTATAGTAGCGTTTGTTTGACAGCGCCACTGCGTCAACAGTGTAATCATAACGTCCGCCGCCAAAATATACGAAGACGCCTGCTTCTCGATATTTATACGGCTCATGATTCAAGATAAGATTTGCATCAAGCCGCACAATGCCAACGCGGTAATATTCGGTTGTCTCGTCATCTTGACTAAATGTTCCGAGTATGTCTTCGGTTCTCCGCCTATAACTATCCTCTGTTTTCACCCGCGTGCGGAAGCCTAAATTGGAAAGAGACAGCCTCACATCCTCATCGACATCGTAGTCAAATGTCAAGTTTGCAAACACCATTGAAGCGAATATGTCTTCGTCGAAGTCGCTTTTGTTAAGCCCTATGTTGTCGTCAAAATCGTCTGGGTTGTCGATGTCAACTTCGATGGAATCCTGCTCATAGTAGAGGGTAAACTCTTTTTTCAACGCCGAAGGATTATACATCTCAGCAGGCGCGTATATGCTAACTTCCAGCGATTCTTTGTCCATAAAATAGAGGTTGCCCCGCCGGTCAATCGCTTTCAATATTAGGTTGACATGCTCGGGATTGTCGCGCTCCATGCGGATTAAGCATTTCTCTTTAAACTTGCCATCGGTGTTAAACCGCTGAACCCGATGTATAAATACCCTGAACGTTTTATAAATAACGTCATCCCCCTCCAGAAGGCTGTAGGGCGGAACGTAGCGCGGAGACGGGTCAAATTCCCGCCGCACAAGCGATGATGAGTAGTTTTTTCGGTATTCTGTTTTGTCTGCCACAAGCAGATTATCATCATCCTGAAGGGTAATCAGGAATGGCGAGTGCAACTGTCCATCCTTATCGCCGTATTCGCCAAAATCTTTCACAAACTTGCCTTCTGCGTCGAATTTGACAATCCTGTGATTTTGCATATCAGCCACATAAACATTGCCTTTACTGTCCACGTCAATGTCTGTTGCGCTGTTAAATTGTCCCTCTCCGTTGCCGTGAGAGCCGAAGGTGAGCGTTAATTTGCCTTCAAATCCCCCCTTCCCCCCTTTGCCAAAGGGGGGAGAAGGGGGGATTTTGTAGATGTTGGCTTCGTCTTTGTCCAGAACGTAAATGTTACCTTGAACGTCAACGGCAATAAGAAATTTTCTATCCGTTTTTCCCTGCGGGATGATGAGCGCGTAATTGCCATCTGCGTCCAACCCAGGTACCGCCAATTCAAAGTTTTTAACCTGTTTGGTTAGCTCAAACACCGCAAAGCTGTTGACAAACTTTCCGTTTTTGTCGAACTTGTGAACAGATGGACCAAAATTGAACATCTTAGGCGATGTCGTCTGAGCAATGTGTACTACCTTCCAGCCCAAAACGTAAATGCTTCCATCGTCACCTACAGCCAAATCCCCTGGCGGACTCAAGGTGAATCCCGCATCTGCATTTGCGTCAATTTGCATGAGAAATCTACCGTTCTGGTCAAATTTCTGGATTCGTACATTTTCAACATCAGAAACGTAAAGGTTGCCTTCCTTATCAAACGCAAAATACGTCTCTTCCGCAAACGTTCCTTCAGTTTCTCCCTTGCCTCCAAAATCGGTTACAAATTTCACTTCTCTATGTGCAAGGACTGTGAATTGTAAGAGTAACAACATAAACGCCGCTAAAATAAAAACTCTGATTTTCTTCAATTGTCAGCCTCCCGGAAAATCTGTCGAATTTGGAAATTCTACCTACTGCTCTGTTGATTTTGGTTTGAAGGGGCATATAATCGTAGATTGGGTATGTCCACAAGACTACCCAACTGACGTTCATTAGCCAATTGTCGGGTAGGTTTCCTACCATACCCGACCTACCACAACTATTATAATTAAGCCAACTACTGAAATTCGACGTACAGGTTTATTTTACAGTTCTTAGGTGTTCAAGCTCAACTCTATCTTCAGCCAAATCTTTTACCTTATCCAAAATGGCATTGATAAATTTCCCAGATTCGTCGGTGCCAAAACGCTTTGCCAGTTCGATGGCTTCGTTGATAGTGACAATCGGCGGAATGTCAACTAAATAAAAAATCTCATAGGTAGCGCTTCGGAGAATACACCGGTCAACTACCGGCATCCGGTAAATCTTCCAGTTTTCTGAGCATTCGGCGATAGCCTCATCTATTTTCTCCAGATGTTCTAATATACCTTTGACCAATAGGGTTGCCAAATGCTTCGCTTTGGGGTTAGCATTAACAGGCGCAAAAATATTTTGTTGTCCCGCTTCATGCTCGTTTATGTTCATCTTCCAGAACCTGTCAAATATGTCATCAATGTCATCGTTGCTGATGTCCAGTTGATATAAAATTTGGAGGGCGAATATGCGCCCTTGAGTACGAATTTGCATTGTTCAAGACAGAAACCGAGTTTTTCGGAAAAACTCGGTTTCTATTTTACTTCATACTTCAAACTTGTTATCAATCTGCTTATACAAATTTGCCATCTCAATTGCGGCTACGGCAGCATCTGAGCCTTTGTTGCCCGCTTTTGTGCCTGCTCTTTCGATAGCTTGTTCGATGGTTTCAGTTGTAATAATCCCGTAGATTGTCGGCACACCCGTCTGGAATCCGACATAGGCAACGCCTTTGGCTGATTCGCCTGCGACGTAGTCAAAATGTGGAGTTGCGCCGCGTATTACCGCGCCGACGCAGATGACAGCGTCGTATCGTCCGCTCTCGGCAAGTTTTTTAGCAACAAGTGGGATTTCATAAGAACCCGGCACCCAGGCGACATCCACATCGTCATCGGCTACGCCGTGTCTTCTTAAAGCGTCCAATGCGCCGCTTAACAACTTTGAAGTGATAAACTCGTTAAACCTGCTGACGACAATCCCAAATTTTAGTCCAGTTCCAACTAATTGTCCTTCGTAAATGTTTGGCATTAATGCCCTCCTCTAATAAAGCTGCTTAAATTCTTTGATAGTTACGAACTGCGGTGTCATCTTAGAAAATAAAGTTCTCTTATTTATTTGCTCACTTATTCTTTTAACATACTCTTCCTTTATTTCAGCAAGAAAGAAATATCTTTCTAAATCCATTGCCGATTCCCCTAATGTGCCACTTCCAGCAAAAGGATCAAAAACTAAATCGCCTTTGTATGAATAGAATTTTATAACTCGATTGCACAATTCAATCGGGAAAACGGCACTATGAACTTTGTCAAAAGTAGGCTCTATTTTCCAAACATTAGACGACTCGTAATCCTCTAACACCTTGCTTTTTTCTATCGTATCCTGAGCATATTGTTTCATATTCCAATCCAGCAGTTTGTGGGTCTTCTTGCGATAAACCATTACATATTCGGTTATGGCATTAGCTTTATAAGCCAGTGGTTTTCTGTGTTGTAAAAATCCTGCATTGCGTCTTTTGGCGGTAGCTTCTGGTTTTACCCAAACAATGTCATCAATGAATTCCCAGCCCATTTCAACTAAATATGGATGAATATCAAAAGGAATCGGGTATCGCCTGCTTGAATGCTGTCTGCTGGCTCTGGAGATAATTACTGGCGAGGTATTTAATACGAAAAAACGCCCCTCTTTTGTAACTCGATAGACTTCCTTAAAAACACTTTCCAAAAACTCAAGATACTGTTTGTAACTTTGATAAATTGAATAATCCCTTGCGTTGTAGTACGGTGGAGATGTAAAAGTTAAGTGAATCGACTCATCCTGAACATATTTTAGGACATCTCTAACCTCGCCATGAACAACGACATTTTTCATAAAATCAGGTGATTCCGTATGTTTTCCTCTTGACTTTGCCTTGCTATCAGACGAATAAAATGCCTTTTCAACCACATCCTGTATCATCTCATTGGGATGATTATTCATTTTTTTAAGCACTTCTTGAACAAGCAAATTTGATTTGAAAACCAGTAATGCTCGAATGGCTTGCAAGACAACTTTTGGGTCCGGCTCGCGCAGCATTCCAATCAAAAAGGAGATTGCTTGAGCCGAACGCATTCTGCCAATACTTGAAACCGCTTCACGTCTGATTGTCGAATTTTTATCTTCCTTGGCTATTTTTGATACTGGTGCGAAATAATTGATGTTGCTTAATTTGCCGACATTTTTTACAGCCAAAAATCTGATTTCGTCATCTTCATTTTCGAGTAACGGCAAAATACATTTTCCATCAAAATCGGGTGGTAAACGGCCGAGATTATTCAATATGACTTTAATCTCACTGGTATTTTTAGCATCCTGTATCAGGTTGTGGAGTTTTTCAACATCCTTGTTTTTTAGTTCCTGTAGGTCAATTTTCATGATGGGCTTGACTTATTTATCCCCATTAAAAAGCAGGTGTCCTAACTTAGTTCGCTTCGTTTCCAAATATCTTCGATTAAATTTGTTTGGTTCACTTTCGAGCGGGATGCGTTCGACAACCTCAAGCCCGTATCCCGCCAAACCGGTTACCTTTCGCGGATTATTTGTCATCAGGCGCATCTTTTTTACGCCTAATTCAACAAGTATCTGCGCTCCGATGCCGTAATCACGTAGGTCAGCCGGAAATCCCAGTTTTTCATTTGCTTCGACGGTATCCAGCCCTTCTTTGTCTTGCAACTGGTATGCCCTAAGTTTGTTGGTAAGTCCAATCCCGCGTCCCTCTTGACGCATGTAGACTATCACGCCCTTTCCTGCGTCCTCTATCATCGCCATCGCATGATGTATCTGTTCCCCGCAGTCGCAACGCAGTGAGCCAAAGACATCCCCGGTTAAACACTGCGAGTGAACCCGCACAAGCACAGGCTCTCCGTTGGCGATGTCGCCCTTTACTAAGGCTATGTGGGATTCCTTGTCGAGAATGCTTTCGTAGACGTTAAACTGAAAGTCGCCGTAAAGTGTGGGGCAATCTGCGGAAGTTACTAATCTTATCAATTTGTCGTTACGACGGCGGTGTTCTATCAGGTGGGATACCGTCGTGATTTTCAAGCCGTATTGTTCGGCAAACTTTAGCAGTTGCGGTACGCGCGCCATTGTGCCGTCTTCGTTCATAATTTCACAGATAACTCCGGCAGGATACAAGCCAGCCTGCCGCGCTAAATCCACCGCTGCTTCGGTATGTCCTGCGCGACGCAGTACACCGCCTTCAACGGCTCGAAGCGGGAATATGTGTCCTGGGCGGACGAAATCTTCCGGTTTTGCGTCTGGGGATACGAGTTTTAAAATCGTCTCCGCCCTATCGTGAGCCGAGATGCCGGTTGTAATGTTATCCCTTGCGTCTATCGAGACGGTGTAGGCTGTACTCAAAAGCGCTGTGCTGTCCTGTACCATCGGACCCAATTTCAATTCGTCCAATTTTTCCTTCGTCGCAGGCAAACATATCAACCCACGCGCATATTTCGCCATAAAGTTGATAGCTTCTGGTGTCGACTTCTCTGCCGCCATGACCAAATCGCCTTCGTTTTCCCTGCCCGGGTCATCTGTGACAATGATTATTTCGCCATTGCGAATTGCTTCAACGGCTTCTTCAACCGTGTTAAATTCCATAATTTTACCTCTTTCATATACCACAAAGTACTTCCTATGTTCCTGCCCATCATCCTCATTGTTCTCCCGTAGATTCATGAGCGGATAACCATTCTTGAATTTGCTCGACATACCTGGTATAGTTAGAAATGATGCGATGAATAGCATTATAGACGATTCTATCAATCACCGTTTCATATTCATGTGAGAGCCTATTTCGTAATCCCGCAGAAGGTGCTAAGGCTCGCGCTAACGATTCAGGAATAGCACCTAAATCCGCCATATCTAAAAAGGACTGAAAGTATTCGGAAGGGGTGCCCGAACCTACTTCCAAGATAAAGTGATTATTGATGTCCACAGCGCATTCCACTATCAATTCTATAGTTCGCTCACCTGTACGTTTAACAAATAGGTTGCTTTCGTATTCATCAAGCGAATAAGCGGCAACCTGCCGTAAATCGTGTAAATATTGGGATAGATTGGTTAGCTTCTTACGTGCAAAAACATCATCAACCATCGCGAAGCTCCTTAATAGTTCGACGAAGATATTCTTTTCTTAAATCGTAAACTTTTTTAGCATCAGCATGC
>CAZRLY010000089.1:0-19651 GCA_964601015.1 uncultured bacterium
TGCCCTATGCCATGCGTTTCGGCTATCATATTTCACTTATTTGTACGAAATCTAGGTTAAGTCTCTGTGTTACTCCGTGTCCTCTGTGGTCATTTTATGGTCAAATAGAGCTTGACATAGAGAGTCCTACGCTACGCTACGGGCGTGGAGTCAATCTTCAATGCACTCACCCGCACTATTTTTTCGTTAGCCCTTCAGCGACTTTGCGAATGCCTTTGGCGATGTCTACAATATCCTCTTCCTCAAGAAACTGGCTGATGCCGACTGTCACCATGCGATTCAAAATGTCTTCGGTGACGGGACATAAGCCTTCGACATATTCAATATCCTTCCGTGCTGATGGCAGGTCAAAAGGATGATGCGAATCGCCAAATATCGTCTTGTTTACCAATGCCTGCTGGCATAAAAATATTGGTTTGCCGATGTAGTGTGCGCCGGAGCTAATTCCTTCTTTTGAGAGAGTTTGAGAAAATGCACCTGCGGTGAAGTTGGCATCTGGGTCAACGGTAAAACCATATTGCCAGTAGGTGTGTTTACTGCCCTCAATCACGCCCTGCGTTGTGATTCCATTGACATCGGAAATTAATTCTGTCAACAAATCACCATTGCGATTGCGTAAATCCGTAAACTGTTCCACCTTTCCGAGTTGCGCGATGCCCACAGCAGCTTGCAGTTCAGTCATTCGGTAATTCATTCCCAGCATGATATACTGTCGAGCGCCGGGCAATCCGCGCTGCCAACCTTTATCGACGAAGTAAGTGCCGCGCGCACCATAGTCGTCATCATCGGTGATAGTCATTCCTCCATCGCCTGTTGTCATGTGTTTGCTCTGTTGCAGACTAAAACAGCCAATCTCGCCAACTGTGCCGACTAACTTGCCCTTGTATGTTGACCTATGTGCCTGCGAACAATCCTCGATTACAGGGATATTATGTCGTTTAGCGACTTCCATAATTGCATCCATGTCCGCCGCATTGCCGAATAAATGCACTACGATAATGGCTTTCGTCTTCTCCGTAATCTTGCGTTCTAAATCTGCCGCGTCCATGTTCCATGTATACGGCTCAATATCGGCAAAAATCGGGATGCAGTTTTGATAGATGATGGGAATGATTGTGCCGATGTCGGTGATAGGACTCGTGATGATTTCATCGCCAGGATTTGGATTGACCATCGCTACCCCAACATGAAGCGACGATGTTCCCGATGTGCTTGAGACGCAATACTTCGTACCGTACATGTTCGCAAAGCCTTCCCGAAATTCCTTAACTTTGGCACCGTGAAACATGTTGCCGGATGCTATAACCTCTTCGAGTTGCTCCAATTCTTCTTTGCCTACCTTTTTCCCCGAAGGGAACGATTTAGTGCGGACAGGTTGTCCGCCATCAATTGCTAATTTTTCCATTTTTGACCTCCCGTATTTTAACTCCCGAACCACTTCTGCACCCACGAACGGATGCCCAAATTTGTCTTAACCATCATGACAATCTTGTCTGTTTCTTTGGCTATTTGTTCGGGAATTGAGCCGAATACCACCTGTCGGAATAACCCTTCGGTAGTTGCACCGACGATTACCATGTCATAGGCACGGGATTCTTCGATAATTAAGTCAGCGATATCCCCCGGCCCGATATATTTAACAGAAGCGATTTTTGATTTGTCCCCAATAGAGTCCAAAATCGGTTCTATTCTTTTTCTTGCTTGTTGTTCAGTCGTTCCTTTTTTTATAACGTGTACTGCCGTAACTTCCGCTCCGAACGACTCACCCATTATCCCTGCAATCTCCAACGCCAAAGCACTATGCGGGCCGCCTGCTATCGGTACTAGTATCTTTTTCAATTGGACATCTGAACCCAATTCGACGACTATCGCATCACAGGGCGTTTTTTCAATAACCGGGTCAATTGTGCTGCCCAGAGCGAAATCGTGTAGCAATGAACCTCCGCGCCAACCGAGAATTACCATGTTGCTGCCATGTTCTCTTACCGCGCCGATAATTCCTCTTGCGGCATTGTGCCCATATCTAACAGTGCTATGTAAGGGAATATCTTCAGGCGTGTGCTTCAACGCTTCATTAATCGCCTCCTCACTTTCAGCGACAAACTGCTTCGCTTCGGATAGCGGGGTTTGCTCTGGCACTATCGCCATACTCATAACCAGCATTTCACCATCCTTAGCTTTGGCTATCCTGGCAGCGTAATCAACCAATCTACCGGCATTCGCGGGATTAGCGACAGGCACGAGAATCTGGTAGTCTTTGCGAACCAATTCTCTAACTTCCCTCAAGACAGTAACCTCTTCTTTTTCTATAGCTCTCCCTTTAGAATAAACATAGTAGACGACGAATCCAGAGATTATCCATATACCCGCTGCTATCCAGGCGATTATACTCATATCAATTAACCCGACTGCCAAAACGAGTTGAGCGATTATGGCAATTATCGGAATGTAGGGGAAGAATGGCATTATGTAACCATAGCTCAATTCATCGCCTTTGTCCTTTCGAACCTTTATTACTGATACATTTATAAGTAGAAACGTTAATAGAAACATGATACTCGCGCCAGATGCAACATCTTCGACGGGTAATGCAATGGCCGTCCCCAATATGATTATAGATGAAAAGAGTAAAGCGACATAAGGGATTCGTGTGTGCTTGGATATACGTGAAAGAATCGGCGGCAGATATTTATCGCGCCCTAACGCAAATGCTACTCTCGTAGCAGAATAAGTCGTAGCGTTGAGCGCAGAAGTGCTGGAAAAGATTACCGCTATGATGACTAACATCCCTCCCAAAGGTAACATTTGCTCAACTGCCTCCGAGAATCCAACAGCACCGAGGTTGCGAAACCACATCCATATCCCTTGTTCTTGAGCCTCAACCCCTACTACAACGCTAAAAGCAATTAAAAGGTAAGTTGTAACAACTATTAATAGAGAATATAGGATAGCTTTTGGGAGATTTCTTTTGGGGGCAATTACTTCCTCAGCAGTTCGAGATATGACTTCGTAGCCCTCAAACGCAATGTAAGTGAATCCCATAGTAACAACAACCTTACTCCAACCGTTAGGCAAAAAAGGCGTAAAGTTTTCCAGCCTTGCTGGTTGTTTGAATACCGTTACAAAACCTGCGATAGCGATAATAGCTAAGGTTATTGTTTGCCCCACTGCCATTATGCCACCAGCTAATCCAGTCTCTGACGCTCCACGATAGTTTATATAGATGAATATAATGGCGATGACAGCCGCTACAGTCTTTTCAACCACTATATTTTCCAATGGTAAACTATGGAAGATTTCAAAACCTTTCAGGAAATGGAGGCTATAGAGAGAAAAGGTGATGGCATACAAACTGCCCGCCACCGCTGAAGCAAACCATGCCATCCAACCTGTGATGAAACCCCAAGGACCGCGGAAACTTTCTCTGACATAATCGTATCCGCCACCCGCTCTTGGTATAGCAGAGGACAATTCAGCGTAAGACATACCGGTGAACAAAGCAATCAACCCATTAAGAGCAAAAGCGATGAGAACTCCGCCAGGTCCTGATGTTCCTATTGATATTCCTGTACAAACGAAAACACCGGCTCCAATCATCATCCCCACACCCATCATAGTTATGTGGAACAATGAAAGCTCGCGTGAAAGTTCGGTTTCTATCTCTCTCTTAACTTCTGCCATCGTCATCCTCCTTTTGCCTTAATACTCGTTTAACCTGGCGTAGAGTATTGGCGTTGGACTTATAAATCTTTTCCACAATTCTGCTACTGTAAAAAACTAATGCCCAGAAGGCAGAATATGCCAGCGCAATAATGATAATACCTACAAGATGTTCAACACTCATCTTTATCTCCTTTCCATTGCCATTGAATCGTTTATTGTTTGCTTTTCTGCGTTCTCTGCGGTTAAAAAAGCAATTTTGGTAATACTATAACGAGATTTCATTCGATTTGGTTGAGTTTATCTAATCGTTTGTAGTGGTCAGCAGGATGATTTACATGCTCGGCGTGGATTGGCAAATCCACGCCACTCCCGATGGATTTGCGCTCGCTGTGGATTGCTAAATCCGCAGCACATCGGGAGCAAAAGTGTCTACCATCTTTTTAACCATTGCAGTTTTTCCAATTGTCGCTTGCAATGGAATGGATAAGCGACATGGTTGCGTTTTTGTCGATAAGTCATCCACTGGAGAGCGTTGTAAATAGAATTTCGTTTTTATCCATAGGTTGGTTACATTTTTTGATTGACATAAAGCAGAAAATAGGTTAAATTTGTATTATGCGGAGTGAAGAGTAATAAGTAAAATTATTCCACTCACTCCTTCAGCACGAATTTGCGTTTAGTATAACACAGTTTTAAGGGGTACGGCAACAACGAATTGAACTCTGATAATTTTAACGTAATGGAGGTTGGGACAATAAATGTCTATCAAAGTTATTCAACTTGGTGTTTCGGGATTTGGAACTTCCTGGCAACATACGCTCAGTACGACACCCGGTGTGGAGGTAGTTGCTCTTGTTGACATCAACGGGGACGCGCTGAAGGATACCGCAAAAATCTTGGGCGTTCCCGATGAACGCTGTTTTTTGAGACCAAACAAAATAGACCAAACGTGGGCTGATGTGGATGCTGATGTAGTTATCGACTCTACGCCTCAGTTGCACCACCACAGCAATGCAATGCAGGTTTTCGCCAGCGGAAAACACCTCATTGTCGTCAAGCCCATGAGCAACGCGTGGGATACGGGCGTGGCGATGGTGAAAGAGGCTAAACGACGAAACCGAAAGATGGTTGTCGCCCAGCAACTCCGGTTTCACCCGGTCATCATGAAAGTTCGGGAAATGGTGCAGTCCGGTGCATTGGGACAGGTGGGCTACATACATCAGGACGCGTTCTTTGACAGAAGGGGGTACAGTGGCAGCTATCCGCAAACGCATCCCCTTTTGGTACAGGGTTCCATCCACCATTTCGACTACTTGAGGTGGGTGCTAAATCAGGACGCGGTGGCTGTCTGGGCAGATTGCTGGAATCCCCCATGGACGGAGGGTGAAGGCATGCGTTGTGCCTACGTCGCCTTCGAGATGTCGAGCGGATGTCGGGTTTGCTACCGCGGCATCGCCACAATGGTTGACCAAACGAATTGGACGTGCAATTGGCGTGTCGAAGGAGAGAAGGGCATATTGACGGTGGCAAATGACCGCGTATATTTTAACGGCGAGGAAATCCATTTAGCGTGGGAGGATGGGTGCGAGATAAGCGATTTGAACCTACCGGTACTCAACAAGATTGTCTTCGAGAATTTTGTCAACTATGTGGAACGAGACGACGAGCCGGGCATCTCCGGGAAAAACAACCTTAACAGCCTGGAAATGGTATTCGGGGCTATCACGTCCTCGCAAACAGGTCAAAAATACAAAATGTTATGGGGAGTGCAATAATCAGCGAAGCGTATTATTGCGCAAAAATACACTCCGTTGATTTTTGCACTCCCCCCCCAAATAGAGATGAATACGTGTTGTTTCGCTGTCGTAGCGGACTTTCTCCGTCCGTCCATCCTCTGTAAAACCCTATACGGATTTTGAAATGAACCAATAGTCAATCCAAAGAAAGGAAAAGAAAAAGATGAATATGCCAAATATTCTGATTTTTATGACTGACCAACAGCAGGGAACCACGGTGCTACCGGAACACCCATGCAGAACACCGAATCTGGAACGGTTGGCAGCGGACGGAGTTACCTTTACCAACGTGATGTGTCCCGCGCCACATTGCTGTCCAACACGAGCGACTTTTATGTCTGGGTTGTATCCCAGCCGTCACGGTGTATTCAATAACGTGAACACCTTCAGCGCGCTCAGTTCTGGTTTGCGTCCGGGCGTAACCCTGTTCAGTGAGCAGTTGCGGAACGTGGGATACCGATTGGTCTATTCTGGCAAATGGCATGTGTCACGCGAAGAGGGGCCGGCTGACCGGGGCTGGGAGGTACTGGGTTCCGGTCCGAGGAAAGGGGCGATGGAACGGGCGAGGGATTCTGAATCCTGGAAGAGCGCACGCGCTGAATTGAGCGACGATGAGACACGAGCGCAGGGGCAAATTTTCCGTCCCGGCTGGGGACATCGTTTAGTATATGGCTCGTTCCCAGCCAAAGGACCGGACGGCTATGAAGGGACGGGGGATTATCGCACTGTCGAAAGAGCACTCAAAGTCCTGCCAGAGCTTGCCGCAGGCGAAGAGCCGTGGTGTCTGTTCATTGGCGTCAACGGCCCTCACGATGCCTTTGTTATTCCCGAACCGTTCGCCAAAATGTACAATCCAGACGACGTGCCCTTACCACCGAATTTCCATGATACCCTGGAAGACAAACCTCGCATCTACCAGCGGATGCGTCACCAGTATTGGGGGCAGTTGACCGAACGGGAAGTTCGTGAGAGCATCGCCCACTACTGGGGGTATTGTACGATGGAGGATGCGCTATTTGGGCGGGTGTTGGACGCTTTGAGTGAAACGGGAGAGGAGGAGGACACGCTCGTCATCTATATTTCTGACCATGGGGATTATTGTGGAGCGCATGGGCTTTATTGCAAGGGAGTTCCTGCATTCCGCGAAGCATACCACGTCCCAACCATCATCCGTTGGCCAAGAGGTATCGCCAACCCGGGGCGACTTGTGGATGCGTTTGTGTCCCATGCCGACTTCGCGCCGACGTTCCTTGAATTGGCAGGTTGCGAACCGACGATGGAACTCGCCGGACAGAGCCTGCTGCCCTGGCTACGCAACACACCCCCCACTAACTGGCGAGATGCCATTTTCACCCAGTTGAATGGTGTCGAACTCTACTATACACAGCGTATCGTCACCACAGAACGCTACAAATATGTTTATAACGGCTTCGACTTCGATGAACTTTATGACCGAATGAATGACCAATATGAAATGGTGAACCTTGCTTTTCCTGACCGAGTTCCGCAAATTCCCCTGCACAACGAAGAACGCCTCACCAGCGGGCAATATACCCCCTGGCCAAGACTGTCGCCAGAATTGGAACCCGTTCGGCAAGCCCTACTGCGTCGGATGTGGAACTTCGCCCGCGAACAGGAGGACTACATCTTCAACGGCTACTTCACCGTGGCAATGGCACCCTGGGGACCGGCGCTGGTGATGGAGTAGAAATGTTATGGTTTTTGATTTAATTTTTGGGTAGTGGAAGTCCCTGACTTCCCCGTCAGGGACGGCGTCTACCCGATAAGTGATTACCGAAATTTCCAGTCAAAAACCATTACCTCTGTACGCTTAGAGGAATAGAAATTGACGACGAACCTGTAGCGGAGTTTTGAGGTGAGAGAACTTTAACTTGATACTACGGGCGCTTTGGAGTGCAATGACTCAGTCATTGCACTCCAAAATGGTGGTTTTCGAAAGGCTATGGAAAAGATTGCAGACTACATACAGAATGTACTATTTGATAATCCGTTACTTGCAGATTCCAGAGAAGAGGTTAGCGTTGTCCTATCTGGGAGCCGGGCTGTTAATTATCACGTTTCCTCGTCGGATTACGATTTTTTGGGGCTTTGTGACACTGAAACATACGCGAGCGTTGCCATACAATTGTATGTTGGTAAAGCTGTCCGGTTGGCGGGACTAAAACCATCTTCTGCCCCCCAGTAAATGTAGGAGTGGATGTTCTCGCTACTGCCGTCATGCCGATTGCTGAAGACGATGTCCATCCATCCGTCACCATTCAAATCCCATTGCTGTCCTATCAGGCGCAGGCTGCCATCCTTTGTGACGTAGATGTTTGCGCCGCCATCGGAAAAAACGCCGTCGGCAAAATCCCTAAAATTGGTCTCAGTCCAAACCTCTGCCAACGCGACTCCGTAAATCAAAAGCAAGCTGGTTAATAAAATTGTTGCGATTGTGAAAGGATTCTTCATTTTGGTCCTCCCCCTTTAGTGGGTTTTTATTTGGGTAACCATCACGACGTAGCGGACTTTCTCTGTCCGTCCAAAAGAGTGGCGAGACTTTTTGCGCCGCGACATTACGATTTTCATCGTCAAAATTCTTTAGATGAATTTTGCCACAACGATAACGAACCGTCAAGGCTGTTCTGTATAACTGGTGAAAAAATGCGGCTCAGAATATAGCAAGTTCTTTTATGATGGTGAAATAAAGCGTTGCTTTTTCAATTCACCGCAGATGACTTCAAAATGTTGGTCAACTGAAAAAATTAAAGCGTCAGCAGGTACCGCCAAAGCGATGATGATATCCCCCACAGCCCAACAAGTTCGCTCTCCAAGTACAAGAGATACATCTGTATTAACGCGTTGCAAAGCGGCAAGGGCTCGAGCATCCTTGACTTCTGGCGCTGCATTTGCCATAGCGGTTTCAATGCGACATAATTCCCCACGATGAGCGGACAAAAAATGAACCAATTGGCATTGCGCTCTTGCGGCGTTGCATGAAAGTCGAGAAGAAATCCTATCTCCCAGTGGCGTTGTTACTTTGACCAAATCACAATCTGTGCAGTTAACGACTTCATCTACGATGTCAAAGAATCTTTCGTATGCGAGATAGTTTATCTGAAAACTCAGGAATTTTACCAACTCTTTTGACGGCACAACGAAGCTTTCGAAATGTTCAGCTAAAGATGCAAGCACAAGAAGTAACCGGCGTAGCGCCCGCGAAGATAACACTGTTCTTACATTAGCAATCTCCCTCAAAATATCGCTGAAAGAAACTCGCTCAAATCCCTCTCCGTTCTTTTGTTGCGCGATAGAACGCAGAAGGGAGAAGTCTTGAAGAATGGTGCGGCGAAATTCCATGAAGACATACGCCGATGTAATGACGTATTTATCCGCTAAAAGAGCCTCAATTCGCTGTCGTTCTGCTGTTCCACCGAAAAGCCGTAGGATCTGAATCGTGGTTTCGATAAATACCTTACTCTTCTCCATCCTCACCCCTTTCCTCAAGAAGGCTTAGGTATTCGTCAACACATTCTCCGAGTTGCAACATCGGTTCTATTCCAGCGTCGCGAAGCATTGATAAGCAAAATACAACGTTCTTGAAAGAGACTGCAAAGGAACGCAGATACTTGACAACTAATTTTATAGCTTCAATCTGTTCTTTGGTAAGCTCTTCCGCTTTAATACGCCGAGCCGTTGTTGAAAGAAGCACGGCTAATTCATCTTTCTGTGGATTGAGATGCGGTGGAGTATTCGCCAGGGCAATTGCCTTCTTTTGGAAAGAAGCAAAATGTCGCTCCCTTGCCGTTTCATCATCCCACTCATCTTCTAATACATTCACATCAGTAGCAACTGAAACCACCAATTTTTCAAAAGCGGCTTCCTCCTCCTTTTGTGCTATCAAAAGTTCTTCGGCTAACTCGTGCATTAACTTCCGAGCGTTTTCTTCGTCTAACTCATATCGTTTGGAGATAGGAAGAAAAACCTTTTCCAAACGCTGTTCTACATCCGTTATCGTATTTCCAATATCCATTTTTTTACCTCAGTGTCGGAGCTCATGATATTTCGAGATTAGTGGCATCAAAAGGCGACAAAATGTTTTGTCGCCTACGGCTATTAACTGACTTCCAAAGTCACAATCCGTTTAGGAACGGAGCCCCGCCACTATGAAAATTTGCCTCTTAATAGCTATCGATTATCCACGATTATTTAGGAAATCCTCTGGCACTCATCATAGCAATACAGGCTTGTTGCACAGGCACCGTTTCTCCACGCTCTACCAAATCATTCAGGTAGCGTTCCAATTCATTTTGGAGTTCAGCCTTCACAACTTCAAAGCTGTTTGCGTTTACGCTAACCCCTTTTAACGCCGGACAATATGCCCGATACTTACCATTGCCATCCTTTTCAATAACGGCAAGATAGTTAATTGCCTCAATTCTGGAGGCGTCAAGCGATGGTGCCTCTTTCCAATGAACGATTACCCGATTACCACCCTTTTCAGGCTTTTTTTGCTTTTCCGCTGATTGCTTGAACCAAGCGTGCAAAGCCTTCAACGATGAATCATCTTTGATGATTTTCTCCTCCCTACCTGTCACAATTCCTGAATTGAGTTTGGCGATGCTGCGCTCCCATAAATCGCTCATATTGTCATAAATTTCCGTCAATTTAATGCTTTTGGGAAGTTCACTGCTCGTCAGCCTTCCAAGGAACAATTGCAGCCGCCGCTTTTTACTTAATCTACCCAATGCTTCTCCTCTCTATTTAACTTCCAAAGTCACAATCTGTTTAGGTTTCACTGCAATCCTTACCGTATCAGTCGAAGACGCCAACCGCTTCTGAAATTCCTCATTGAGGTTCACCAGATTTATTGCCCCCACTTCGTTACAAAAACTGACTACGCCCTCAACGGGTTCATCTGTTGTGTTATAAAATCTCAGGATGATTGAATCAGCACGTTCAGCCTTTTTGATTGCGCTTACCACCAGATTGTACGGCGCAACCCCTACAAAACTCAATTGTGCGGGCAGTTCGCCACCGTGCGCTCCGGTCTGAACTACTCTGACCGGAACGTTGTGTGAATGGGCTTGCTGCCAAACTTTTGCGTCCTCATGGGCGCCTGCGTGCGGGAACATAGCGTATTTGAAAGTGTGCCTTCCCAAACATTGCGCGCCGGGCGTCTTTTGCGCGGCGGGGGATTCGCCTCCACCAGACAACCTGCCGACACAACGCAACAGCGTCAGCGCGATAGTTCGTTTGGCGTCGTCATACAATTCGTATTCGGGCAGTCCTTTGTTGATTATCGTCAAGCCGACTTCGCCATCGTTGACGTCAACCCAGCTCTGCTGCGGATAAAAAGGCGATGCGTTAATCCAGTCGGCGGGCGGACGGACGGAACGCGTCAAAACGTCAAACTGCCCCTCGGCGTGTGAGACATCCGCTTGAGTGTTCGATGGGAACAACGTTCGCAATCTGTGGTCAAGCGCGGTGTTTTCTATCTCCGTGGTAAATTCTACCATCGGGCTGCCCTTACGCAATTTTACGTCTGTGACGATACGACAGGTGGTGAGTTTAGCAGAACGAGTCCTGTCGTTGTCTGCGGCGCATTCTGGCACGTCAACATCGCAGACAATCCGATATTCGGAACACAAAGCTCCATCCGAAATCTTTGACACGGATGGACTGGCATTCAACGTGGTGTAAACTTCGTCGTGTTGCGGTTTTACGTGGCGGTATTCATCGCCGACATCTCCCACATCCTCGAATACATTGCAATTTGCAAAGGTTTTGCCCGTGTTTTTATCCCTTACCGTCAAGCTGCCGTTCGGTTCAATCTGTACGCGCAAGCATTCATTTTCCAAAACGTTGGGTTCTGGCGAGAGCGAACCTGAAAATGGCTTGCCGTGAGATTTGCGTACACCGAAGGTTTTGTAACCGCACGCAGGGATGTTTTCTGCGTCAATCAACAGTTTATAAATGCGGAAGTTTTGAGCCTGGGGCAGTTCAATGGGCGAGAGAATCTGTTTGGTGACAATTTGACTGTCGGTAATCTGGAACGGAACGGGCATGCCTTTTGCGTCCACCACTTCGATAGCCCGGATGTCAGTACCTTTGGATACATCAATTATTGGATGTGTTCCGCCGCGTGTTGCAGGACCAATCGGAAATTCCACCGTGGCTTCGATGACTTCGCTTCTGTCAAAGTTCAGCGGATTGAAAACAACCAGATTTGTCTCTTCAGTGGTGCTAATCTTATCCGCCGCAAATTCTAAGGCACGCTCTGTCAAATCCTCGCCTATTTGCTGTACTTGCGCAAAACGCGGCGTCATCTCGTCATGAACCTGGTCAATGCTACATCCGCAGATGCTATCGTGCGGATGATTTTGCATCAGCAGTTTCCACGCGTAACGCAGATATTCCGTCGGGTATTCTTTGCCCAGGATGTGAGCAACAGCGGACGCCGGTTCGGCGTATTTTTCCAGCAGCGTTTGCGACTTCTCGTTCTCCTGTTTGAGGTAGATGCGCGACGAGAGCGTACCCGCCAGAATTTGACAACCCCTATCCTCTCGCATCTCGCCCTTGAATTTCCACAGTTTGCCGTGTGTTTCCCTTACAGCCTGAACGTATTTCGGCATGGTACTGTGGATGATGTCATCCTCCTCCAACTGCTCGTTGATGTGCTTCAGAATCCCCGAAAGATTGTCCTGCGCCTCCAAGTGGTCAACGCCATTCATCAACAACAGATGCGGGGTGGTGACGTGTGGTGCCAGTTGGTTTTTCGCCCTGTTTGCCATGTCCAGAGCCGCCTGCGCATCTTCGGGAAAACGTTGTGCGTTATTGTACCAGAAAGCCATGAGCATTGTCAGTATTTGTGAGCCGTCAGGCGATTCCCAGATAAACTCTGTCTTGCGCCCATCCACCAACTGCAAGCCACGTCCGAAGATGCAGTTGTCGATGTCAAATCCCTGAAAAATCTGCGGCATTTGTGAGATGTTTCCAAATTCGTCGGGCAGATAGCCAATCTTCGTTACCGAACCGAAATCTTCTGCTATCAGATGTCCGATGAGCAGACTCCGAACCGTGGACTCGCCACTTGCGAGAAACTCATCGTTTAACTGATACCAGGGCCCGACCAAAATACGCCCCTCTTGAATGTACTTGCGTAATTTAGCTTCATTCTGCGGTTTAATCTCCAAATAGTCCTCTAAGACTATCGTTTGACCGTCAAAGTTAAAATATTTGAAATCCTCATCGCGTTCAAGCAGACTCAGCAGATTGTCCACTAAATCCACTAAACACATGCGGAATTGCTGAAAAGTCAGATACCATTCCCTATCCCAGTGGGTGTGGGAAATTACGTGCATTGTGTAATTTGCCATAGAATTTGCGTCAAGGGTACACCCTGATTTATTTCCACCCATTGACACCTCTCCTTATTTTAGTATTGCTTTTCGGTATGTTTTATGGTATAATTTTACCAAACGTAAGGTTGAAAGTACCGACGTTTACTGCTTGATGCAGTCTGCTGTCTCTGTCTTGAATAGGTGTATTTGTTTTGGGTGCAACTGAGCGGAAACCTTTAATGGTATTGATGCCATTGACAGTCCAGTCTCTCTTGCAGCCAAAACGAAAAACGTTATTCAAGACAAATCTTTGATATAGTTTCGTATGAGGTTTTGATGCTAAATCAGCCTGTATCATGTAAAACGAAACAGGTGTCAAAAACGAGCTTCTTATGGCTCGGACGGAGCCTTCAGGGGCTAACGTAAACCACCGGGTTAAGCGTTCCCTGAGAAGCCCCCTGATTTATCAGGGGGAGTCGTCACAAATCCTCCTTGCTTATTTTTTGAGCCATCGGCTTCCCTGACGAAATCAATTTTCGCCCTCCAAAAACAAGCTTAACGAACTTCCCTCATGGAAACGCCAACAGGCAAGCCATGCCGCTCAAATTCTTCTTGTAAGCGCATACAAAGGTCAAACATCGGACCAATCTCTTTTTTACTAACCCAAACAACAACGCTGCACATGTGAGGATATTTGCTTGCCCTCACCTCTTTAATTATGTCCTGTCCGAACTCTTCAACGAATGCGTTCCTGACTACCTTTTCAAGGTTCTCAAGGTCAACTTCCATCCGTATAATTGGTAAGGTTATTAAATCATGTTGCGTCAATGTTTAAACCTCGCTTTCCAAATTCCTGCCTTAAAATATCCAAGAAGGCTGTGGTTTCTGCACACGAATTTTCGGCAGTCATCTTCAAATTATCAATGAATGTGTGTTATCACATATCCTTTGATAATTCGCACGTTGACAGAGAAATTGAAAATTAACAAGCTCCCGCATTCATGAAAAGCCGCTTCTTGGTTTCGATACGTCTTGGTATTGAAGATTGTTTGTTTTTTCAATCTTCAATCTTCAATCCATTGACTCTTCTTCTGCCCACTTAGGTTCGTGGACGAGTAATCCCAACAGTAATGCGCACAAGGCGATGAATGCGCCGCTCAACAGGAAAGGCAGTTTCCATCCGCCTGACCAATCCCATAGCAGCCCGAAAATGGCGGTTGCAGGAATAGACGAAAGCCCTGTAGCCCACGAGTAAGTACCCATTATTGTCGCTCGAATCTCAGTTGGCGCTAGGTCAGCGACAAATGCTTTCTGTGAGGGCTTTAGGAACCCCTGGTAAATTCCATGACAGGCGAATAAAATGCCAATCTGCCAGTATTTGGTGACAAAAGCAAATCCTAAAGTGAGGACGGCTAAAATCACAAAGCTAATTAACACCGGAACTTTACGACCAATTTTATCTGACAAACTTCCTGAATATAGTGCGCTCGGCGCGTAGGTGACATTGATAAAGAGGTATAAAATCACGACTGGAATAACCTGTGTTCGGTCAGCGCGGGAAACACCCAATATCTTTGTCGCAGCGACTAACATGAAGTTTTCCGTCACTGCCCAGAACGCAAACAAACAACTGATGACGGTAAACAGTAATAAAACTTTATGTTGCCTCAAAATGCCTTCGATTTTTGAAGTTTGTGGCGAAGCTGACTTTTGCTCTTCAGGCGTTTTTTCAAAACTGCGTACCTCTTGCGTTTTTGTAGCGATAATAAGTACGCTAACTATCGTCGGAAGCGCAGCTATGAAGAAAATCAGCCGATAGGATAACTCTTCAGAAATGCCTTTCCACAGGAAAATGGAGAAAAGAGCTAATCCTAAAAGCGGTCCGATTATAGCACCGGCGGTATCCATTGATTCCAACAACGCATAAACGCGCCCGCGTTCGTTTTGAGGAACTGACTCTGCCAGTAACGCCTCTCGCGGTGGGTTGCGCATACCTCTTCCAAGCTGGTAAAGGGCTTTGGGTGGAATGAGATGCCACCAAACTCGGCTCAAGCCCTGGAAGATTCGAGAAGCCAACAGAAGCAAATAGCCAACCCAGATGAAATGCCGCCTTCCTTTTCTGTCGGAAATGAACCCCGTCAGAGGACGAGCAAACAAACCAATAAGCACCGCAGCGCTTGTAATTATACCAAATTCGGTCATCCCTGACTTGGGCAAAACAAACACATAGAACAGGGGATAGAAAGCAAATAACATATCTGCCCCCATGTCGTTGAAAAACGCCGCCAAACAAATTGGCAGCACATTGGGACGTTTGTGAATCTTTGGTTTAGCATTTTGTTCTTCTGACATTTTTTTATGCTCCTTCCTATTTTGGGGGAGACAGGTTTCCTTTCTCCCCCAAAATAGAGATGAAATAAAAATACGAACTGCGAACTTTTTGCTCGCAATTCGTAATTGGTGTTAGGCTCAAAGCCCATGATATTCATCAATTTCCTTCTGGTATTCGCAAACTGCACCGGATTCCACATCGTCCACCTTAACGGGCGCATTCAATGCCGCTGATTCGAGAATGGCAAAACTCGTCGCCAAATCACGCAGGCCCTCCTTGCCGCTGGTTTCTGATGGAGTGCCATGTGCGATGGCGTTGAGGAAATCAAGCGTTTCTAAGGTGAAGGTATCGGTAATGCCCATCGGGAAGTATTTCTCCATCAGTTCATCACCGACGTTCTCTTTGAAGAGTTCAACGATGTTGAGTTTTGTGCCATCATCAAGGTGCAAAGTACCACCTTTGATACACCCTTTGCTCCCGTAGATAGTCGTACCTATGCCAGCCGATTCGCCGCGTCCAGCCCAGGAGGACATCATTTGTCCGATTGCACCGTTTTTGAATTTCAACAACACCATGAAGGAGTCCTCAACGTCGGGTTCAATCTCATCAATGACGTTGCCTTCCTTATCAAGGGTGACGCGGGTTTTCTCGAAGGTTCTTGCCAGCGCGCTGATTTCATCCACTTCACCGCACGTATTGCGGAGGACGTTGAACCAGTGGACGCCGCCGTCGATTGTACCTCCGCCCCCGCCTAAGACTTTCTTATGTCGCCAGGAGGTTTGCGCTACAATCTTGTTGGGCGACCAAAAGCCGCCGATGCCGCCTGAAACGTACATCTGCAAATCGCCGACATAGCCGTTGTCAATCGCCCATTTTGTCGCTCTTCTACCCATTGAGTAGTAAGCGTTCTCCGCCACGCAGATGACTCTGTTGTTCCTCTCAGCGGCTTCTACCATCAACCGCCCAGCTTTCACGGATACGGCGAACGGCTTTTCGATAAGCGCGTGCTTCCCCGCTTCCAGAGCGGCGATAGCGGCGTCGTGGTGTACAAAGAGCGACGCGTAGATGTCCACGGCGTCTATATCCGCCTTTTTAATCATCTCTTTGTAATCCGTGTAGATACCGACTTCAATGTCGTCATGCAAATCCGAAATGTACATATGTGGCGCAGCCAACGGATCGCCCGTTTCAGGCGGTATCACGGGCTCCCGTGGAGGTGGGCCTTCACCGCGCTTGGCGAATCTCTCAGCGTCTTCACGTTTCCGTGCGCAAAGCGCTGTAATCCTGAAATTGTCAATGCCGTGTTCCTGTAAATTTTTGTAAGCACGCAGATGCGCCGGCATTATCCGAGCACACCCGATGATACCAATGTTGATTTTGTCAGACATATTATACTCCTTTCATTTCAATGGGGCTTGTTTTTCAACGCTCCCTATTCCATTCAATAAAATACTCGTCCGGTTTCTCTTCAAGCGGGCGTCCCCACTCGCCAAAATAAAGTTGATATCCTTCAATTTGCAAATCCCGTAAAGTCTTGACCACTTCCTTAAAATTTTTGAAATCATCCTTATTGCTCACATCAGGATACTTCGGCCATTCGGAAATCCTAACGACATATCTGTATATTCTATCTTCGTCTTCAGTTTCTCCGACTTTATACGCTGTAAACACGACATCTTTAACGGGCAAAGATACTATCTTTCCTTCTGTCCTATAAGCCATAGAACTACCGTAATGAATTGCCTTCACAATTTTGATATTGTCTTCTTCCAATCGGTTCATAAATTCTGCGAAGGTTGTGAATCTTTCGACTTGGGTTTGATGTTTCTTTTTCATTGTTTGCGTCAACTCCTTATCTCAAATCAATTATCAATTCACTTTCAGGCTCGTCAATTCTCAACCATTTAGCCAAGTCAACTAATTCCACAAGACGTTCCTCATCAGTGAATATTTTAATATTTCGCAGCCCTTCCGTCTGACTTGGAAAATGAATCGGAAGTGTCCTCCTGAGAATGTAACGATAAAACCAGAAGAGGTCCGACAGTCCCGGACAATCTCGTAGTTTCATTTGAATCAAGGGCAAATCTTCCTCTTCTTCTTCAAGTTCTGCCACAAATCCCTTTCGCGTTCCCCTTCCGATAATAGTGTAGATATAATCTGTCCAGGTTTGCGGTGTCAGAGTGTAACGTTGCTTCGTTCCGGGGATGAAAATCCCATTTTGGTGAAACCCTTCAATCCATCCCTTGACGGTTTTGGAGGCTTTCGATGGGCCGACAAAAGCAATGATTACGCCTGTTATATGTGGCGCTACCTCTTTGACGGAAGCGATGTTAAAAAGCGCGTCATTCAATTGCCCTTTGGTCAAGCAAGTTTTAACTTGAATTGCCATCCCAACTGTCACATGTCGCAATACGACGACATCCGCGTCCCTGTACAATGGCGGAATGAGGGTGTCGTCATAAATGAGAATGTCGCATTCACGGCTTATTTCTTGCAAATCGTTAAGCACAAAACCCCTTCCTATCCGCAACAGAGATGGCAGAAACGATTCTAAAAATTCGCGCATGGTATTTTCGCGGTTTGCGCCGAGAGTAGGCGGATGAGTAACTCCCCACTCGGCTATCATCTTTGCTTTTGAAAGTAATTGTTCTGCTATCTGTTGATAGAATGCGGGGACAATGGGCTGTTGCATTTTTGATGTCTCCTAGAAACCGAGTTTTTCCCAAAAACTCGGTTTCTTAAAATTTCTGCACTTCTACACCCTCCACAGCTTGTTTTACCAACCCTTCCAAATCCAGATTCTCTTCCGCTTCCTTGACACGCTCAAGTGACGCCCTTGTTGCGGGGTGTTTGGGTACAAAAAGCGAACAACAATCGCTATAGGGTAGCACGGACGTTTGGAATGTTCCAATCTGTTCTGCGAGGTTGACAATTTCCTGTTTATCCCAGCCTATCAACGGGCGCAAAATCGGCAGTTCGGCTAATTCGCTTATTACCCGCAGGTTTGCCAAAGTTTGAGAAGCTACCTGTCCTAAACTCTCGCCGGTGACGAGTGCCTGCGCTCTCTCATGAGATGCTATCGCTTCTGCGATGCGTACCATCATCCTGCGATACAAAATGACTCGGAAATCAGTTGGCGTTTTCGCTACAATCTCTTTCTGGATATCGACGAAGGGTACAAGGTACAACAACGAATGGTATTGATAAGCATTTAAGATTTCAACCAGACTTTTGACCTTTTCCAGCGACGCTTTATCCGTATAAGGATAGCTGTAGAAATGAACGTAAACTATGCGCGCTCCGCGTTTCATCATCATGAAAGATGCTACCGGCGAATCTATCCCACCCGATAGCAAAGAAACTACTTTGCCGCTCACACCCACGGGCAATCCACCCGCTCCTTTTGGCTTATCCGTGTAGATATACGCGTATTTTTCCACAATCTCAATAAAACAGGTCAAATCTGGATTAGTCAAGTCTGCGCGCCCACCTGTGTGTTCCAGCAGATAGCCGCCAACTTGAGCGTTGATGTCCGGCGAAGTCAACGGAAAATCTTTGTTGGAACGTTTAGTCTCGACTTTGAGCGTGTTGAAACTGCGTCCTTGAATCAAACTCAACGCATCCTCTTGAATAGCTGCGATGTCCTGTTGAGTCTCGTGAGCTAAAGAAAAATAGGCAATACCAAATACCTTCGGTAATCGAACCTGAATTTCCTCCAAATTGGCGTCCTCGTCCAGTTCGACCAACAATCTCCCGGAGATTCGCCGTACCCTGGCATAACCTGTTCCACGCAACGCTCTTTTGATGTTATCTGCCAACTTCCTCTCAAAAAAGCCTCTGTTCTTGCCCTTCAATCCTATTTCGTTGTAATGTACAATGACTAATTTTGACATGGACTTTCCACATACCTCCTTTGAATATGTAGGTCAAAATTCACATATCGACGTTCACTTGTCGAGTTTAGAAACTTGACCTACTTTCCGAGAGAACTCTATTTGGGAAATGAAATCGTGTGACTTATCGCTAAATCAAGCAATCATCAGTCGTTTTCGACGAAAAAACAAATCCACGGCGTTTTCCGCTTCGATGTTCGGCTCCAGCAAGGGAGCCTACTAATCGTCGCGGATGGTTTCTATGTTCGGCTGGGCAAAAGCCCAACACAGGAACGCCACCTTGGACATAAAATGCGCACTCGGCGGGCATCTGAGCCACACCGACTCTGGCAAAATGGCAGGAAAGAAATCCTGCCAAGAATGTCTTCGGCCACCACGCAACGAAATCCAACGTTGTTGTTCCTGTTCGTTAGATTGTTGTTGTTACGATTGGCGCAGCGGAGGTTGTTGTTGTTGTTCCACGAGCCGCCACGAACGACGCGCCTTTCAGTGACGTCCCTTTTCATAGCAACTTAGATGCTATGAAACTTTGAATATAATTCAACTTTCATGGATTTTGTTCTACTTTTGCTCAGTAACGTCCGGTTAAAAAATTGCATCTGTCGTAAGTAATCAAGAAGAATG
>CAZRLY010000090.1:0-19649 GCA_964601015.1 uncultured bacterium
GCTTGCCTATCGAGTGGTATTTGCTTTTAGGGCTTTTGTGAGTGTATTTTCTGATTAGTAATGTCCGGCAAGAAATTTAATCTTTCGCATGGCGATTACTCCTTGCTAGAAACCGAGTTTCTTTGAGAAACTCGGTTTCTTCTCTCCCAGCTAGAAACTGAGTTTTTCGGAAAAACTCAGTTTCTATACACTTAACGGTGTCTACCGAGTTTTGCCGCTGTCTCGCCGCCGTTTATAAGATAAAACAGCGGGGTTGGCCGGTCAACTTCTTCGATGTAATCCGGTCTGGCTTGCCACGGTGTTACTGACAACACGTTTGCTAAATCCATCCAGTATTGCAGTCGTGCGGGCGGTAGTTCCCATGTCATGTGGAAGTGATTGGCAGGGGCGAACTGTTTATATTCTCCCATCGTAGCGTATTTTGGCACTACGAAAGTGCTAGAAACCGAGTTTTTTTGAGAAACTCGGTTTCTTCTCTCCCAGCTAGAAACTGAGTTTTTCGGAAAAACTCAGTTTCTATACACTTAACGGTGTCTACCGAGTTTTGCCGCTGTCTCGCCGCCGTTTATAAGATAAAACAGCGGGGTTGGCCGGTCAACTTCTTCGATGTAATCCGGTCTGGCTTGCCACGGTGTTACTGACAACACGTTTGCTAAATCCATCCAGTATTGCAGTCGTGCAGGCGGTAGTTCCCATGTCATGTGGAAGTGATTGGCGGGGGCGAACTGTTTATATTCTCCCATCGTAGCGTATTTTGGCACTACGAAAGTATGGGGCCAGGTTGGCGTTGAGGTATGGCAGACAGCGTCCGCGAGTTTTTCCGGGAGTTCCACCGTGACGGCTTCGTCCCAAACCATTGAAAACATACCGTTCAAAGCACTGTAGGCAAGTCGCCCGGCTATGCCCTCAATGCCTCCGGGGGAGATGAAGGTTACGGAATTGCCCATGCCCGGAAAATAACCTTCGTCGGCAAGGGGCAGGGAGATACCGGAGGTGATATCCTCTATGGATGCGCCCGGTTCGGCTGCCCAGTCCCAGGATGCGCTGCCAGAGTTGTCTCCGTCGACCAATCCCTTCCTCTCCCAAAGGCTGGAACCGTCGAGATTGGGAATCTCCAGTTCTTTGGCGAGTTTGTTGATTTCCCACGGTTCCCACACCTTGCGGAAATCCATGAACAGAGGCGGGTTGCCGCCAGATAAATAGGTGAAGAACAACATAGTGAGAAGTCCCTGCACATCTGCTTCCGTGGCATAAGACAGCGGGGGCTTTCGTCCATTGTGGTCGAAAGTCGAGTTGAACAGCGATTCCATCACATCAGCCACAGGCAATGGAATACCCCTCAAGTCAGAACCCCATTCCAGTTGGCTCATAAACCCGCCTCCCACTGCGTTCAAATCAGCCATCACATCCCGCGTTATCAGATACATCGCTAAACTCTGGTTAAATCTTTCACTGTCGGCTTCATCACGCAGTTCAATCCTGTCGCCAAGATGTTTGTCTAACCAACCGCGCAGTGTTGTCAGTTCGTCGGGATTGTAAGCCTTTTTATTGAGCATGTCGGCAAGTAGTTTCATGTCGAGTCGTGTAATCTCCAGCCCAAAAGTATTGCGCGTCGCCATAACGTGGGCTAACGCTGTTTCCATGCCCATAGAATCGTGTCCGAAAATAACCACGCGCCTGCCCTTCAGCGCTTGAAATGTCAGTGTGGCGTAACACCAATCTACTAAGTTTTTGGCGGTGTTCTCAGTCATCACCGGGTTTTGACCGGTATCCGGCCAAGTCCCGACATTGATGTGGACGAGACGCCCAAACTGTGAGATAGCACCGCTGGCGGCATGGGTAAATACGACACCCGGTTTTGGTCCACTGTTTCCGCATGTCAAATTTATAGGCGTATCAGGCGGGAATTGTACAAGCAAAGAGATGAGACTCGGCTGCGGGAAAGCCCACGTATCCGGTACGCAGACCAAAATATCCACGCCCTGTTCCTGAAACTGCCGAGCAACTATGTCAGCTTGCTTTTCGCCATCAACCAGAACAGGCGTACCGATTACGTTGACCGGTGAGCCGTCTGGCATACGAACGCCTTTATCAATAACCTCGGCTGCCATTTTAACGATGTTGACAGCCCTCTCTCTGGATGCCTCGTCTATCCGCGGGTCGCAAGTAGCGAAAACGCCGATAACAGGGCATTTGCGAGTTGTTTTCTCCTGAAAAGGGAGCATTTTGACAGACATAATTTTCCTCCTTTGTAATTTTTTAGTAAGGGACGGTTTCTATCCCATCCCTACTCTTTATCAAAACCGGCGAGCGTTCTCCCGACGACGATACAGTGCGGGATGAAACCAAGTTTGGCGTATGTCGCATGGGCGGGAGCGTTCCAGAGCTGCGTGGTCACCGAAGCGAATCTTGCGCCAAGTTTGTAGCTTTGAGCCATTGCTCGCGAAACGAGGGCGGTGGCGATTTTTTTTCGGCGGTGCTCCGTACTGACACCCAGCCCCCAGATGTTCATACAGGGCGCGCCGAGTCTCTCGGCAACATGCGGCAGTATCACCCACCCAATGCTGCCTACAGGTTCATTGTCCACGAGTGCCCGAGTTCGCATCGGCTCGAAACCCACCCACGACTCTCGCATCGGCTCGTGTACCATCTCGGCTGCGGACTCGACAAACTCAACCTCCATATCTGCGCATACTTCCTTCGGAAGAGAGCACACCTCAACCACCATGAATATCGACTCCTGAGTGTTCTTGTAGCCGCCCACCTCAAGGACAAGTTGCACATGCGGCAACGTCATTGGACACATCGGCTCGCAACCAAGCCAAAGCCCCCGGTAGAATGGATAGCCCACTTCTGCGTGTATCGCTAAGAACTGCTTCTGTCCTGATTTCTTTAGCCATTCAGTCGCCTCGGCGACGAGCGCGCTGCCAACCTTGAGTTGGTCACGAGGGTAGATTAGCATCCTGATGCGCGGGATTTTGTTCTCTGGGGCATGGTGTCCTTCGGAGCCTGCTGCTATGCAGGCGTGAATCCAGCCGACGACTCTGCCCGACTCAACGGCAACAAACAACCCCGTCGCATCAAAATACGACTTCCTCTCCACAAGCTCCACGAACCGTTCAGGATTGAGCGGAGCGATGTGCGCCTCGAAGTCGGTTTCCGCGTTGTAGAGCACCGTCATGCCATCAAGATATTTTCTATCGTAGGTTTCAATTGAAAAACTCATCGCTATGTTATCTATTTCCCAGATATGCCATTTTACATTGTTATAAACTGGAGATAATGTATTTTAATTTGCCAGTTCCGCTATGTCTCGCAACGTGCCATCAATAGCTGCGAGGGTTTTGCTCACGGCTTCGCTATTCGGGATGTCCATCTTGACGAGTTCAGACTTCAACTGTTTAAGCTCTCGCGCATAGTCTGCTCGGACTTTAGCGGACATCCGGTTTTGCAGATAGATAGCCGGTCCTGCGACGGACGGGTTTTCCCACCAGATGAGCGGCTCAAGTGAGAGTGGGCCATTGCCGATATCAAACTCGGCGCGTGAGAAATACGCCTCCTCTCCGCGGGCGAACCAGTCGGTCAGAGAATTGAGGACACTTCCCGTCACTCCGTAGACAGCTTCGGCTGCTTCAGCGAGAGCCGTCTCCGGTACGGTGAGAGACGAGGAGAGTATCTTCGCTCCAGTGCGCCAGGAGACTTCTTCGACCGGATTGGCGAACGGGCGGTAGAAATATTCGCATGCGCGTCCTCCGTCTGCCCAGAGCTTCGAGAGCGCACGCGCTGAACCAAGCCCGCACGGGACAAACCATCGCATCCGGTCCCAGTGCTGCGGCGGCTCAATAAAAACCCCGCCGACCGAACCAAAAGCGCAATCAAGGTTTTGCACTATCTCTGCACGTCGATTCGCCTGATGTGCTCGAATTCGGACGGCTCGTCCAACCGCAATCCCCACGAAGCTTGACCGATAATCCAGTCGGGGCGGTTGGCGCGCACGTATTCAGCGGAACGGATGAGGATGTTCGCGTGGTGTTCTGCGGGCGAGAGTTTGCAGCACTTGGGGCAGTCGCAACGCCCCTGGTCAGCCGATTGCATGCTTATTCCGTCAAGCCCCCACCGCACATCCATCAAAAAATCAAGGACTCGTCGCTGCCAATCCCAGGCATCGTCGCTGAAGGCACACATCGCTTGCTGGTGCCCCGCAGAGACGCCCGGAACTTTTGCGATTACCTCATCAAAACCCCATGAGTAGATGCCTACCCCTGATAGTACCTTCAGCCCACGTTCGTGAGCGGCATCAACGAAAAACTTGAGCATCTCCGCGCGCGTATCATCAATTACATTCTCGAACGGGACCGGCCAGGCTCTATCAATGAAGAAACCCCAAGCGAGGTTGTATGTCATGCCGAGTTCGGCCTGCACATCAAGGAAACGGAATTGGTCAGCGAGGAGCTTTTCGTCCCAGCGGATACAAGGCCATCTGTCGTGAGGCGTTGGCTCAGATGCTAAGTCCCTAAGCCATCCGTCCGTCACTC
This sequence comes from uncultured bacterium, assembly GCA_964601015.1. GTDB lineage: Bacteria > Poribacteria > WGA-4E > DTYX01 > CAZRLY01 > CAZRLY01. The sequence continues at coordinate 4,536 of CAZRLY010000090.1, forward strand.
GGAATTTGAATTCGTTGTTGTTCATCAATTAAATTACTCCTGTTGTCGTCTTCAGCTATAATTTTAGCATATTTCAGTGGTTTTGCCAACCCAAAAAACAGTTTGGCATTTCAGGAGGGAAGTACGTTACAATTGATGGCTGTCGCTTATCGAAGGGGTATTCTTAACGCCCATAGAGATTTGAATTTAAGGTTGGAAATTGAACATCGGTTCGCATTGTCTACGAAGTTTTGAATTTCAATCGGCTTAAAAATTTAAACTTACTAACCAGCACCGCCCCGGAGAGGCGGTGCTGGTAAATTTACGTCCTTAGACAGGTGCTGAAATATATCATTCTTCGATGCGAATCCAATTTGTTATATCTTCAGCATCTCCCCTGCCACCTTCGCGTCCATCGCTACCTAAGGAAATCAGGTCAAATCCGTATTTATCATGCAAACCTGGGTGGATGTAAATATATTGGTTCTTCCCCCACGGGTCAAAAATAATCGGAACTTTTACATACGGGCCTTTCCAATTAATAGGTAGCGGCGGCTTTTCCGGTTTTTCCCACAGGGCTTTAAGTTCCTGTTCCGTTGAGGGGTAATCGCCATTATTCTTTGCATAAGTATCAAGGGCAACTCCAAGAATTTCTATTTCATCAGTTGCTTGAGCATGGAGTGCTCGTCCCGATTGTCGGAGAATTCTCGGTGCCACAATAACTGCCAGGATAATTACGATAACCGCTACTATTATCAGCAGTTGCATGGAGGTAATACCCGATTGATGTCGATTGATTAATATCATTGAACCTCCTCGTTTTTTGAATAGAACGCTGTCCACGTCCTATAAAGTAGGAAGAACTTTTGCTCGGTTACATTTTAGCATAATTTTCCTATCAATGCAACACTTATTTTCATCATTTTATACTGAGTGCGATTGGGTTTTGTGTCTTTGGGAATGGAAGTAAAGAGTAAAATGATTACTCTTTACTTTTTACTTGTCACAAATCTGATTTGCGGTCAATATAATGAAGCGTAGCGTTAATTGGTTTCCACCTGTTTTATCGCTCGCAACAGTCGTTCTACATCTCCTTGAGTGCTTTCCTTAGATTTGAGCGTACCCGTTATCATGAGTCTGGGCATCACATCCTCGGCATTTGGGCATAAGCCGGGCTCGTACTTGCAAGCTCCTTTGTAAAAGGGGCACTTAATGGGGCAGCCTTTACCGCTTTCGCCATAAGCTTGCGCGTTGGCAAACATGGAATGAAAGTAGGCTGGTACATTGTTGTTATAGCCAAAGTGAAGGCCGCAACCTTCCTTAGAAAGCGCACTTTTGAAGTCGTCCAATTCGATTCCACATTCTTCGCCGTGGAAGGTTGCGGCGTAGAGATGATAGGTATTCTCGGAATCTTCATATCCAGCTTGGGGATGAATCCAATCGCAATCCTTTAACGCTTCGTTATAGATATTAGCTGACTGGATACATTCCTCGACATAGTCTCTGGTTCTATCCAGTTGTACCAACGCCACGGCAGCTACTAACTCTGTCATCCGATAATTCCACATGTAGGAAAGTTTGGGCGAATTAGAGCCGCGCGAACACATCTGCTTCAATTCATCAAACATCCTCTCATCTGAGGTGATGGTTATTCCTCCGTCGCCCGTAGCCATCTGCTTGGACATCTGAAAACTGAACACGCCGATGTGTCCCCAGGCACCAGCGTATTTTCCTTTATATGTGGCGTAAATCGCATGCGCACAGTCTTCGATTAAAATCAACTGGTGTTCATCAGCGATTTGCCTGAGTTCATCCAGTCTACACGGCTGTCCCCATAGATGTGTGCAGATGATAGCCTTCGTATGCGGGCTGATTACCTTCAACACACTCTCAGGGGACATGTTGTGCGTCGCTTTGTCAACATCTGCGAACACAGGGTAACCGTTATGGTACATTGTTGCAAATGCGCCGAATTGAACAATCGGGTCGCAAATTACCTCATCGCCAGGCCCCACGCCCGCTGCAGCTACTGCCATGTGCAAACCCGCCATGGCAGAACTCATCGCTATGCCATATTTCGCACCCATCGTTTGAGCAAATTTGCGCTCAAATTCACCGCGTACGCCGCTATCATAACCTTGCGAACCAATCGCTCCACTGTCCAATACGCGTTTGATATTTGCTAAATCGTGTTCATCAAATACTCTTGGCATTTATTAGTACCTCCTCGTATTATGTATTATACTTTAGTTGATGTCTTATGTCAATAAAAAAAAACTCCGTTTATTCAAAAATCATGTCCTTTTATATTGAGAAAAATGAGCATTGTGCCGATAGTAATAAGGATGTATATTAAGGCATAAATCTTGCTCAATCAATTTTTACCCATGAACTACCTTACTTTAATCACAATATTTATAGCCGTAACCGGTATTAGTTTTGTTTTTGTCAAAAGGCTGGAACCAAATAAACGGGTGGCAAAGCGACTCAATCAAGTTAGTGATACTTCTCCTCTACGACAAAATTTATGGCAAAGTATGGTGGATTCATCTGACCGGGTTGTTGCGCGAGTCATTCCACCTAAGTACCTCTTCTTTCTTGAAGAGAAATTAGTTGTTGCCGGCAATCCGTTGGGGCTTCACGCCGGAAGTTTCATGGTTTTGCAATTAGTTGATATTGGCGTAGCGGTTGTTTTATATCTGCTTACGCGCGCTGGCACACTAAATTTACTCACAAACTCCCGGGCATCTTTTTTTGTCATAAGTTGTTGCCTTTTAGCGCCATATTTATTGCTTTCAAGGAAAGCAAAGCTGCGCCAAAAGGAGATTGAAAAGGCTTTTCCCGACTTTCTGGATAGATTGGACATTGCTATAAACGTTGGTTTATCATTCAACTCAGGCGTGGAGAGGGTTCTATTGCACATGAAAGAGAGCGCGTTGAAAGCTGAGTTCTCTCGTGCTCTGCGGGAAATCGAATACGGGAAATCTTTTGAAGATGCTCTCACGGGCGTTGCTAATCGAGTTAAACTGCCTGATGCCATCTTCTTTGTGAATACTGTCAATCATGCGCATCGCATGGGAGTGGATATCTCCGAAGTAATAAGAGAACAAGCGAAAGACATCCGGTTTAAACACCGCCAAAAATCAGAAGAGGCGGCAGCCAAAGCTTCAACAAAGTTGATATTTCCTCTGGTCATTTGCGTTTTACCAATTCTCTTTATCCTCCTCATCGGTCCTCTTATCATCAAAATCATAGGCAGTCTCGCAGCAGTAGGATAAGTATAGATGCGTCTTAAAAGAAAAATGAGAAAACTGGACAGGGATTAAAATAGAGATGAAAGTCAGAAATAGGACTAAGAACACTATTATTGTAGAAAAAGCGATAATGGCGGATACATTCTGGCGGAGGCTCATAGGCTTGATGGGTAAAGCAAAACTCGAAGAGAAGAACGGCATAATTTTAACCCCTTGTAATTCGGTACATACCATGTTTATGCGCTTTCCCATAGATGTAATATTTCTTAGCCATAAACTCGAAGTTCTATTGATTAAACAGAACCTTCGCCCTTGGGCAATTAGCCCCATTGTTGTCGGTGCGAGGTATGTATTGGAAGTCAATGCTGGCAAAGCGTTAGAAAGTCGCACCGAAGTTGGCGATACGATAGATTTTCTCCCCTGTGACATTCCCTCGTAGTAGACAAGGAAATCCCCTTCCATGTTCATCGGTTCCTTGAAGGCGGCAAACATTTGAGCATATTTCTTCACAAAAACTGCAAAAAACTGTAGATTGTCATTCATAAACAACATCATGTTAATATCGCTAAACACTTATTTCACCCAAGTAACCATGCGATTTGCCGCAATCTCTTCGTGCTTCGTACCCCTATTTCCTACTCCCATTGAGTAGTATTCCCCCTGGCATGGAAATTGCTTAATACTAAGATAAAGGCTAACGTATTTCATCATCTTCAGCCTTGATAGAATAATGATGGGAGTGGCAAGAAATGTTGAATTCCCCTGAAGGCATACAATATTTTCCCACGGCACTAAGGCAAGTCATTGGCAATGACTTCCAAAATGACGAAGATGTTTCTCAAGATGCAACACCACTTGATGATGACGACGCGAGAGGCGGACTACCCGTAGGAGTGATGGCAGCGGATGACTTGGTTGGCGGGTTGAGGTTCGCTGTAAAAAAACACCTCCGATATTTTTTGGAAATGGAGCGAATGCCGAGAATAAACTCACCTATATGGTATATGATAACTAAGAGGGTTATTGATGTTCTCGGCGGTGCCATCGGTTTAATTCTTTTATCCCCCCTAATGTTAACCATCGCAGCGCTCATCAAATTTGATTCCAAAGGGACGGTGTTTTACTGTCAAAAACGCGTTGGAAAAAACGGCAAAGTCTTTAAAATGTTTAAGTTTCGAACGATGGTGGCAGATGCCGAAAAAATGACGGGCCCTGTATGGGCTAAAGAAAATGACCCACGTGTGACGGCAGTAGGCAGGATATTGCGCAATAGCAAACTTGATGAACTTCCACAATTGTTCAATTTAATCAATGGGAAGATGAGTTTGGTTGGGCCGAGACCGGAACGCCCACATTTTGTTGACCAATTCTCAGAAATAGTTCCAAGTTATGAGCGTAGGCTTGAAATGATTCCAGGCATTACAGGGCTTGCTCAACTGCGAAATGGTTACGATAGAGAACCAGAAGATGTAATCCGCAAGTTGAAATACGATTTAACGTATATGCAGCAGATGAATTTGCTGACCGATTTTAGACTTATCTTTGAAACTGTCTTCGCCGTTGTAGCCAGAAAGACTCATGATTGATACTAAGAAATCGGGCAAGAAGCGCATGGCGATAGAGCGGGTAGTCAGGTTATTGGATTTTTCAAATTGCCTAACTACCCGCTATCCATTTACATGCTTTCATGTTTGACTACCCCTGGAAGAGAATGCGAAGTTGCTTTCGCGTACTCATAGATTCTATTGCTTAAATTTACAACATCATCTATATTCGTAATCGAATAAGCTCTTCTCAATCGCCTCCACACGTCTACTAACTTCAATGCTGATATGACATCATCTACAAAATTCCGTCTCAAGATGCCGCCTGCCAGGGCATACTGTCTATCTTCTTCTTGCCATCCTACAATTTGCTCATCTAAAAACCATAAATCTATTAATATTACATCAAATGGGACATTCACCTCAACATTTAAGGTGTGTTCAAATAAAATATGCCTAATTTCCCTTTTCATTACTTCATTCATCTCTCTCACCAAAGATTTTCCTTTTGTGCTTGTTAGTTCCGACTCTACTATTTTCACCAAAAGTTTTATAAAACCGATTTGCGGGTGCTGGCGAAGTAGAGAGAGTGCGCAATATATTGCATAATTTGAGCAGAAGTTTTGCATACTTTTGCACGGAGATATTAATCAGGTAGGACTCTTTTGAATTGGTAATTTCATAGCGGGTGAGAAGAAGCATTCCCATGTGCCATGACACAACAAGAATCCCGGTATATTCATTCAACACGGGGAATTAGGATTAGACTAAATACAAATTTGGTAATGAGCAACTTCTATGCCATGATTGCCCATGCCGTCGCGAAAGTAATAATAAATAAACCCGATGTTGTGTCATATAAACGGGGAAATCCGATGCCCACTTGGATTGGCGTTCATGTTGTCATTAAATAACACGAACCTATTCCCCTGAATACACCGTTTTTAATCCGAATTAATCCAGGGATTTAGCTAATATAAGCGCAATAACCGTGTTATTGTGTGCAGTGTGGTGCATACTACCCGTAGCGCAGGACGCTCACTAAGAAGCGAAGCTAAGAAGCGAAGCTAAGAAGCGAAATCGTAGCTCAGTCCAAAAACAACCTGAATTTGTGAACAAACCATTGAGCAAAATCTGGCATAGATGTTGCAAATACATGCTGCGTGTGAAAGATATAGGAGATTCGAAACTTATTTACCGCCCTCCTGACTTTCGAATCTTCCCTGATAGGAACTCAAGGGATATTGAGACTCGAATAATTTCAGTATCCCTTGACTTACTTATTTTCATCACGCTATCGGAACCGACAAATAAAATTCTTTCGGACGCTGCATAAAATCTTAATTAGATGACACACTGGACAACGAGTCAACCAGGTTAAATAAGAAAGCAGGTAGAACTAATGATTGATGATGATGCTGTCTTTTGGCGTGGACAGGATAGCGGTGGAAGAGAACGACGACTTGTAGGCAAAAGTCCTGAACTTAAAAGGGCGCTCAACTTAGTCCAAAAAGTAGCCAAGAGTGATGTAGCAGTTTTAATTTTAGGAGAAAGCGGAACTGGCAAAGAATTGATAGCTCGTGCTGTTCACACGTTGAGTGATAGGCGTGATGGCCCATTTGTGGCTGTACATTGTGCTTCCATACCAGAAACGTTATTGGAAAGCGAGCTTTTTGGACACGAACGCGGCGCTTTTACGGGTGCTTACACTAATAAACTGGGAAAATTCGAGAGTGCTGATACAGGCACACTGTTTCTTGATGAAATTGGCGAGGCACCTTCTATCATTCAGGTTAAACTCTTGAGGGCTTTGCAGGAACGCGAAATTGAACGAGTTGGAAGCACCGAAACTACTCCGATTGATGTGCGTATAGTTTCTGCTACTAATAAAGACCTCAGGGAAGAGATTAAAAAAGAAATACCCGAATTTAGACTTGACTTATATTATCGCTTGAGTACGGTGCCAATATACCTTCCTCCGCTCCGGGGTAGAAAGGGAGATATACCACTACTCGTTGAGCATTTTATAACACAAGCGTGTAGAACGCGAGAGGGGAACGGGGTTACAGTTTCTGATGAAGCCATGAAGCAACTCGTAAACTACAGTTGGCCTGGGAACGTACGGGAACTGGAAAACGTGATGAATCGCGCTGTTGTTCTTCAAGAAGATGGTATTATTCTTCCCACACACCTCTGGCTTAGTGAGCCTGGAATATCCGCAAGCAACACCGATACTGCCGGAGTTGCCAGTTTAAAATCAGCAGCGAAAGAAGCGGAACGACAACTCATAATCCAGGCCTTAGAAAGTAATCAATGGAACAAAACCAAAACAGCGAAAAGTTTAGGTATTAGCTATCGTTCTCTCATGTATAAGATAAATGAATACAACCTTAGGGGCCTTCAAAAAACTAAAAATGTCCTTGCTTTTCCCACAAGCGACCTAGCACGAAATTAATATAAAAATTCTCTTTACTTATGTTGCGATATATGATACCATTTTATGGCTCACGAAAGTTTATTTAAATTCTTGGGCACAGCCGACGTGATTAAACGTTGGCGGAGTACGCTCACTTCGTTCGGTGGTTTACAAAAAGCCGTAAACCACAAAAGCCGAAGCTGTTCTCCAGCAGGCGGTGTCCAGTGTTTAACCCCATATTTTAATGTGGGGCTAAGTTGCGAGTGGAAGGCAGTCGTCTTCCAGCTTTAGCCTTCCGGCTAGAGATAGAGCGGCTCGCCTGCGAAGTTCTGACGCTCTCGGCGCGAGAGGTTAGTAAAACGCTAACACCGCGAAGAGAGCAACCTGATGTTAAGGACCGGGATGTTGTAGCCGTTCAGCTCGAACTGTCTAACAGTTCAAGTTGTTCTGTGAGAGCCTGGTAGAGGTAATCAGGTCTAAGAACCTGCCGCCTTCAGGCGTGCAGAGCTTCAGGCAGACTAAGACTGTACCCTCATTTGTATCAACTGAAAATCCAAGAGGCCTTCCGCCAGTTCGTAATGTTTATTTTCGTTCGATAATCCGTAACAAACAACAATGAAAATCTTACCTCGCTATGAAAGAGAGAAAGCGAGTTTTCTCTCTTTTCACCTCCAAAATACACAAGAACAAACTCTATACTTTCCAACCAGAATCCTTGTTTGATAGTTTTTGCTTTCAATCCTCATCATGCCGTATCCCACAATGACATATAAGTAAGCCCAAAAATCAAGTTAGAGTTTAGCACGCTTTTTTCGCCATTTCACAAAAATTCTCACCTTTCCCTTGACACGAGAATAATAAATATGGTAAAACAATATCAGTTCCCGAATAGATTTTCAAAGGAAAAGGGGGTGTTGGGGGTGGCAATTCCTTTGACTTGTCCCCCCAAAATAGAGATGAAAGTGTCAACAGTAAGAAGGCAAAACATCAACCAGGCATACTGGATAGAACACATACTACGAGTCATTTTATGTGTTTCTTTCTTTGCGTTCTGGACTTCATGTTCTAAAACCACCTTGGCTGTCAAGGAGGAAAAAATGAGAGAATTACCGAAATATGACTGTGTTTGGATTGCTGAAGCCCTGAATATAGACGGACTTTTAAACGAGCCTGCTTGGAATAAGGCTCAAGAGGTGGAGTTGCTCCTCACGGATACGGAGGAGAAACCTGATAATCCGACAAGGGTAAAAGTTTTATGGAACGATGATTACCTATACATCGGCTATTTTTGCGTTGACCCGGACATCTGGGGTACGATTGATGAACGCGACGGTGATTTATATACGGAGGAAGTAGTGGAGGCGTTCATCGACGCGGATTCCGATCTGAGGACGTATTTGGAGTTGGAAGTGAATCCGCTTAACGCCCTGTTCGATGCTTTTGTCCTTAACGCAAAGGACAGAAATCAGGGTATCTGCGTCATGCGCGATTGGGATAGCAAGGACATCAAACATGCCGTGAGAATTGATGGCGAGCTAAATTCACGCAAAGGCACTGACACATCATGGACGTGTGAAATGGCCGTCCCACTCAAAGACTTTTATACCGCGCCAAATTGCCCACCGAAACCAGGCGATGTGTGGCGTTTCAATCTGTACCGAATTGACCACAGAAAGGATAAAAGCGAGTATTCTGCCTGGTCAACTACGGGCAAGATTGACTTCCATATTCCACAGAGATTTGGGTATTTGAATTTTGTCAAATAGAGATACAAGAGTATGCGAATCTCACAGAAATTCCCCACGTACAAAAACGGTACTAAAATTTTGTCATGGGGAATTTCTGGAATCTCAAAAATATCTTGACATGCTCAATATTCTTTTGTATAATTCCCCATAACTAAGCCTGCTCGTCAGGAGAAGTGGAAGTCGGAAAATTGGGAGTTAAAGCATGTCGATTAAATTGGTAGCCCTTGATATAGATGCTACTTTGCTCAATGCACAGGGCGTTATTCCACCTGCAAACCTTGAAGCGATTGAAAGAGCCAAAGCACAAAATGTCAACATTACCCTTGCGACAGCGCGTAAATACAATTCAACTTCGCTAATAGCGGAGATGCTCTCCTTAGATACGCAGATGATTTGCCAGAACGGCGCATCGGTGCGAGAGAAAAACGGCACCGAGTTGCTGAAATTTTGTATTCCCCTATCCTGCGCTAAAGAGATTGCAGAACACGCGGACGCTAACAACTTGAACGTGGCAGTGACAATTGACGAGGTTAATGTTTTCAGGGAATACCCGCCCTACCCACCAATACAAGACAAACACACAAGGACGGTAAAAAAATTAGCGTCGGTTGTAACTGTTCCACCGACGCGGATTATGACGCTTCATCAGGAAGCTACCGAAAGTATTCTAAATACTTATGCCGCCCGCTTTCGCAAACAACTTCGCTTCTTCAGATATGCCCACGGAACGTCGGTAATAAGCAGCGCTGACGCAACAAAGGAGAATGCTCTTTCCTTTCTGTGTCGGCGACTGAAAATACCCGCCACAGAAATTATGGCTATTGGAGACAGCGAGGCTGACATAGGTATGCTTCAATATGCCAAAATCGGGATTGCTATGGGCAACGCTACAACCGCCGTAAAGAAAGCAGCGGACTATGTAGCCCCAGAAAACAACGAAGATGGTGTAGCGTGGGCCTTTCATCGGTTTGTCTTACGGGATGAAAAATAGAACCTGCCGATAGCTGGTTCTTTACTGGAGGTACCGATGATTCTAAATACAATTGTCGCACACAAACGAGATGAAGTTAAAATCCATAAGGAAAGAACGCCGCTAACAGAACTCAGGCAAATTTTGCGCGATGCAAAGCAGACTCGCAATTTCAAAGCTGCTGTTTCAACCCCAAGCAAAATCAACCTCATCGCTGAAATAAAAAAAGCATCCCCTTCAAAAGGACTTATCCGTGAAGATTTTGACCCAACTACAATCGCCGAAATCTACCAAACAAATGGTGCTGCCGCTATCTCAGTTTTGACTGACGAGCGTTTTTTCCAGGGCAATTTGTCGTACTTAACGGCCGTCCAAAAAGTTACATCCATACCGCTTTTGCGGAAAGATTTTATAATAGACGCATATCAAATTTACCAGGCCAGAGCCGCCGGAGCAGATGCCATTTTGCTAATAGCCGCCATTTTAGAATTGGGCAAGATGCAAAATTTTCTACATATTGCACATGGACTTGGGTTGGATTGTTTGGTCGAAGTTCACACTGAATCTGAACTGGAAGAGGTACTAAAAACAGACGCGCAAATAATTGGCATCAATAATCGCAACCTGAAAATTTTTAAAACTGACATTGAGACAACTTTGCGCTTGAAAAAACTAATCCCAGGTGGTAAAATCGTAGTGAGCGAAAGCGGGATAAAAAGCAGACGCGATGTGGAAATGCTTCAGGAATGTGGGGTTAATGCCATCCTTGTCGGCGAAGCACTGATGAGAAGCACAGACATCGGCGATAAAATCAAAGAGTTGATGGAAGGGTAGTGGTCAATTTCCTAAGTGTAGGGTTAAAAGTGTCCAGACAGAGAGGAGACGCTACGTGTGAATATCCATTCGTAGCGTCTCCTCTCTGTCCCTCTATGCTCGTTAAACAAACCCTATACGGATTTACGAAACGAACCAGTAGTAGGAGTATTGCATGTTATTTGATGAATCAGGTGAAATCCGTCGAGATGCATTTCATGGCACAACCTTACAAAATGCTCTTGGCATTATCAGGGAAGGATTCAGAAAAAACAGGGGAATACTCGGCACAGGCGCGTATTTTGATTTGGAGAATGACGAATCGTGCAGGTTGCGGTTATCGCTTTTTCCACCAGAAGAACAAAAAGTGATTATTCAAGCGGAGATTGATTTAGGACGTGTCTTGGATTTTGATGATGACGAAATAGATACGAAATTTCGACAGTTCCAGCGAGAACTCAACCGGCGTTTGGGAAAGACAATAGCACGCGAACTGGGACGCGGCGGACAATATGACGCATTTATCAGAGAGTACGGATTCAATCCTGACACACTTAGGAAAAACATCTCCGGCTTCAATACAATCGCTGTCAGAGATGTTGAACGAATAAGGATTCTAACAATCAGGGATTTGCAGGGGAGGGAAATCCAGTGGACAAAATGATTGACACAAAAGTAAAAGAACACGATACCCTGACTGATAAATCAATTGTACGCATCAAGGCGGAAGCAATGCGAAGAGAGAAAACCGTTCCAGATGAAGGCTGTAACACCTGTACCTTTTTGAATCCAGCGTTTCTTGAACCAGACGCCGAGAACACTGAAATCATTTGCTTTCATTCGCAGACGACATTGCCTGACATTTTAGTAGGGACTTGGGGCAAACCATGCCGATATTACGTGAGCATCTTTAAACATCAGTGGTAAAATCAAGTATAGCAGCGCTGAAACTGTCATGAATTAATGACACGACAAAAGTTATGGAGGTGGAGGTTACATGACTCTGGAAGAGATTAAAACGGAAGTCAAAAATCTACCTATCGAATCGCAATGGCAACTTGTGGAAGATTTAATTGAAAATCTTCGTATGCGAAGTGAGCGTGAGCAAGAGCAGCTTTACGACTTACGAATACCGAATGCGGAAACGCTGAAAGCGATAGATGAAGCTGAAAAAGGAATAGGTTTAGTCGAGTGCGATGACACAATTGACCTTTTCAGAAAGTTAGGAATCTAATCCCAAAACACATTTTATAAATCTTAAAGGAGGAATTAAATGTCAGATTACAAAACGATACTAACAGAATCAGAAATGCCCAAGGCATGGTACAATATCATCCCAGATTTGCCGGTGCCGCCACCGCCGCCGCTTCACCCGGGGACGTTGCAACCTTGCGGCCCGGATGATTTAGCGCCGCTATTTCCGATGGCGTTGATTGCGCAGGAAGTCAGTGCGGAGCGATGGATAGAAATACCTGAACCCATCCGTGATGTTTATCGTCTCTGGCGTCCAACGCCGTTGCACAGAGCATATCGCTTAGAAAAGGCGTTGGATACGCCAGCTAAAATTTATTACAAAAACGAGAGTGTAAGCCCACCGGGTAGTCATAAACCCAATACTGCCGTAGCACAAGCCTTCTACAATAAGGAGGAAGGAACAAAGCGCATATCGACTGAAACAGGCGCAGGACAGTGGGGAAGCGCGTTGGCGTTTGGATGCAACCTCTTTGGGTTGGAGTGCATGGTATACATGGTAAAGATAAGTTACCAGCAAAAACCTTATCGTCGCTCGTTGATGCAGACGTGGGGCGCTAACATAATACCCAGCCCAAGCAACCAGACAGAATCCGGCAGAAGAATTTTAGAAATTGACCCGGATTCTCCAGGCAGTTTGGGTATCGCCATCAGCGAAGCTGTCGAGGACGCTGTCAAACGCGATGATACTAAATATTCGCTCGGAAGTGTGCTCAATCATGTGCTCTTACACCAGACGGTAGTTGGATTGGAAACCAAAGCTCAATTGGAAAAACTTGACGAAGAGCCGGATGTCCTGTTCGGTTGCGTTGGAGGTGGGAGCAATTTTGCGGGGTTTGCCTTCCCCTTCTTAGCTGATAAAATTGCAGGCAAAAGCGGTGTGCGCGTCGTAGCCGTTGAGCCGACAGCGTGTCCCACGCTCACCAGAGGTTTATACGCCTACGACTTCGGCGATACTGGGCAACTTACACCGTTGGTGAAGATGCACACGCTCGGACATGACTTCGTACCCGCGCCTATCCATTCAGGTGGATTGCGCTATCACGGAGGCGCGCCGCTCTTATGTCTGTTATGTGATTTGGGAGTCATTGAAGCTGTAGCATATCATCAGGTTCCTGTCTTTGAAGCGGCTGTGATGTTTGCCCGCTCCGAGGGTATCGTACCCGCGCCGGAAACAGCCCACGCCGTGAAAGCCGTTATTGATGAAGCACTGAAAGCAAAAGAAGAGGGAAAAGAACGTACCATCGTCTTTAATTTCAGTGGACATGGGCATTTTGACATGGGGGCTTACGACGCCTACTTCGCCGACAAGTTAGAAAATTACGAATATCCCGAGGAAAAAATCACCGAGTCGCTGAAAAACCTGCCGAAGGTTGAGTGAACGAATTACGGACAGTGAAGAGTAATGAGTAATTACTTTTTACTCTTTACTTTTTACTCAAAAATGACGAAAATAAAAATCTGTGGAATCACCAATCTTGATGACGCTTTGGCAGCAGTGGAGTTCGGCGCAGACGCGCTCGGATTTGTGTTTGTGCCGAACACTCCCCGCTACATCAAGCCAGAGGATGCTGCAAACATCACAGCGGCACTGCCGCCTTTTGTAACGGTTGTTGGGGTGTTCGGCAACGATAAAAGGGAGAGAATCGAAGGGATTGTCAATCAATGTAAATTGGGCGTGGTTCAATTACACGGTTCGGAATCCCCCGATTTTTGCACGTCTCTCAATAGAAAAGTCATCAAGGCCTTTCGGGTAAAAGACGAGAATAGTTTGGTTGATTTACCCAAATACACCGTTAGCGCATATCTGCTGGATACTTACGTCAAGGGACAGATGGGCGGTACTGGCGCAGTTTTTAACTGGGAATTGGCTTGTGCCGCACAACAATACGGACGCATAATACTCGCCGGCGGTTTAACCCCTGAAAATGTAACGAAGGCGGTTCAACAAGTCCGCCCTTACGGCGTTGATGTATCAAGTGGCGTTGAAGCCAAACCGGGAAGAAAATCCCACGATAAACTCAGAGATTTCATAAAAGCGGTGCGCAACCTTAAACAATTGAAGATTGATGATTGAAAGAGTGAAGATTGTTTGGATTGAAGATTGTCGATTGGAAAGAAGCAGTTTTTTTCAATAGTCAATCTTCAAAGGTTTGTCCCCCCAAAATAGAGATGAAACAGATTGACCTTATTTATACGCGGCTTCCCGATAAAGTTAGCCATTTTAAACAAAAGCTGATTTATTTCGATGAAACTGTCATCGTCACCCAACAAAAGATAAGGGTATCCAAACCTTTAATTGTAAATGGCGACATAGTTCTTGGCAATGATTATATGGCTCTCTGGTTCATTTTTCCTAGTATGTGGTACGACATCGGGAAAATACACAATCCGTCAGGAACGCTTACCGGGTATTACTGCGATATTATCTCGCCCATGAAGCGTTTTGAGTCAGAAGGGACGGAATTTGTTTTCAGCGTAGAAATCACCGATTTGTGTTTGGATTTATGGGTATGTCCTGACAGCAGCTACCAAATTTTAGATGAAGACGAATTTGAAGTAGCGGTTAAAAATGGATGGATTGATGAAAGTTTAGCACAAAAAGCAGGGGAGGAATTGGATAAACTGATACAATTAGTCAAGAGAGGGGGATTTCCCCCGGAAATTGTAGAGAAACCGAGTTTTTGAGAAAAACTCGGTTTCTGATTCTTTCAGGAGGCTGATGTTGCAGATGCCGAAATCAGAAGGTTTAAACGACGATTTCAGACTTTTTTGCGGACGCGCAAATCCGCTGTTAGGTAAAGAGATAGCAGAAATTTTGGGTATATGCCCCGGCGATATTAAGATTAGCACCTTCCCGGATACCGAAGTACACGCCCAAATAGACGAGAGTTGTCGTGGTGCGGACGTTTACATAGTTCAGTCCACTTGTCCGCCCGTCAACGAGAACTTGATGGAACTTCTGGTGATGATAGATGCTTTTCGCCGGGCGTCAGCGCGGCAGATAACAGCGGTTGTCCCATACTACGGTTATGCACGTCAAGATCACAAATCTACGGGGCGAGAGCCTATCAGCGCCAGGTTAGTAGCTGATTTAATTACGGTAGCGGGTGCTGACCGCGTAATTTCTGTAGATTTG
>CAZRLY010000091.1:0-4390 GCA_964601015.1 uncultured bacterium
ACCTATCCAATCGTAGCCTAATTTGTTTTGATTTTAAAGCGGAAGTAAAATCAAAACATAGACAGATTCTATCTTGGTTTTGGGAACACCGCCAGGTTGACGGTTTTTGGTCAACCGTCCTTTTCCAAGTTAGAAACTTAGGCTACAATAGCGTTTCAACCGAATTATGCCCAACCTTCATTATAATTGAAGTAACTACGAAAATCAAGGGCAAACCAGAAATTCCTCATTAGAGAATTTTCCTTTTTCGTCAGTAAATGTGTCGTCACGGAGGGACGACGCTACGGAAAATATTGTCGTTTCCTGCAAATATTGATACAGAATTGCGTACTCCCTTATCAAGTGCAGTTTCCCTCTTCCACAGTTTTTTGTATCATTCTTTTTGAGAGACAGCATAATACTATTGGCGGCACCCCCACGAAGCAGGATAGAATTTAACAAAATGAACGATGTGTAAAAAGTCCATTGCTAAATAGCATCCTCTGGTGGTATAATGTCGAACGAGTAAGGCTACACGTTCTACGGGTCAAAGTAGCAGTAGTCAGGGACTACTGCTACCCTACTGCTACCCACCAATTGACACTACCCTCAAGTTTTTGAGATTGTTATGTTAACAATGTTGGATTTTACCAGTTTTTGCCATTCTAAAAATTCGCCATCTAAATTATAGCTTGTAGTCTCCAGCGTAAACTTTTCTAAACCATACCCTACCGTTAGGTTGACCTTGACACTTCCAAATAATTCTTTTTCTACCTCCCTGGGTCCATTTTTTGGATTAAGAATAGTTTCTTTCAAAGGCATATTCACTTTTATTGCTTCTCTTATCTCTTTATTTTTCTTTAGCTTCCTCAATTTTGGAACTACATATCCATAAATGTCTATATTTTCAGGTATTTTTATTTCAGCTAAAGAAATATTCAAAGCATTATCTTCCTCAAGAATATAATATTGCAACCCTTCAACCAAATAAATGTCTTCTCCCAATTCATTTCTTACTGAGTATTGTATACCAATTGGTTCTCTATATGAATAATCTATTTTTACGGGTGCTATTTGGACTAAAATATCCACTTTGGTTATCTCTTGATTATTTCTTTTCATAATCATTACCTCAGACCAAGAAGTCGTCGAAAAACCCTACTTATCCACCATATCATATATCGGATAATCCTTTTGATTAGCAACTCTATCCATTGTGCCCTCGTATTGGGGCCCGCGCCGTGTCCAGTTCTTTTGTGATAAGGGGGTTGTTTTTCTGCTCTAATTCTATTCTCATGACTAATAGCTTGCGTTTCTCTTCCAGCAGATGTTGTTTCGGCGGTACCATTGGCATTGTGAAAAGCATGCCCGGTACATAATTCATGTGCCAAAATTATAAATAAAGAAGCATCAATTATGTTCCCTCCTGTGTCAAATCCGTGATAGCCAAGGTCATTATTACTGCTACTATCAATATAAACGGTGGAATCAGAACCTGGTCCAGCACTTCCATCTGGTTGAAGTGTTGCGCCTGGCCCTCTGCTAATTGCTCCACCCCCAACCTGTCCTATTGTTCTGCCACCACTATCAGGAACAACTGAATTAGGGCCGGGTAGGTCAATAATTGTTACTGTACGATTGTGATTTATTAATGCCCATAAACATTTACAACCTTCGTCCTCATCTTCTTCAAGAGAACCCGATGGCATGGTTACTTGCCCAGTTGCATCGTCTACCGACGCTAAGGAACAAATTTGCTGAAGTAATCTTTCTACCCGTGCCCTTGTCGCTACATCTCCATTAACTTGTATTGCCATCCAAGCCTCCATAAAATATTTTGTAATTAGTAAATACATCTTTTTCTCCTTTCGGTTATTTTCTTGATTTGGGACATTGTACAACAAATGATGATAAATGTCAAGGAGATGTCTTGACATTTAGAAATTCCCCACCGGATATATTGGGAGTGGGAAGTGGTTACTTCGTGAACCACCAATAATCACGAATGAAGCCTTGGTTTCGCTACGGGCAAAAATACACTCCGTTGATTTTTGCCCGAAGGGGCGAAGCGGTCTTTTCACTCCAGATATATCTAAACAACATGTGGGGAATTTCTACATTACAGATATTTCCCTTGACAAACTGTGTGTTACCAGGTATATTTTAGCGCAGAAACTAAAAACAAGAATGAGTGATGAGTGATTTGCCCATCACGATTCACCCATCACTATTCGGTATAACAATGCTCAAAAGTATGACAGGCTTCGGCAGAAGCGAACTAAACACAGACTTAGGTTATTTAACCGTTGAAATTAAATCGGTCAATCACAAATATTGCAATATCACCTTGCATATCGCTCCCCAGTTATCCAGCTTTGAAATTAAGATACATAATTTCATCAAATCTCAAATTTCGCGCGGGCAGATAAATCTTTCCCTCGAAATTAGAGCGGGCGGTGACGCTTCCCATGCTGACTTCACTTTGGATTTACAACTTGCTAAAAAGTATTATCAAGAGTTGTCTGGATTGCGTGATGAGCTTGGACTGAAAGATGAAATTACTCTCGAAATGTTTACCCGCTTGCCCGGTGTTTTGGTATTTGAGGAGGAGGAACTGGGGGAAAATCGCATCTGGCACAGCGTTGAAGAACTCTTAAAAACTGCCATCGAAGGACTAAATTTGATGAAGGAAACTGAGGGAGCGTCTTTATCAATCGACTTGAATCAACGGCTTGAAACCGTCAAAACGTTTCTGTCACAGATTAAACTATCCAGCAGTGATTTTGTTAGAGAATATCACGAGAAGCTAAAGAAGCGTTTGGAAGAATTGCTCAAAGGGAAAGTGGAAATAGATGAATCGCGTATAATCATGGAAGCAGGGGTTCTGGCTGAACGGGCGGACATCACAGAGGAGATAGTTCGTATTGAGAGCCATTGTGAACAATTTGCAGGGGGCATAGCTTCCGATGAGCCAGTCGGCAGGCAGTTGGACTTTCTGCTTCAGGAGATGCTCAGGGAGGCTAATACCATCGGCTCAAAGGTGGGACAACCAGAAATAGCCAGCAATTGCGTTTTGTTGAAGACGGAGATAGAGAAGATGCGCGAACTAACGCAGAATGTTGAATGACGGCGGGTAATCGGAACGCCGCTTTTAAGCGAGAAAATTACTGCCTGAAGACGGCGTTCCCAAATTTTCATTTCTTTATTTCATCACTACCATCCGACGTGTTGCTCTAAAATCTCCTGCTTGCAGGGAGTAGAAGTACACGCCTGATGCCACAGACTGCCCCAGGTTATCCTTGCCATCCCAATAGGTTGCTCTGTCCTTCGTGACGTAGATACCAGCGTTCTTATTATCTGAATTGATAGTGCGGATAAGTTGCCCTTTAGCATTGTAGATGCTGATGGTGACGAACGCATCATTAGATAATTGGTATGGTAGCCATGTCTCAGGGTTGAATGGGTTGGGGTAATTAGACAGCAAAGCAGTTTTAGCCGGCGACACCGTAACAGAGCCATGTATTTTTGTAACGTTGAGGCTATTGCCCAATTGTACTTTCTCCAGAATTATGGGAATCTGCTGACCGGCTGCGTGAATATTGCCTTCACACTCGATATAGAACAACGCGCCTCCGCCCACCGCGCGGTTGGTACCCGCGAAGGCAATGCGAATCTGGTTGTTTTGTGCTCGATACTGCCAGTAGTAGCCGGACATCATGCCGGACGGTGTGACTTCGATTACATTCAACATATCCGTATCACAAGTGAGAACAATTCCACCGCTCGTTACGCCTGACACATCGTCAATCGTAATCGGCACGCGAACGCGCTCGCCTGGCGCGACGGAGAGTTTCGGCACGGATACGGTATGGTTGCGGGGGGGAATATCGGGCGGTGATGAGCTTATTGCCGCCGGGAACTTGGTGATTAATCCGACTACAAATTGCAAGATTAAGGTGGCGTCATAAGCCGTAATCTGCTCGTCGCCGCTGACATCACCCAATAATGATGAGATATAGTTGAAACCATCCGGCAAAGTCACAGACTGTCCATCCCAATTTTCCACTTTGACACCCTGAAGTCCTTTCACGCCGCTTGGCGACAGAGCTGTGATTTCTGTCCCCGATTCATCAACAACCACAGGTATGTCGTTGGCCTGATTGTCGCCAAAGAATACTTTTGCTTTGGGAAGGAAGTTCTCGCCTGTGATAGTAACTACTGTGCCGCCAGATGTTGGGCCTTCGTTGGGTTCAATGTTCGTAATTACGGGCGCGGGTTTCGTTAGCGAGGCATCCAATTGTCCGGTGAAAGCTAAATAGGCGGGCCCTATGAGGCCGCTCGCAAAAACTTCTGCTGTGCTATCGCTCAAGTCGACCTTCCAGATTGTTGAATTTATTGGGTCTGTTACATA
>CAZRLY010000091.1:4400-19425 GCA_964601015.1 uncultured bacterium
CAGTTATGGATATAACGGAAAAATCTGGAAAATTGACCTAAATACCACCGCTTCTTGTGTATTAAGGTCAATTTTCCAGATTTTTCCGTTATATCCATTACTGTTAATATTGACAGTATCCGGTGCCGTTGAGTATGGTGCCGTTACATACAAAAATCCGTTTTTATCAAACGCTATTTTATTAGGCACCAAATACTCGTCCGCTGGCATCGTTATGTCTAAGCGATTGACAGCGTATGTCTCAATGTCAACGGTGGATATTCGCAGACCGGCTAACTCCGAAACATACAAGAGTCCGTCATCACCAAACGCTATGCCATTTGGCCCCAAAAATCCGCCTGCCACAGCAAACACCTCCAGTGGGAACTCTGTTTCCCCTCTCGGGTCAATTTTCGATATCGTGCCGCTGAGGGATTCGCTGAGGGATTCCGCCACATATAATATGCCATCGTCATCGAAGGCGATACCAACCGGTCCATTCAACCCTTCCGCTATAAGGGTTACCTCTCCTGTGCTGGTGTCAACCCTGGAAATTTCGCCAGCGCCGAAATCATTGCCATATTCCGACACATACAATCTACCCATAGAGTCAAATGCCAGCCCGGACGGTGTGAAGAGTTCGCCTCCTTCTGCGATTATCGTCCTGGTCTTTGTATTAAGATCTATTTCTGATATCCGATAGGGCAACGAAAATTCCGCTACATACAATGTGCCTTCACCGTCAAATGCAATGCCTGCTGGCACGCTGGGTGGAATCGTGGTGAGCCCTAGATATTCAGTGATGTCTCCGGCGTCATTGATGACGGCTATTCGGGTTCCTGAATCACCCACATATATCGGAAAATCCACGGGTGATTGAAATTGTGCAGAACTGTTGTTTGAGAACAAGACTGCTCCGAAGATTATTAAAATCATGGTAGTGTAAATGGTGTGTTTCATTGTTATTCCTCCAATAGATTATTATTAAAATTTATAGTTTTTTGGGATTTGACTTGAGTATCGGCTTCAATGTCATCAAACTTGAGAGAATATTTTGAAACTTGTAAAAATGGACAAAGCGAGTTTGCCAAATCCGAAATGTCAATTTTGAGTTTTTCTCATTGGGTTTGTTTATGGTAAAATAATAACATTAATTGTTAAGGAAGGCAAGGCTTAAAATGTCAAAGGTACATCGCATCCAATCTACTTGATTTTGCGAGGGGATTATGTTATAATTCCACAGAGAAGAAGACATAGAAACCTCTGGAGGTAATGAATGCCCCAGGATTATGATTCCGCCTACAAAGCATTTTATGAACGTCTGTTTCAAAAGTGGAATATTCCGGTCGAAACAGAAGTGGAAGTCTCAAGACGAGCTAAAACGATTGATGCTGTGATTCGGTGTGAGGAGAAACACCTCCAACGTCTCATAGACACAGCGTTCTGGTTCTTCCGAGGCATCAATTCGCTGGAACTGAAATCGCCCGAGGACCCGATTAACCTTCCCGGTTATATGACGATAGTTTCGCGAGCTTATGGGTTGCTGGCGAAACAGCCAGAAGAAGCAAATCAATTGCCTAAGAATGCAACCATTACAATCGTTTGTTCGGTTCGTCCTGATAAGATTTTAGATGATTTGAAAACGGAACTTGGTTTCTCCCCAACGAAAGAGCCGGGCATCTACATAAGAGAGCAGGAAATCGAAAGACGAATCGTTGTGGCAACAGAGTTGGACGTTATTGAGAAGAATTATCCGTTGTTAATTCTTGCCAAGGGCAAGAAGATGCTGGAGTTTTTTGAGGAAATTGTCAGGAAAGGCTTGACCGAGTATGTCGAGATTTTGTTTCAAGTCGGGGTTAATATTGACTTAGAAACCCTGATGGAAGGAGTGAGAATAATGTCTGGAAGATACCAAGAATTAACGCCAGGACTAAAGCGCGCTCTGGAGAGATGGTTTGAAGACTATCCTCAACATATCCATGAGATGGCACCAATGCGAAGAGTGCTTGAGGAACGGGAAAGAAATGCCAGGCGTGAGGATTTAAGTTGGCTTTTGGAAAGCAAATTCGGTACACTCCCCGAAGAGCTTGTTTCGAAGCTCGACGCCGTGCGTGATGCAGATGAACTGACCCGATTGTATAAACAGGCTCTTCACGCGCAGACGTTGGAAGAGGCATGGAAAGGTAGGTAGAAGGAGTGAGAAGAATGTCTGGAAGATACCAGGAATTAACGCCAGGACTGAAGCGCGCCCTGGAGAGATGGTTTGAAGACTATCCTCAACATATCCATGAGATGGCACCCATACGAAAAGTGCTTGAGGAAGAGAAAAGAAATGCCAGTATTCGTGCCAGCACGAATGCAATCCTCCAGGCGAAACGGGAGGATTTACGGATGCTTTTGGAAAGCAAATTTGGTTCCCTCTCCGAAGAACTTGTTTCACAACTCGAAGCCGTGCATAATGTGGATGAACTGACCGAATTGTATAAACGGGCTCTTCATGCACAAACGCTGGAAGAGGTATGGAAAAGTAGGTAGACTTAGCGTTGCCAAAATGACATACTAAAATCGCTCACCGAAAGAAACTTGCCAGCCTGACATCTTGCCGAATAGCCGTTGATGTGTGTCCACTCCGTGTGTTCCCGTCAGCGGCTATTTTACTGAGATTGGCACATATATTGCCCTACAAGCATAGCAAAACTCTATACTGGGGGGATAGTAAATATGAGATTAGATAGACTTACCTTAAAATCACGCGACGCTGTACAAAACGCTCATGAAATAGCACGTAATTTTGACCACCAGGAAATAACTCCAGAACATCTCCTGTTAGCCCTGTTGCAGCAGGAAGATGGAGTTGTTGTGCCGATTGTCCAGAGACTGGGCGCGAACGCCACAGCGATAAAAAATGCTTTAGAAGATGAACTACAAAAGGGCTCGAAGGTATACGGCAAGGGCGCGCAACTATACATATCGCGCTCTCTGGAAAATATATTTGATTCTGCTTGGAAGGAAGCACATCAATTAAAAGACCAATTTCTGAGTTCTGAACATATTCTGATTGCCATAGTCGATAGCAAGGATACTCCCGCTGGACGGATTTTGCGGGAAAATGACGTAACCAAAGAGGATATTCTAAAGGTACTCGTCGATATTCGCGGCTCGCAGCCGATAACCGATGAGAACCCGGAGGACAAATACCAGGCGTTACAGAGGTTTGGACGTGATTTGACCGAGGAAGCCAGGAAGGGCAAACTTGACCCAGTTATCGGCAGAGATGATGAAATCCGTAGGGTGATGCAGGTTTTGTCACGCCGGACGAAGAACAACCCTGTTTTGATAGGCGAGCCGGGCGTCGGGAAGACGGCGATTGTGGAGGGGCTGGCGCAACGAATAGTTGCCAGGGACATCCCAGAAACTTTGAAGGATAAAAGGCTTGTGGCGTTGGACATAGGCGCGCTGGTGGCTGGCTCAAAGTTCAGGGGAGAGTTTGAGGAAAGGTTGAAGGCTGTGCTTCGAGAGATGCAGGATTTGGAGGGCGAGGTTATCCTGTTCATAGATGAACTCCACACCATCGTGGGCGCTGGCGCTGCCGAAGGTGCTGTGGACGCTTCCAACATGCTCAAACCTGCTTTAGCACGCGGCGAATTGCGCTGCATCGGCGCTACAACCTTAGACGAATATCGCAAACACATAGAAAAAGATGCTGCTCTGGAACGGCGTTTCCAGCCGATTTTTGTCGGTGAGCCATCCGTAGAAGATACCATCGCCATCCTGCGCGGACTGAAGGAACGCTACGAAGTACATCACGGCGTACACATCCAGGATGCCGCTCTTGTTGCCGCCGCTGTGTTGTCCAACCGCTACATCTCCGACAGGTTTTTGCCCGACAAGGCAGTTGACCTGATAGATGAATCCGCTTCCCGCTTGCGCATTGAGATTGACAGCGTGCCTACCGACATTGACGAAGTTGACAGGAAAATCAAGCAGTTGGAAATCGAACGCCATGCGCTGGCAAAGGAGAAGGATGAGGCGTCGAAAGAGCGACTGGAAAAGCTAAAGGAGGAATTAGCGGAACTCAACGAAACATCCATCCAGATGAAAATGCACTGGCAGAAAGAGAAGGATACTATCCAGAATATACGTCAGATTATGGAACGGATGGAATCACTCAAACTTGATGAGGAACAGGCGAGACGAATGGGTGACTTGTCGGCGGCGAGCCGCATCGTATATGGCGAATTGCCTAAATTGGAAGACCAGTTGAAAATAGCGCAAGAGGGATTCAAAGTCCTACAAAGCCAAACTAAGATGCTCAAAGAGGAGGTAGACGAGGAGGATATAGCCGAAGTTGTGGCTAAGTGGACGGGCATTCCAGTGTCGCGGCTGATGGAGGGCGAAATCGAAAAGTTAGTGAATATGGAAGAACGCCTCAAAGAGGAAGTGAAAGGGCAGGCTGAAGCCGTGGAATCGGTGTCAAATGCTATCCGAAGGGCAAGAGCGGGCTTGCAAGATATTGACCGCCCAATCGGTTCGTTTATCTTTTTGGGTCCGACGGGCGTTGGTAAAACGCATCTGGCAAAAACTCTGGCTGAGTTTCTCTTTGATGACGTGAACGCGATGGTTCGCTTAGACATGAGCGAGTACATGGAACAACACGCCGTTTCTCGGCTCATCGGTGCGCCGCCGGGATACGTCGGCTACGATGAAGGTGGACAGTTGACAGAGGCTGTGCGCCGCCGCCCGTATTCTGTCGTCCTGTTCGACGAAATCGAAAAAGCTCACACGGAAGTATTCAACGCCCTGCTCCAAATCCTCGACGATGGACGTTTGACCGACGGACACGGGAGAACGGTGGATTTCAAAAACACCGTCATCATCATGACTTCTAACGTGGGAAGCCAGTGGATTCAGGAAGTTGGCAACATGGAAAATGATGAAATACGAGAGAGCGTGATGACGGCATTGCGCGAGAGGTTCCGTCCCGAATTCCTCAACAGAATTGATGACATCATCGTATTTAGCAAACTCGGAATTGAGGAGATAAAACAGATAGTTGAACTGCAACTGACGGAACTGAAACATCGCCTTGAAGAGAGGAAAATAGGGCTAACGCTTACTGATGACGCAAAAGACAAACTCGTCACGCAAGGATTTGACCCGGTTTACGGCGCTCGTCCGTTACGGCGGACAATTCAACGCGTCATTCTTGACCAGTTGGCGATGCACCTGCTGGAAGGCAAATTCACCGAAGGCGATACTGTGGAAATGGATGTTGAAGGTGATAATTTTATCTTCAGGTGAGGAAAAACGTGAAGCGTGAAAAAACGTAGAGCGTCAAGCGTGAAGCGCGAAACGGTACTTACGCTCTACGAGAAAGTGCTCTACAGACTCCGTGCCTCCGTGGTTAAAAAATGTAACGTTCAAAACTAACCACCGCTGAATGGGGCGAGGAAGTTTCCTCGCCCTTTTTTTAATGTATTCTATTTGAAGCGGAACGCAATTTGTGCATAACGTTGCAGCCCGAATGAAACGCTTTGCACATTTTTAAGCGATGAACGGTATTAGTTAGTTGATTTACCCGCCGAGTTTATCCCACCATGCCTTATCATGGCATAATTTCAGGGGTGAACCATCTCCCCCCTTCCCTTTGGCATGAACTTTGCTAAACTTAAACTAATGGATTTTCAGCTATTATACAGCATCTTCGATATCTAACCTAACCTGGAAAGTCGTGTATTCCGAGAGGTTAGTCAGTAATTTTCACCATCTCGTAGGAGGGCATATTCTATTTTATCGAATGGAATATGCCCATTTTTATTTACTCTAACCAGCCGTTCGTTCAGGTGATACTCATGCCCAAAACAACACTATTAATTCTCTTATCACTAAGCATTTTCGTTTTCATCGCAGTTTCTTCTTCAGCACAGATTAGCGTAAAATTAATTAATCCGTCTAACGGTGGTAACGCCTTTTGGGGAAATGTTGGCGACACCTTTGATGTGCAAGTAGAGATAGATACAAAGGGAGAATCTATCAACGGTTATTCTATATATATTTCCATTGACGATTCGCTTATTCAAGCAATTGACCAGAATCCATCTAAAGACGGCATACAACCGTTTTTACAGGGTGATTTTCTAAGTGGTTTGCCCTTAGAAAACAATACCCATGATGAACCGAACGGAATAGATAAATTTCAGTTGGACTATACTGAGATTCAATTGCAGGGCGGTAAATCAGGGCAGGGACTTGTGGCTACTTTGAAGTTCAGGGCTGTGGCTGATGGGACGACTACCATCAACTTTGATTTTGACTCACAACATAACCGCGTCACCAGAGTAAGTTTTCCAAGTGGCAGCGCTGCGCAACCAGCAACGGCAGGAGCCACGGTTGCAATCGGTGGTGGAGTAAAGGTATTTGTAAAAGTGTCTGGCGATAACCAGACTGGCATGCCAAATGAGACGCTCCCTGTTCCCTATGTAGTTTCCGTCAAACAGGATTTTCTCCCCCTATCGGGACAAAAGGTTACATTCGAGGTTACTTCAGGAGGCGGCAATTTCGGCGGTTCGTCGAGCATCATCGTATATACAAACAGCACTGGCGAGGCTAAATCCACATTAACTTTGGGTGCAAATTTAGGGACAAACACCGCAACCGCAACATTGGAAGACTATCCCGCCGGTCCATTGACTTTTACCGCGTCGGCTGTAAAGTCAGAAGGCGTTGAGATCTGGATAGTTAGTGGAGATGGACAGACAGGAAAAGTAGGGACATCCCTGGCTGAACCTTTTGTAGTGTCGGTGCTGGATAAATTTGGCAACCCTGCGGCAGACAGTGCGGTGACATTTCAAATAATCGCCGGTGGCGGAAAAATCAACGGTTCGTCCTCCGCCGTTCTTTTCACAAGCGCCAGAGGCGAAGCCAGAGCTACCCTGACTTTAGGTACTATCGCAGACGTCCAAAACAACAGTGTGAAAGCATCTCTTGAAAATGGCGACGCTGTTACTTTCATCGCCACAGCGGAAGCAGGAGAACCCAACCGGTTGGAGAAAGTATCGGGCGATGGACAAACGGAAAAGGTTAGCCAAAAACTACCCCAGCCTCTTGTTGTACAGATAACTGACCGATTTGGAAATCCCGTATCAGGACGGAGGGTTACATTTACCGTAATTGAAGGAGATGCCACAATCAATGGTTTAGTAAACAACAATAAGGAAACAGGTGAAGATGGATTCGCCGAAGCAACACTGACGCTTGGTGGAAAAATAGGAGCAATTAGTGTCAAGGCTACTGCTTATGTAAACAGCGGTTCTCCGCAGATATTCAACGCATCCGCTATCGCAGGAACAACAACAAAAATTAACAAAGAACGCGGGGATGGGCAGAGCGGTATAGTCGGTCAATCACTGAAGTATCCGCTGGTTGTATCCGTGAAAGACGATTTTTTCAACCCCGTATCGGATGAGTTGGTGATTTTTGAGATTATTCGCGGCGATGGACGCTATCCAAATTCTCATACCATCATGGAAGTAAAAACTGACAGTGAAGGCAAGGCAAACGTTACGCCAATACTCGGCCCAAAGGCGGGAGATGATAGCAATGAATTTGAAGTTTATCTCGCTTACAAACCATCGCTTTCGGTTACTTTCACTGCCTCTTCAGTAGAAGGCGAGCCCAAAAACCTGTTGATAGAGGGAGGCGATAATCAGGTAGGGACTGTCGGGGAAAAACTGCCACAACCGCTATCCCTTATCCTGACAGACGAATTTGGAAACACAATATTCGATACTCTGATTGTTTTTGAAGTAATTATGGGCGATGGAAAAATACAGGATGTAGATGGTTCAAAATACCCGCAAGTGAGACAGTGGATAACCACCGACGAAGATGGAAGAGCCGCTGTTGAGTTTACCTTGGGTTCATCTGCCACCACCCAACACCGCGTAAAAGCCTATTTGAACGACGATGAGAGGGTTGCCGTCACCTTTCGCGCTTCTGCTTCTGTTGCAGAGGCGGCATACTTAGAGAAAACCTCCGGAGATGAACAAACGGGGGTTGTGCGTACTCCGTTGGAAGGGCCGTTGATAGTCATTGTCAAGGATGCCTACAGGAACATCGTATCGGATGCCGATGTATCCTTTGAGGTGGTTGCAGGCGGTGGGACGGCGGCACCAAATCTCATCTACGGCGCTTCATCGGAAATAACCGTGAAAGCAGGCGTAGATGGGCGTGCCATAGCATGGTGGACTTTAGGTACTTTCTCAGGCGAAAACCGCCTTAAAGCGCGAATCGCCGGCGTTGGCGGGACGGAGAGCATCGCTACTTTCACCGCTTTAGCCGAACCAGATACTACAGGAATAGCCTTTAGTCGCATAACCGAAGAGCCGTTTTTGGGCGTTGTGGGGAAACCACTTGAGAATCCGTTAAAGGTGTCGATAAAGGATAAATTTGACAATCCTGTTAAAAATGCGAGCATTTTGTTCAAAGTCAGCATGGGCGGTGGGAAACTAATTGAAGAGAATCAGTTGTCCGGTGGGACAACCGAACTTGTCGTGAAAACAGACGAATACGGAGAAGCGTCAGTAGTGTTTCTTTTGGGGCAAGTCGCAGGCAGGGACAATAACATCGCCACTGCCAGCGTAATGGAATATGCTGGACTTCCCACAATATTCTTCACCGCAAGCGCTGAACACGACGTACCAGCGATAATCTCAAAGATTTCAGGCGATGAGCAGGTGGAAAAAGTCGCCCAACCGTTGCCACTGCCGTTGACTGTCGTAGTAAAAGACCAATTCGATAATCCTGTCCCCCTTGCGAACGTTCAATTTTCTGTCATTGATGGTTTAGGTACTCTCTCGATGCTCGGCGGAAATGAACAAGGGCAAACATACGCGCCTGTACCTACAATTATCCAAAAGACAGACGAAGACGGAATGGCGTTAGTGAAATATTTCAACGGTACTATGGCCGGGGAAAAAAAGCAGATAGTAGAAGTCAAAATTGCTGTGCCGCTGGCACCTCAACCTTCACCAGTCAACTTTGTTGCTTCAGCCCTGCCGGACATACCCGCCTCGCTGAAATTAACTTCGGGGGATAACCAAACGGGGACAGTCGATACTATCCTTGAAGAGCCGCTCGTAGTCACTGTGGTAGACAAATTCGACAATCCAGTGCTGTATACGGAAGTGATGTTTGAAGTTACAGCCGGCGGTGGAACGCTTTTCCCCGTATACCATTTACCCAACGACGCTAAAGAAAAAATTTTCACACAAACTGACCAGTTGGGACAGGCAAAAAGTATGCTGATTTTGGGGGCAGAATCTGGCGAACACAACAACACGGTGAGAGTTTGGGTACCCGGGCAGAACCCCCCTCCGCACAACGCCGAACCAACTGAAGGTACGCCAGTCATCCTTTTTGTAGCATCGGCAAAACCGGCTACGGGCGTTAAACTTGTAAAAATAAGCGGCGACGGGCAGATGGGGACAGCAGGACAGCAATTACCAGCCCCATTAGTCGTGGTTTTGCGCGACCACCTTGGCAATCCTGTAGAAGAAGCGCCCGTCCTGTTTGAGGTAGTAGAGGGTGGCGGAATGCTTTCGTCGGGAGACGGAAACGCCTGGGTAACTAAGCTGGAAGTAAAAACTGACATTGGTGGTAGTACGCTAACTTACTTAAAACCTGGCTCACTGGCGGGGGCGAATAACAACATCGTCCGCACATGGTTGGAAGGAATTGAGTCTTCCTCTGTATATTTTACCGCATCGGCGAATGCACTGGAAGCCGACGAGTTGATTAAAACTTCAGGCGATAATCAGACCGATTCGCCGGGACTGCCCTTGCCTTCCCCCTTCGTCGTTACGTTAGTGGATAGGTACAACAATCCCATCAGCGGTGGCACGGTAAACTTTACTGTTAAAGTTGGTTCAGGTACGCTTCGCCCTTACGGAATGCAATCAATAGGCACACGCAGCGTGGACATCGCCACAGACGAAAAAGGGCAGGCAAAGGTTACGTTGGTATTGCCCACCTCCGTTGAGAAAGAACACATAGTTGAAGCAAATACAACGCTGTTGTCAGGAAGAACGCCTATTATCTTCAGCGCAAGGACAATACCAGACGTAGCGGCGAACCTAACAATCTTTTCCGGCAACGAGCAGATTGGAACAGCCGGAAAAGCCCTGCCGGGGGCGTTAGTAGTTATCGCCGAAGACCGATTTGGCAACCCAATTCATGGCGAGGACATTGTATTTGAAGTTATCGCAGGCGGCGGACTGCTTGTTGAAACGACATCCGCTGTTGAGCCATCCTCCTCTGTAACCGTTCCTGTGGTTAAAACCACAGTCCATACCGACGCTGAAGGCAAGGCAACTGTTGAGTTTATTTTGGGTACGGATGTAACCGTCGTGAACAAGGTAAAAGCGACTCTCGCTGGCTTTGAAGTTATCTTCAACGCTATGGCAAAGTCAACCTATGCTACTGAACTTGAAATCTTTTCAGGAGATGGACAGACAAATACAGTAGCCCAACTCCTTCCACAACCGTTAGTTGTGCTGGTAAAAGACCAATTTGACAACCCCGTTGAGGGCGTTGAGGTAAATTTCAAGGTAATATTGGGAGGAGGAGGATTGGTAACAGGGGTAGTCCCGTCACTCGTTCCTGTGGGTGAAATCACAGGCTATGCAGATATATTCGGCAAAGTCAGTGTAAATTTAATCTTAGGGGAAAAAGCTGGAGTCAACAACAACGTCGTCTTAGCCAGTCCTGTTGGATTCTACAGCCCGTCGTTGTATTTCAGGGCATCAGCGGAGGCATCATCAGCGCACAAACTGACGATGATTGCAGGAGACGGTCAAAATGGTATTGTCGGTGAACCACTAAACGAACCGCTGATAGTCGAAGTAACCGACTTGTACGACAACCCTGTCCCATTTTTCCCGCTGCATTTCGCCGTTGCCGCGGGAGACGGGCTTCTCGAAGGCGGAAGTTTTGAAAAAGAGGAAGAAGAATGGTTTAAGATGAAGGTTCTTGAGACTGGCTCTGACGGTAGAATTGCGGTGACATGGGCGTTGGGAGCGGGCGCGGGAGAGAATAAATTGGAGGTGCGTGCCGGGGCATTAGTTGGCAGTCCCATTACATTCACAGCGGTTGCCAATGTGGGAAGCGAGATAAAACTCGTCAAAATCAGTGGCGATAAGCAAATCGGCATAGTAGGACAACCGCTCAACCAACTGCTCAAAGTCGTCGTCTCAGACGATTTGAACAACCCCATACCCGAAGCGGAAGTGACTTTCCTCGTAGAGTCGGGAAGCGGAAGGCTGGACTATAATAGAAGACGATTAAACGTCATGACGGACGAGAACGGCATGGCAGTGGCAAATTTGACCTTAGGAACTAAAAGCGGCATCGAAAACAACATTATTGCCGCTTCAATTTTATCCCTCCCCCCACGAGCCTGGACAGAACCGCCTACCGTCATGAGTATACCTGTGATATTCAAAGCCACGGCAGAACCAGACGCGCCGCAGAAAATCTTCAAGCTAAAAGGCGACAATCAACGCGGAATCGCAGGGACTGTACTGCTTGAGCCGTTGGTAGTTACCATATTGGACGGGTTCTTAAACCCGGTGAAAGATGCCATTGTCACCTACGAGGTAAAAGAAGGAAACGGGAAACTGCTCCTGTCTATGAGTAGCGGAGATTTAATTGGTTTGGACAGCCTTGAGGCCGTAACCGATGGTAATGGACAAACCAGCGTGTTGTTCCAACTTGCGAAGAACGCTGCTAACACAAGCAACCAATCCGTTGGTTCAGGGGTTCAACCATCGAACAATGGAGAAAACCGCATAATCGTTTCCCCGGTGGATGTCCCAGATTTGAAGGCCGAATTTGTCCTTTACACCAACCGCCCGCCAAGCTTCACCGCCCCCTTCGATGAAAGTCAAGAAGTTCCATCGGAATATACCAAAACCACCAAAGAAACCGAGTTGCTGTTATTTACAGTAGCAGCAATTGACCCGGATAACGAAGAATCAACTATTATCGCAGAAAATTTGCCAGTTGGCTCAACATTCAAAAAGCAGCCACACAGAGCTGCCCCTACTGAAGCTCAATGGCAATTTACATGGCGTCCAACTTTTGCGCAGTCGGGTGATTACAAAGTAACGTTTATAGCTGCCGATACGCTTGGAAATACCAGCAGACAAACTGTTAGTATCACAGTGCAAAATAACAACCGCGCGCCCGTTATGAACCCCATCGCAAATAAAAATATCCCCGAAGGTGAGATGGTATCCTTTCAAATTGAAGCAATTGACCCGGATGACGACGCTATCACCTACACCGCAGAGATACTTCCCGAATTAGCGTCTTTAGAGACACAAACGGGGGAGTTTTCATGGCAACCCTCTCTTAAACAAACCGGCGACTATCCTATCACAGTTTACGCATCGGACGGTTTAGGGGGAACTGCAACCCAAAGTTTTTACATAACCGTAACCGACGTAAACTCCCCCCCTAAACTCGTCGACATCGTTGATAAGCAAATTGAAGAGGGAGAGCCATTAGAGTTTTTAGTAATTGCAACGGATTTAGACGGCGAGAAATTAACCTACTTCAACGAGGGATTGCCCTACGGCGCGTCCCTTTCAGTGGAAGACGTAAGGCAAAATGAGGACACGACATCCGCTATATTTAGTTGGACGCCTTCTCACACACAAGCGGGCGATTACGATGTCACCATAGCAGTTGCCGATGGCAAGGGCGAAAAAGACAGTCAAAGATTTACCATAACTGTAGAAGACGTTAATTGCGCGCCTACTTTTGAAGGACAGAACCACGACAGAATTTTGCTCAGTCAGGAGGGCGAAAACATTGAGTTTGAAGTGAAATCAATTGACCCGGAGGGCGGAACTTCCACATTAACAGCCGCGCATCTCCCTCAAGGAGCGACTTTCGAGACTGAAGTCTTAGCGACTTCGGCTACAGTCAAGCAAAACGCTTACACTACCCTTGGGAAATTCAGTTGGACGCCAGACTTCACGCAAGCGGGAAACTATGAGATAACATTTTGGGCAACTGATAATTTGGGTAGCTCAAGCTCAATTGGAAGAAAAATTAGCGTAGCGAACACCAATCGCGCACCCGTTATCTTAACCAAATTTTCAAATGTCTCTATCTCGGAAGGTGAAGAGTGGGCGATATTCATTGAGGCAATTGACCCGGACGGAGAGCATGAATGGGACGGAGAGCATTCACTACTTGAATATAAAGTCTCGCCGATGCCGGAAGGTGCTTCCCTTGTGAACACCCGATTTTCATGGTGTCCCAATTTCCGCCAGGCAGGATTCTACCAACTTAATTTCACAGTAATTGACCCAAATGGCGGCAGCGATACCAAAGTCGCGCCCCTCACTGTGTTAGATATCAACCACCCTCCCGAAATATCGGCAATACAAAATCAGACGGTATTGGAAGGCGAAGAGCTGAGTTTTTACGTCACAGCCACAGACGCAGACGCCGATGCGATAATCCTCATTGCGAATAATTTGCCCCTCGGCGCGAGCTTTGACGCAGTAAACGAGGATGTTCTGTCAGGTGAGATGCCAACGGATTCAACGCAACGCGCGCTATTCCGCTGGGTACCGTCTTACCAGCAAGTGGGTGTCTACCACGTTACCTTCATCGCCACCGATAACAAAAGCTCTCAAATGGTTCTAAATGCAAAACCAGAAATAACGGTTACCATCGTCGTCGCCAATGTCAATCAACCTCCGATACTAAATCGAAGGATAAGTGGAAAATTGAATGGCACTCCCCTGATGATAGACACTTCAAAAGGCTTGCAAATCTACGAAGGGGATGAACTTACATTCACCCTCCAAGCGACGGATAATGACGATGATAACCTATCCTACGGCGCGTACAATATCCCGCCCGGCGCAGTCTTTAACATCTACAATACCTTCTTATGGATGCCACTCCATACACAAAAGGGCACATACTACGTCCGTTTCTCAACCTTCGACGGCGTTGCGTCAGACTATATGGACTTAGAAATAACCGTCCTTGACAAAAATCAACCCCCGCAGATAAGCAAAATTAAGGACATCCATGTAGAGCCTGGCGAGGAAATCCTGTTCCAAATTTCGGCAACGGATGTTGACGGCGATAAATTTGAATACAGCGTCGCACAACTCCCCCCCGGCGCTACCTTCATGGAAACGGGGCTATTCAAGTGGATACCACTTCCAACGCAAGTTGGGACGTATAAAGTTACCTTCATCGCCAAAGACGCATCGGCTGCGGGAGCACCCTCCCACGGGCAGAGCGAACAAACCGTAACTATCACAGTGGGAACCGACAATACTTCTGCTATGAGTTTGCCTTGGGACGTAAACGGAGATACCGTAGTCGATGTAATTGACTTAGCAATGGTAGGACAACATCAGGGCGAAGAAGAAACGCCCGGAAGCGAAAATCCCCACGACGTGAACGGCGACGGCGTAGTGGACATCGTTGACATGGTGCTGGTAGGAATGCACTTCGGAGAAACTCTTCCTTCCCCCGCGCCGGCTTTGGAGGGCGGAAGGCTGTCCCGTAGGTTGAGTATGGTTGCAAACCTACCCAACAGTTCACTAAAACGCCCGGCGAACCGACTCTATCAAAATTATCCCAATCCGTTCAATCCTGAAACATGGATACCGTACCAGATTGCCGCTTCCTCTGAAGTGTCCATTTCAATCTACGATGTGCGCGGCAGATTGGTAAAAACTTTGGAACTGGGATTCAAGCCCGCTGGAACGTATGTGGATAGATATAACGCGGCTCACTGGAACGGACGCGATGAAAGAGGCGAAAAAGTAGCCAGTGGAATATACTTCTATAAAATTCAGGCGGGACAATTTGGAATGGTGCGGAAGATGGTTGTGGTGGAATAAGGATCAGAAAAGACAAAGAATTCCGTATTCTCTGGTAAATCTCCTCTATTTTCGCGCCATTTAAGCTGTTCGCTATAACCTTGAGCCTGATGTTTATTAGCGGCAGT
>CAZRLY010000092.1:0-19327 GCA_964601015.1 uncultured bacterium
TCACGTACAGTTTGATGGGGGCTGAGTTCCCGCAAGGGAACTTGGCTACCCTACTAGTATTATTACCCTGTTAGATAAATATCAAGCGCAGCCAGAAGGGCCATTAAAAGATTTACTAAAGCATGAACTTATAAAAGAAGCAGATAATGATAAAGAATACAGCTTAGTTGTTAAAGATTATTTGAGATTAGTTGGAGGCATACATTGATTTTCGATTTTAGCAGTGCCCAACATGAAGGGGTAGTACTGCCAAAAGTACTGTGCTTCGCTGCCTTAGAATCGCATATAACGCGTTGAAATCGCAATCATAGTGCCATTGTATTAGTAACGATCGGAGAAAGGACATACGACACTATGGAAACTGGAACCTTTTTAGAACAAATCAGGAATCATATTCGAGACCATTGGTTATTATGTGATTTACTATATGTTTACAGGACGGAGAGAAAAGATGGCCCGAACAGCATTAAATTTGACATCTGAAGAGTTAAGTTCATATCACCCTGAACGAGCATCAGATACCCCGCAGGCATCAGAAAAGTGGGAGCAGGCGTGGGAAGTCGCTCGCGCTGTGTCACACCTGCTGCGTACACAGTTTGGGGCAAGGCGGATAGTTACCTTTGGCTCACTGGTTCACCGTGCGTGGTTTACCCCTTGGTCGGACATCGATATCGCCGTTTGGGGAATTCCCGCACATCAATTTTACCAAGCAGTGGCCGCTGCTACTGGGATTAGCCCAGACTTTGAGGTGGATGTGGTGGATGCAGAAGATTGTTCGATGAGCCTTCGCCAAATTATTGAGAGCGAGGGAACAGAGTTATGAGTACGCGGTTACGCCGGCTGGCACAACGAATATCCGACGAATTGAATAACCTTGAACGCGTGGTGAGGCGAGCCCAGGAAGGTTGGCATCGAACTCAACAATCCGGCGATGACCTCTATTTAGATGGGGTAGCCTTGAATCTGCACGGCTTCTACAGCGGTTTAGAGCGTCTTTTTGAACGCATTGCAACAACGATTGATGGAAACCTACCTCAAGGAGCTAACTGGCACCAGGTGTTACTCATGCAAATGGAAACAGAAATGCCAGGCGTACGTCCAGCCGTGATTTCTGAAGAAATCCATCAGGCGTTGGATGGGTATCACGGTTTCCGTCATATCGTCCGCAATATCTACACTTTCCGGTTTGATGCCGCAAAGATGCAACAGTTAGTCGAGGACGCTCCAACAGTGTTTGCCCAAGTGCGCGCGGAATTACTTGCTTTCCTCGCTTTCTTGGAACAAAGCCTATAAATGACTGAAGAAGAGGCGAACCATTGATGCAGTCAGAAGAAACCGAGTTTTTCCCAAAAACTCGGTTTCTTGTTAGTAACAGGGAAAGGACATACGACACTATGGAAACTGGAACCTTTTTAGAACAAATCAGGAACCACAATTTTTTCAACAATCAAATCGTATCCATTGAAGAACTCCCAGAGCGCCCTCCGGTTTATCAGGATGTACCGGGCGGGATTCACGAAGCGGTTGAAAAAGCTCTTGACAAACTCGGCATCCAGAAACTCTATTCCCACCAGGCGACTGCAATTGAGAAAATTCGACAGGGAAAGAACGTCGTCATCGTTACAGGTACGGCAAGCGGGAAGACTTTGTGTTATACTATCCCCGTCATTGAGGCGTTGCTTGAGGACAGCCAGTCCACCATGTTGTCCATCTATCCCACCAAGGCGCTCGCTCAAGACCAACTTAGGGGGCTTACTGCGTTCCAGTCCGATGAATTCAGCATCCAATTTTTAGCGGGAACTTACGACGGTGACACACCACAGAGTTTGCGTCGAAAGATGCGGAACGGTGCGAATATCGTGCTTACAAATCCTGACATGCTCAACCAGGGAATATTGCCGCAACATGCCCGCTGGAATCGCTTTTTCACCAATCTCCGTTATGTTGTGATTGACGAAGTACACGCTTACAGGGGCGTTTTCGGTTCTCATCTTGCGAATGTGATGAGGCGTTTGGCGCGGATATGTAAACACTACGGCGCTACGCCGCAGTTTATCTGTTCCTCTGCCACAATAGCGAACCCGAAAGAACACGCCCAACGCATCTGTGGCGTTGCAATGGAATTGGTCGATAACGACGGCTCTCCCCGTGGGCCGAAACAATTTGTCCTGTGGAACCCGCCGCCACTGAAGAAAGCAGCGAGCGGCAAACCTGACGACTGGCGTGTGGGGGGTGACAGGCGAAGTCCTGTTGGCGAGGCGGTTCAACTGATGACCGCGCTGGTGAAGGAGGGCATTCAAACCATCGCTTTCGTCCGCACGAGGCTTGCGGCTGAACTGATATTCAAGAGTTCCCGTGATATGCTCAGACCAATTTCGCGTAGGTTAGCCGAGTCTATCCATGCCTACCGCGGCGGTTATCTCCCAGAGGAACGGCGCGAAATCGAACGAAAACTGGCAAACAAAGAAATTCTCGGTGTATCAAGTACAAACGCGCTTGAACTCGGCATCGACATCGGTAGCCTTGATGCCTGCGTACTGGTAGGTTATCCGGGGACTATCGCCAGTTTGTGGCAGCAGTCTGGAAGAGCGGGGCGTGGACGTGATGAATCAGTTGTCTTTTTCGTCGCTCAAAACGCCCCCATCGACCAATTTCTGATGGCTCATAGCGATTACCTTTTTGCGCAGAATCCTGAAAACGCTGTCGTAGATGTGGACAATCCCCACATCGTTGTCGGGCATTTGAAGTGCGCGGCGAATGAACTTCCTCTCAGCGATGATGAAGCAGAGATCTTTGGCCCCTATGCGACGGCGATACTTGAGTTGCTTGAAGAAGATGAATATGTACGCAATATCGACGAACACTGGTACTGGGCAAGCTCCGAATATCCGGCGGCAAGCGTCAACTTGCGCAATATCGCAGGGCCGGTATATACCATTCAGGATGAGGCTGAAGGCGAGCGGGTGATTGGAACTATGGATGAAATCAGCGCCATGTCGCAACTTCATACTCACGCAGTCTATATTCATGGCGCTGATACCTATTTCGTCAACAAGCTGGATTTTGACCAGAAAATAGCTTTTGTGGAACGCCGCGACTTGGATTACTATACCCAGGCAGTCCAAACGTCGCAGATACGCGTTGACGAGAAGGAACTGGAAGAAAGGTGGCGTGGCGGGCTTTTAGGCTACGGCGACGTTACGATTACCACATCCATACCGATGTTTAAAAAGATTCGGTTTCATTCACGGGACAGCCTTGGTTTTGAAAGCCTGGAACTCCCCCCCCAGTTACTGGAAACTGTTGCGTTCTGGTTTGCGCCGTCGGAAGAGGTAGTGAAGAAAATGGCAGAAAAAAAATTGCTCGTTGGTGAAGCCCTCATCGGCATTGCCAACGTGCTTGTTGAAGTTGCGCCATTTTTCGTCATGTGTGATACCCAAGACATCGGTACAGTTGTGGATGCAAAAAATCTCAACCGGGATGCCCTGTTCCTTCATGACCGATATCCGGGCGGGATGGGTTATGCGCGCCGTTGCCTTGAGCAATTCGACGACATCATACAAACCATTGCCGAAGTCATCCGTAACTGTGGGTGCGAAGATGGATGCCCCTCATGTGTCGGCTCTGCCGTGCCCGTTACTGCCATGACTGACTTAGACTCCGCTGTGCGCGGGAGAATCCCAGACAAGCAGGCTGCGCAGTTTTTACTGGATGAATTACTGGGACGGGCTTTCTGAAGCTCTGCACTAAATACCGAGTGCCTCATTGATGTCGCGCTGATACTTTTCAATTTTCCGGTTCTCAATATCCGATAATTTTACAAGTTGGTTCAAAGCCGACGATTCATAAACCGCCATGCAAACTGCTACATCCTTCATTCCTTCCATCCCGTCAATTTCTGGCTTGCGTTGTTTAAGTACAGCTTGGGCAAAGTCGGTCAGTTCTATTACAAACTGATTTGTTGAACCACCAGGGAAGAAACATTCTTTCGTCTCCTCGTCAAGCGCACTCATCATTTCCTCCTGCAATTGGGACAGTTCATATTCTTTACCCTCTGAATATATTTTCCCCTCCCCGTAATCCATACAGCCTTCCGAACCGTAGAGAATCTGATGGCCAAATTCCCTTCTCGGTGCTGCGCTTGTCAAAGTCCATTCCAACAAAACATCGTTTTCAAATTTAATCAAACTCAACGCTGTATCCTCTACATCCACCTTGATTTTGTCAATGGCACCCTCGACTTTCGTCTCCTTGTAGATTTTCGTATAAGGATAGTTATACGGGCGATGCGGTGGCTCAAAATATTTGTACGGTTCAAGCGTTCTTGTAATAGCAAACACCTCTTCCGCTTCGCCGAGCAGATACCGCCATAAGTTTACGAAGTGTACGCCTACATCAAGTACGCCGCCTCCACCAGACTGGAGTTTATGGTGTCGCCAATCCCTGTAATGCGTCCACCAACTGATTTCGCTCCAAAATAACATGCGCGGTTCGCCAATCATTCCTTTGTCTATGTACCATTTGGCTGTGCGTGCTTTTGGTTCACGGCGCATACCCTCTGCTATCGACAAAATTTTTCCGGGTTGTACCGCGCTCATGACGTTTTGGCATTCTTTGACGGTGAAGCCAAACGGTTTCTCAATGGTAACGTTTTTGTTCGCTCGCAGACTTGGGATGGCGATGACATCGTGCCTGTGTGTGCAAACGTCCACAGCGTCTATTTCCGTTGCTTGAGACAACATCACTTCCAAGTCAGTATAAACCTGTGGTTGCACACCTTGAAATTCGCTGATACGTTCAGCGCGCAACTTTGCGGCATCCTCCATCACATCGCAGGTAGCCACAATATTAAAATATTTCAGGTTGTTTTCCCACATCCATTGGTAGGCTTCTATGTGCCTATCGGCTATCCAACCACAGCCGACAATTGCAAGATTGACTTGTTGCATTTTCTTCTCCATGTGTATCAAGTTAAGACGAAGCGCTCAAAACCATATTCATTATTCCTTTGGCTTGTCTTCCCCCAAATAGAGATGGATATGTTGCTCTGCCGGATGCGCCTGGGCTTGGCACCGAACTTAACGAAGAATTTATCCAGCAGTTCGCTGATGCCGGAACGCCGCTGTTCCAGCGGGTTATTGGCATCCACCCAGACGCGCAGAGTCACCTCTGAATCCATTTCGCCTACATGAGCCATTTCTACGCACGACGCTACCGTTTTTTGATTAAGCTGCTGCTTTTGAGGTATCTGTAAAGGTCAGTATCTGTTGTCAAGATGAGCCTGGTGTTCTGACTGCCTACCTTGCGATAGGTTTCCAATGTTTGGATAAAAGCGAAAAACTCCGAATCTTTTCCATGCGCTTCCGCGTATATCCGAATGGCTTCAGCATCGGCATCCCCTTTAAGCTGTTCTACCTTCTTGTAGGCTTCAGATTGGATGCGTTCTAACTCCTTCTGCTTCTGTCCCATAATATCTGCGGCCTCCCCTTCGCCTTCAGCTCGGTACTTCGCCGCGATTCGCTCGCGTTCGGAAATCATACGAGCGAAAACTTTCTTCCGCACTGCTTCCACATAATTGATTCGCTTAATCCGTACCTCGACAAGCTCAATTCCGAAATCAGACATAGATTCTTGTGCTTTTTCGAGGATACTTCTCGTAATCTTTTCCCTTCCAATTTTAATCCGCTCCAGAGGTTCGGTACTACTTTGCGTTTCCTCTTCTTCCAACTGGCCAAGCTCCAAATCCAAAAGACGGTTTGAATCCCGCACCGCTTCGATTAAGTTACGTGACGTTATCAAATCACGGGCGGCCGAATCGATGATGTCATCCAGACGGGATTGAGCGTTATCCTCTGTGCCGAGTGCTTCGTAGAATGTGAGCGCATCTATAATGCGCCAACGTGCAGTTGTATCTAACCAGATGAATTTTTTATCCTTCGTCGTAATCTCGTTCGGTGAACCGTCCCATTGGAGAATACGTTTATTGAAAGGGTGTACCTCCTGGACAAAGGGTTTCTTCATCTTCAGTCCTGCGGTAGTAATTGGTTTACCGATGGGGCGGCCAAACTCGGTAATAACCACCTGCTCACCTTCATGAACAATATAGAACATACTAGCGGCTAAGGGAATAGCGACTATTATAATAACAATTATAATAATCGCTGGTATTAGTATTTTGGCAGTCATAAAAATAGGCGATGGAAACCCCCGTCTTCAGACGGGGGAAGAAATCGCCCCTCCTTGTGTGAAGATTTTCGACACGGGGTTTATGCGTGTCTTATTCTTATTTCAACTGCAAAATCGGAATCGGTGTGTTCGATTGACCATCAATGATATAGAGCTCCTTGACTTCAGGCAAAATCTCACTCATGGTTTCCAAATAGAGTCTTCGGCGGGTTACATCCTTGGCGTTTTGGTATTCCTGCCAAATAGCGTTGAATCTATCGGCATCTCCTCGCGCTTCATTGACACGCTTCAGAGCGTAACCTTCTGCTTCTGAGATTTGCTGTCGAGCTATACCTTCGGCTTTGGGAACGGATTCGTTGTAATCCTTCCACGCCTCATTAATTGACCGCTCTTTCTCCTGCTTCGCCTCATTGACTGCGTTAAAAGCGGGCTTCACAGACTCTGGAGGATTCACATCTTGCAGCATTACCTTGGTAATATCTAAGCCTGTTTGATATAGGTCAAGCAACTCTTGCAGGCGTTTTTGGACTTCTGCGGCAATCTCAGCCCGTCCGACAGTGAGCACTTCCGTAACATTCCTATCTCCAACAACAGTGCTCATGACGGCTTCGGAAAGGTCGCGCAGAGCCCGTTCGGGATTATGTATAGCAAACAGATAATCCCTGGGTTCTTTTATCTTATATTGAACTACCCACTCTACATCAGCGATATTCAGGTCACCGGTCAGCAGAAGTGATTCGTTTGGATAATCCCGGGTATCGTATACGGTACGAACTCCTGCTTGAAGAGTGCGAAACCCAAATTCCTCCTTAAATACTTTTCTGATGGGAACAGCTATTGCCCCCTCAGTGCCGAAGGGCATCTTGAAGTGCAGGCCCGGTTCGGTCTGTTTTACGTATTTACCAAATCTCAGTATGACAGCCACCTCATCGGCTTCAACTGTGTAAAAGCTAGTCCTTAAAGCGGCTAAGGCAAACACGATGAGAATACCTAAAAAGATAAATTTTGGTTTGATGAAACGTAAGTAAAGTTTCATTTTATCCAACGACGGCTGCATATCATCCCACGGTTGCTGTTTCATAAGAAACGGCGACGGAAACCCCCGTCTTCAGACGGGGGAGGAAGTCGCCTCCTCCTTCAAGAAAATAATAATAATGTGAGGATTTTCGCCACGGGGTTTATCGAGGATTACCCCAAACCAACGCTTCCAGTAGGGGCACGACGCATCGTGCCCCTACGAGAATACTGGAAAATGGCATCTAATAACAAGATACCTACTCGCTCCAGCGGGCGGTTAGTTTCCACCCCGACAATGTTAAAATAGCTTGCTCACAATGGTGAGTCGTCCCGTGGTTGACTGTCCCTACCTCTCAGAACTGTTTACAGGGTTTCCACTACAGAGCCAAATTGCTTCTGTGGACTGGTGGAGCATCCAAGGGTGTAATAACTATTCTAACGTAGAACTTGTGTTGGCTGCAAAAGAGACCGAGCCGTCAATGGCAGTAAGTGCCATTTAAAGCTCCCGCTCAGTTGCGCCCAACACGAAAACTTGTCTAAGTCTGTCAATATAAGGAACCCCTCACAGGTTCCTCGCCTTTTAAGGCGGGGTTATTGACAAGTGTCTACTCCTTTCGATAAATTCACGGCAACTTTTGCTGCCGCTTTTACACTGAACTTTAAGCTATGCTGCTGTTCTCAAATCTCTCATCTAACATTTTAGCATCTTTTCGGCGTCGTGTCAACAAAAATTTTGATTTTCTTTGATTTTTCATCTTCTTTCGCCGATTCAATCCCGGCGTGGCCGAAGCGGATATGCTCACGAGGCTTGTCTATGTAGGGATGCAACAGAAGGGGACTTTCTAAATCGTCAAGGTCAACAGGTTGCAGGTAATAGCTCCCAGACCATTTTGAACTTTGATGGGGTTTTTCACTCAAATGTTTTGCTTCTTCTTGTGTCAGACATTTCATCAGCAAATGCTGTTTCTGAACAGGAAACTGGTTTTTCTTGCCGTCTCCACTGTTGCATAATTTGCACGCAGGTAACAGATTCTTCCAATGGTAGGCAAGCCAGAAATAGCCGGGATGTTCGATTAATCGCCCGCTTTCGTCCTTAGTCGTTGCTTTCGTCAATCTTTTTTTGCCCTTCTCTTTGTAGTTCACCCCACCTTTGGGACGGAAATGCTCGGCATCACCGAACTGCCGTGCCATTTTTATATGTGTCTCACAGTAGGCACATTTGCCATGAAAAATATTTTCGAGTAACCACTTTTTGAGTTCTCCCCAAATACTATCTTTAAAATCGCCACTTGATAACTTTTTTGAACTTTCCCAGGTCAAAACCACATACTGGATAGCCTCGACAGCTTTTTCTCGCCAGTTGTTCCACCACGTTTTTTGCTCATCCGTCAGTTTCTGAGGCTCAAAATCAATATGAATCATCGCTGTTTTTCCTCTCTTACTTTCAATTCGGCAAAAAGTTGTTCGGCTTTTTCCAACACTTTTTGTTGTACCTCAGGGTACTTATCCCCAACCTGTTCCCGCAGTAGGGCTTGCAACAACTCTTGTGCTCGACGTTCAATTGGGGTTTCTTGGGGCACTGGGATTCGGAATTCAAGTAAGCGTTGAAGCCGCTGGAATTTCTCTTCCTCCTCTGGCGTAAGCGAAGTCTTGCCCAACAGCTTTTGATATTCTTCAATTTCTTTCTGGGTAATTTTGTCCAGGGTTGTCTCCAGCCTGAACAGGCTCCCGGTTAAAACTTGGTCGGCTCGCCCCATGGTCATATCTGGTTCGATTTCCAATTGGTTGAGCTTTCCATCTTCATCTCTCGCCAACCGGAACACCTGTTCAGTAGGCATTCCTCCAACTACCAGCGGCGAATGCGTAGTTGCAATAAACTGCACATTGGGGAATATCTCTGTGAGATTGGGCACCAAAGATTGCTGCCACTCTGGATGCATGTGAGCATCAATTTCATCTATCAAAACCAGGGCATATTGTTTTCGGGGCTCATCTTCTTGACTGTAAATTTCGTACAAACGCTGTAACAAGGTTCCTATCCAACCGATTAGGGATATAGTTCCCTGACTCACTGCCTCAATGGGTACCTCACCGTCGTCCGTGATGACTTTGACCTGTTTTGTGTCAGGCTCAACTTCCTTGAATTGTATGGTCAAATTTCCGGTCAATTGGTCCAGAATACGGAAAAGTTCATTGAAGATTTTCCCATATTGGTCTTTCTCAGTCATAAAGGGAATATTGAGAGATTCATTTTTGGCTCGGTAGTCAAGGTCAATAATCCACTGCTTTAGGGCAACAAGGCGAAGATCGGGAGCGTTTTCCACAAGAGGGAACATGTCATCGGCTGTGGGGCTACGCTTTCCTTCCTCCAGTCGGGGGCTTTTTGGTCGCTCCCAACTCGCGGTACGCAACGGCGGAAATCCCATTGTTAGCCAGCCTTCAATTTTTAATGGGCGCATAGGCATAGATTTGACTTCAACTTCCCTTCCAGTTCGGAAAAGTTCGGTAACATACTCATTCCCATTTATAGTCTCCAGTGTAATCCTCCCGTGGGTTTTACCAACCTTGATTAATCGGTCAGCGTAGGGCTGGGCATCTCTGCCACAAATTCCCACAGCAATAGCTTTTATAATGGTTGACTTTCCCACCCCATTGTCTCCAAGCAGGATATTCCAGTGCTCATCTAACTCAAGCTCCAGATTGTCGAAAGGGCCGATGTTTTCGAGACGGACTCGCTTGTAGCCTGCCGGAACTTCTTTTTCACCAGTTCGTTCAGATTCAGTTTTGGCCTTTTGCGCCAGCTTTTCTAAGAATTCCAGCACCTCGGGATGTTCCTCGTTTAACGTATACGGCAGAATCTGAATGTTATAGCGTCTCTGAAGTTGGTCTGCTTTTGCCTGCCATGCACTACCAGTAACCGCTACGAGTGCATAGTGCTGACGTTGTCCACCTCGAAACTCAATTCCTTCTAAGTAGGCTTCAATCCCTTTAAGACTC
Organism: uncultured bacterium; assembly: GCA_964601015.1. GTDB lineage: Bacteria > Poribacteria > WGA-4E > DTYX01 > CAZRLY01 > CAZRLY01. The sequence continues at coordinate 10,201 of CAZRLY010000092.1, forward strand.
GCGCCAACAAATAGAATTGTTCTGGAAAAGAACAGGCTATCCATAAATTCTGAAAAAGGACGGTTGTTGGCAACAGCAACTTCATATTGCGCGGGAGCTACCAGCACCGTCTCTGGTAGCTCTAAGGTACCGTAGAGTTTCAAGATGAAAAAATCGCGCTTTGTCAGGGCTTCTAGTAATGGTTCTGTATCTTTTGGAGTGTAGACGCGAGTTTCCATGTCCTCATAGGTACGTTCGAGAAGTGTGTCAAAGTTGGTGGTCAAGGCAGCAGAAAAACCAATTTCTCTGAGGATATGATGTGACTTTGGGGGTTGCGGAAATGGTTCTAAAAAAATTCTGCTAAGATACTCGTGCAGCAGTTTCTCTTGCCCTTTAGCTTGCAATGCGCTGACAATACTGTCGGCTACCAAATCAGACTGTTCAGGTGTTATTGCCGAGCGCAAAGATTCCCCGAAACTCTCTTCAACGAACTCATTCTCAACAGCCCAATTCAGTAGGTTGCGAACGAATGGCATCCATGTTGGGTAACCGGCCCGCGCACTCAATCCCGCTCCCGCGTATAGCACGCATTCGCCCGCCACGCAAGCCTGCACTAAATCATCGGGCACGAGCGGCCCATAGGTTTTAAAGATTCCCATTTGTTACTCCTCTTTCCTTTTGGCAGTTATTATAGCACAAGATGGTTTTTTTGTAAAGAGGAGAAATGAAGGAAAAAATTGACTTTTTGGATGATGGTAAAGGTTGTGCCTTTGTTTGTTTTTTTGCTCAGGCTGTTACTGTGGAATTTTCAGAAATGACTTGACAAGTTCTACAAAAGAGGGTATCCTTGCTTTTTGACCTAATGTATATATACCTTTCCACAGAATATTTTGCTACTAAAAAAACCGAGTTTTTCCGAAAAACTCGGTTTCTATTACCCTAATCTTTTTTGTGGATTGGTATAGCAAGGAGGAAAATCATGACTATTTCAATCGAAAATGAGTATGTACGGTACGTTATAGCGGACGATGGCACGAATCTGCATTTCATCGACAAGCGGACGGATACGGACTATTGCGCCAAGGAGCCAAAGTCCTCGTTCGCCCGGGTGAAAAAGGCAGGGCAAGAGGTCAACGCATCCGCAGCATCTTATGCCGACGGGCGAATCATCGCGCATTTTGGCGAGTCAGGTGTCAGCGCTGTGATAGGTATTACTGCGAAAGAACGCTATTTTGTGCTGGAAGTTTTATCTGTCACTGGCGAACAGGTGGAGGAGTTGGTATTTGTTGACCTTTCACTCACGCTTCAAGGGACGCCAGAAGAACCTTTTGCCGGTTGTGCGCTTGCGCTGAATCTACAAACCAATGTCCCCGAATTACCTCGTGCAAACAGCCGTCTAAGGGCGATGTGCTATCCGAGATTTGGTTTTGCAGGGGCGAAAGTAGCGCTGATAGGGTGTCCTCAGAGCGAACTCCGTTCAGTCATGCAGGAGGTGGTGAGCGCAGCCGAAGACTTGCCGCATTCGTCCGTCAGCGGGCCCTGGGCGCTGGACGCGGACAGCAACCGTGGCTCCTACCTCTTCAACTTCGGTGGACTTTCGGAGGAGAAAGTGGACGATTGGATTCAGTTGGCGCGGAGCCTGGGGATTAATCAGATAGATTTCCACGGAGGCCAGTCTTTCCGATTTGGAGACTGTCAGCCAAACCCAGAGACGTATCCGCGCGGACTTGCCAGCCTCAGAGCCGTAACGGACAAACTCCACGCGGCGGGCATTCTGGCTGGCTTACATACTTATGCGTTTTTCATCAACAAAAGTTGTCCTTGGGTGACGCCCGTGCCTGATGCGCGGCTGGCGAAGGATGCGACGTTTACCTTAGCGGAGCCGTTGACGGCGAACGCAAACAAGGTGCCAGTCGTCGAATCTACGAAGGATATGTCCACCATTACTGGCTTTTTCGTGCGCAACAGCGTAACTCTCCAGATAGACGACGAACTCATCATTTACAGCGGCATTTCCAAAGAGTCGCCCTACGCTTTCACCGACTGCCAGCGCGGGGCTTACGGCACACACGCCGCTCCACATGCCAAAGACGCTCAAGTCCACCATCTCAAAGAGTGTTTTGGGCTATTCGTACCCGACGGCGATTCGACGTTGCTTGCAGAGGTGGCGGGCAAAACTGCGGAGGCCTTCAACGAGGGGGGCTTCGATATGATGTATATGGATGCTCTGGACGGAGAAGATATCCTGGGCGGTTCGGAGAATGGCTGGCACTACGGGTCAAAATACGTCTTTGAAATCTGGAAACGATTGGAAAGACCGGCGCTCATGGAAATGAGCACGTTCCATCATCACCTCTGGTATGTACGTGCCCGCCTTGGTGCCTGGGACCATCCGACACGCAGCCACAAGAAGTTCATCGATATCCACGTCGCAGCCAACGAAAGCTGCCGCCGCATGTTCTTACCGGCTCAACTTGGGTGGTGGGCTTTCAAAACCTGGTCAGGACAGCAAGGTGAACCAACCTTCGCCGATGACATTGAGTATTTGTGCGGCAAATGTCTCGGCACTGACACCGGACTCGCCATCATGGGCATCAACCCCGATAACATCTCCGATATCCCCGCCTTGCCAAGGTTCGCTACCATCATGAAACAGTATGAGAATTTGCGCCACGCGAACTATTTCCCGGAGTCCATCAAAGCAAAGTTGAGAGTTCCCGGCGATGAATTCACGCTGATTCAGAACGCCGAGGGAGAATGGCAGTTCCGCCCGATTCAGTACGCCAAACACAAAGTGGAGGGACTCAACGACTGGAGCAATGTCTGGCGTACCAATAACAAGTTTGACCGACAACCGTTGCAACTGCGCATCGAAGCGTTAATGTCGGCGGGTTCGTATGATTCCCCCGAAAATGTGACACTAACTGACTTCAGCAGCGTGGAGGATTTCCTTGACCGGAGCGTAGCGTCGGGGATTACCGCAAACCTTCAACCGTCAGATGCACAGGTAAAGTTCGGACCAATCAGCGGGGACTATACCGCAACGAATGCTCTGGATACACGACAAGGCACATGGACAACGGTGGGCAAGGCTTTTTCGCCCCCGCTGGATTTGAGCCAACAGCAGGGAATGGGAGTTTGGATATATGGTGACGGACAGGGAGAAGTCCTGAACTTTCAGGTGAGAAGTCCCGAACATATCGTTGGAGCACACGGGGAACACTACGTGATAGTTGATTTTGTCGGTTGGCGTTACTTTGAGTTGATAGAACCCGAAGGACAACGCCACGCCGACTACTCGTGGCCCTACGGGAATATCTATTCCATCTACCGAGAATCCGTGAACTACGGGCATATTGAAAAACTCAGCCTGTGGTACAACAACCTCCCTCCAAACAAAACGGTTATCTGCTATCTCAGCCCAATTAAAGCTCTGCCATTGGTAAAGGTGAAACTTCGCCAGCCCGTCGTTACCGTGGGCAACAAGGCGGTTCTTTTCCCCGTAGAAATTGAAAGCGGGTGTTATTTGGAGTTTAACTCAATGTCCGACTGTAAACTCTATGGACCAAAAGGTGAGCTAATCAGTGAAGTGGAACCCCAGGGTGAAGTGCCATTCATCGAAGCTGGGGAGAATCAAATAAAGTTTACCTGTGGCGTTTCCGACGATGTCAATGCACGAGCTAACGTCACAGTCATCAGCAAGGGCGGATGGATGGACGATTGACCGGGACGCAAATTCTGCGCTCCCGCTTGAAGATTGAAGAAAACAAACAATCTTCAATCTTCAAGCCACTTACTCACACCATCAACGAAAACGCTCTCTGCTTCGGGTGCGCAGCGCGTGACATTTACCTCATAACCGCCTTCTGCGTAGGCTTGTCGGGTTGGTAAATAACCAGCATAACCGTTGCAATATCCCACGATAAATGTATTTGCGTACGGAGAGCGTTTTTACAGTTCCATTCCAAACTCTGCGAATAGCTAACCAGGGAAGGTAAAGAGCAGCAAGTCGTTTAATCGAATAAGCGAAACGGGTATCGCTACGCTCTCATCAGCACCCTTTTCGACTTCCTCGTTTTTTCGTGGCACATTTATCGTCTTCGAGGATATTTGTATTGTCGCATCTACTTCTTTTGTCGTCAGTTGGCTGTTGATGTGTAGTGCATCTGCTGCTAATTCCTCAGCCAACTCGCGTACGTGTTCAAAGCTCTCACCCACCCGATGCCGTGGGTCAACATTACCGGCAGCACCTGTGAGAAACATAGAAAACGGCTGTCCTTTGGCTTGTTCTTCGACCAAACCCAATCCTTCACCCATATAGTCGCCGGATATTTGGTAATTGTGTCCGCCCAGCGCGGTGCCGTGACAACCGTAATTAAGTATGAGCGATAGCGGGTTGCCATCCATATCGTCAAATCGAATGACACCAAGTTCCGTATCCACGGGCCCGTCTGGATTTTTCCCCAACCCTGTCGTTCCACCCGGTTGGCGTTCTCGACGGTTCATGCCCACATCGCATTTTCCTTTACCAATGCCGATGCGAACGGGCTGCAATCGTTTTTCGGCGACTAAAACACTTTCCACCATTTTGTGTTTTAACCCTTCGAGCCATTCCATGTCAACATTGTTTCCGCTTGTAATTGGTCCGGAGTGAGTATGCGTCGTGGCGACGAAGATATTCTCTGGAGCTAAACCGACATCTGCTATCATCTGTTGCAACTCACCTGTTAGCTCATTTCCGATGATACACAAGTCGCTGGATAAAATTGCCAACCTGAGTTTGCCATCGTCCAGCACCATCGTTCGCAAAAATAGTTGGTCATGTACGCCCTCCGACGGCTTATTGCGCATACCGTAGCCAGCTAAATAAGCCGGTACTTTCGGTGTAATTTCAATTTTTGCAAATCCTGCTCTGAGTGTTCCCATAATTTTCCTCCTTGTATAATATGTAGGTCGAGATTCACATCTCGACTGTCGATTTCTGAAAATCGACCTACGGGGTTTCATATCGAAACCTCCTGTGGTATCTGGTATACTGAGCGCGATTGGGTTTTGATATGCCCATCCTGAGAAGTAAAGAGTAAAAAGTAATGAGTAAATTATTACTCTTTCCCATTGCCTACTTTTCCCGCCAAGGAACCACCAAAAATTATTATAACACAACCGCAAGGAAAGAATCAACAAGATGATTTTGACATTTTTTTGTTGGCAAAACCACTGAAATATGCTAAAATTCAAAGTGAATATAGAAAGGGGTTAAAGATGACGGACTTATTTGATTTAACAGGACATGTAGCTGTAGTTACCGGAGCAGGAGGCGCAATGGGAAGCGTTATGGCTGTGGGCTTGGCTTCCTATGGAGCCGATGTTGTCGTCGTTGGGCATAAAAATAAGGAAAGGATGCCAAAGACGCTGAATCAGATAAAAGCGCATGGCAGAAAAGCTCTGGAGATATACTGCGATGTAGCATCACAGGAGGATGTGGACAGACTACTCGAAGCAACGCTAAATGAGTTTGGACATGCTGACATCCTGGTTAACAATGCTGGTTACACCTTTCGCACTGACGCACCTTATGTCAATATCGAAGACTGGGAAAAGTTGATGGCTGTTAATTTGACGGGTGCCTTTAGGTGCGCACAGGCTTTCGGCAAAGGTATGATAGAGCGAAAGAAGGGGAGTGTTATCAATATCAGTTCTATCTCTGGAATGGTAGCGCTTGGACGCGGTCAAGCCGCCTACTGTTCATCCAAACACGGGCTGATTGGATTGACGCGTGAATTAGCTATTGAATGGGGGGCGTTCAACGTTCGGGTCAACGCTATCGCACCATGTCAGGTAGCTACTGAAGGATTGCTCAAATGGATAGAAACTTCAGAGAGCGAAGGGGAACTATACGAGGGCAGGCCGCTTAGACAACATCTCCTTTCTCAGATTCCTTTAGCTCGATTTGCGGAACCTGAAGAATATATTGGTCCAACAGTATTTCTGGCTTCGGATGCCTCTTCGATGATGACGGGGCATGTGTTGGCTGTGGATGGCGGGTATTTGGCAAGGTAGGGCGAATTCGTTTTGCTTCAAATAAAAAATATAAGGAGGGGCGACCTCTTCCCCGCCGACAACGACGGGGTTTCCGTCGCCTATTTTCGATGAATAAAGAAAAAATTGTTAAGGTAAGTGAAATAATGGGCTTCAGCCCGGAGGAATCAAAGGGTGCTTATGTATCTAAGCTTCTTATCGAATCTGAGGGGGTAGGCTCATCGAAGTTGATGGTGGTTCACGCAACGCTGAAACCCGGTAAAGCGCCGGGGGGAGATGCGGCAGCCCATCCGCCTCCCTATGACGAAGCATATTACATTCTGCGAGGGCATGGAAGAATAGAATTCGGTGAGGGTGAAGAGGTTTATGAGGTAGGGACTGACACTGCCATATTTATCCCCGGCGGCACTCTACACAAAATTACCAATACGGGAACGGAGGATTTAGAGTTTCTAACCATTTGGCCGATAACGCCGATGGAAGAAGGGATAAATGGCGTTTACGATGGACGAAAGCGCGCATGGGGGACATCGTTCAGGAAGGTTGATTCTTAGAACCTATCCTAAAAGTCCTTGGGGTGTCTCGTTTTCCCGTTTTCCCGTTTTCGTTTTCTTCACTGGGAGGTGAATCATTCATGGCAAAGGAACTCACACTTGAACAATTAGTCAAGCGGGGTTTGGAAAAATCTGTAGCAACGGACATACTGCGGCGTGTGAATGAGTTGCTCTTATCGCTTCCAGCATCTGAGTGCTGGCAAAAAATCTCTCAAGAAGTGCTGACTCCTTGTCATCCATTTCAACTTCATAAACTTCTGTATGACACTGTTTTTTCCGATTGGGATTCAAAGAAAGGGACTCCCTCGGCCTGGTTTCCCTCTGAAGAACACATCCAAACCACGAATATCGCCGGGTTAATGAGTGCGTTGAATCTGAGTGACTACGAAGAACTTCATGCGTGGTCAACGCAGAATCGCGCCGACTTCTGGAATCTGATGGTTCAAAGACTTGGGATTCGATTCAAGCGGGAATTCACAAAGATTGTTTCTCTTTCCTGTGGCGTGGAATCTCCTCAGTGGCTTGTGGACGCGAAGTTCAATATCGCAGATAGCTGTTTTAACGCTCCAGACGATGCGCCGGCAATTGTCTTTCAACCCGAAGGCGGCACACTTTCAACCATAACCTACAAAGAACTCAATTCACTGACAAACCGGGTAGCCAATGCACTGATAGACGCTGGCTTCAATCCCGGAGACGCCCTTGCGATTGACATGCCAATGACTGCCGAGTCGGTGGCGATTTATTTAGGGATTATCAAAGCAGGTTGTGTGGTGGTATCCATCGCCGATAGTTTCGCGCCAGACGAGATAAAAATGCGTCTGCGTTTGGCAAATGCGAAAGCGATTTTCACCCAGGATTATATCCTACGTGTTGAAAGACAGTTACCATTGTATGACAAAGTTGTTTCCGCCGACGCGCCGAAAGCGATTGCCCTTCCCTGTAGGGGTGTGTTTGTAACCTCGATTCAGTTGCGAGATGGCGATTTGACCTGGGAGCAGTTCCTTAGCGATAAAAATGAGTTCAATTCGGTATCCTGTCATCCATCTGATTACACGAATATTCTGTTCTCTTCAGGAACCACAGGAGAACCAAAAGTGATTCCCTGGACGCATACCACACCTATCAAATGCGCCGCAGATGGGTATTTGCATCACAACATTCAGCAAGGAGATGTTGTGGCGTGGCCGACGAATATTGGGTGGATGATGGGGCCGTGGCTTATTTACGCAAGTTTGATAAATCAAGCAACCATCGCATTGTACTACGGTACGCCGATTGGCAGGGGATTTGGCCAGTTTGTGCAGGACGCTCGCGTCAACATGCTCGGCGTAGTTCCCAGTCTGGTGAGAACCTGGAGAAACACAGAATGTATGAGAGGGCTTGACTGGCGCGCAATTAAAGCATACAGTTCAACAGGCGAGTGTTCCAACCCTGAAGACATGCTGTTTTTGATGTCCCTTGCGGGATACCGCCCAATTATCGAGTATTGCGGTGGAACAGAGATTGGCGGCGGCTACATCACAGGGACGGTGGTACAGCCGTCTGCGCCGGCGACGTTTACGACACCTGCGCTGGGATTGGATTTCGTCATCCTTGATGAGAACGGACACCATACCGATAATGGGGAGGTATTTCTGATACCGCCCTCAATTGGACTCTCCACGGAGTTATTAAACAAAGAACATCACCGGGTGTATTTTGAGGGGACGCCCAAAGTAGGGAAAATTGGGACGCAACATACCGTGTCGCTACGTCGGCATGGCGACCAAGTTGAACGTTTGGGCGGTGGCTACTACCGCATTCACGGGCGTGTGGATGATACGATGAATCTCGCAGGTGTCAAAGTGAGTGCGGCGGAGATTGAACAAACCCTCAATTCAGTGAGCGGTATTCGTGAAACAGCCGCCATTGCTGTGACTCCTTCGGGAGGGGGGCCAAGTCGATTGGTGATTTACGCTGTGCTTTTGCCAAGAACCGATATGGCAAAGAGAACGCTGAAGATTTCCTTGCAAACGGCTATCAAGGAACATCTCAATCCTCTATTCAAGATTCACGATGTAGTGATTGTGGATATGCTGCCTCGAACTGCCTCCAACAAGGTTATGCGGCGAGTGTTGCGTGAGGAAACAACGTGAAGCGGAAAGACAAGTAGACTCACTATGTCAATATAAAAATTCATTCAGACTCTGGGACACAAGGCACCAGATACGAGGCACTACGAACTCTGAGCTTCTGCTTCTTGTTCTTTGAAGCGAATAAAGCCCGTTAAAACTCTGGCTGTTTCATCTTGCTTCCCGTCTAATCTTTGATGGGAAGCGTTAGATAGATAACCGAGACGCTTTGCAAGGTGGATATAATACTCCAGTTCCACTAACGAACCCTTTGCGATGTACAAAAAGCGAAGATAATCCCTTAAGGTACGTCTACCCGAACCTTCTGCGATGTTGGCAGCAACTGAAACTGCTGCCTTTTGCATCTGATTGGTTAGACTGTAAAGTTGATGCCGTGGGAATGACTTGGTAGTTTCATAAATGTCAACAGCCAAATCATCA
>CAZRLY010000093.1:0-19294 GCA_964601015.1 uncultured bacterium
TTTGTGGTTTACGGTTTTATGTAAACCACCGAGCGAAGCGAGCAGAGCCGCCAGCATTTTCAGCTTTGCGCCTGCCTGTGCGTGCCGCACGCAGACAGGTCGGAGTATCTCCATGAACATGCCGGGCGCTCTGTTCTTGACAGATTTCCCGTAGTTCTTTTGAAACGCCCTGTATTTGTTTTCATCGCTAAAGCGGAGTTGCGATGAAAACGATACACCGCTGAGTTTTTCCGTTTTGATATTCTTTCCTTGTCGGAGAATGCGGTTAGCGAGATTACCATGTAGTGTCTTGCGATGAGTGGCGAGTTTGCGCTGTATGTTAGCAAGTTTAGTTTTAGTTTTCTTGTACCGAGTGGAATCGTGCCAAGACTTTTTGCCTTCTTTGACAGTGCCGTCAGGCTTATAGTTTTGAGGGTTGTTTGACCTACGTTGCCGGTCTAATTTGCGTTGTAGCAGTCTTATTTCTTTTTGTTTGTTAGAGAGTTCATCACAGAAACGCTCAAGAAATGCTTGGTTATCAGAGACAACAGCGATGGTCGAGGGGCCAATGTCAAGCCCAACGATTTTGTCAGGAGCTTTGAACTTTTGCAATGGCTCGCCTTCAAGGGCAAGTTGGACAAAGAAATGTGCTTTCCCGTTGAATATTCGCTTGACAATCCTACAGAACTTGACACGATGTGATAAACCATGAGTTACAACTTTATCGTTGGGGGCAATGATACATTTGAGTTTAAGCCCTTTCCAGAGGACATGCCCTGTTTTCTCAATGTATCGGATGCCTGTTTTGTTGGTTGCGCCTTCTACTGATTTAAGTTGGTTTTTGCCTTTGAACCTCACTCTCTTAGCTTGTCCGAAGGCGACTTTCTGAACCGCTTTAAACGCCCTGCTCGCTAACTTTTGAGCGGTGTTTGAGTCAATATGATTGTTTATCCAAGAACGCCTGATTGTAGTAGCATAGATAATAATTGCATATTCGCTGAAGTCAAACTTTGAATTGAGTTCCTTAAACGCTTCTGTTCGCTTTTTGTTCCGCTTTCCGTTAGCAGTTTTCGGCATCTTGCGAGCCTTTTGAAAACCCTTGCTTTGGCGCAACAAGTTAAGGCGTCGCTTGGCTTCGTCAAGGCAGGCGTTATAAAGTTGACGGGCAGCTTCAAATCTTGCGTTGAGTTCGGCTTCGTCATGTGCTGATGCTTCTAATGCAAGTTCGAGAATGAATGTTGGTGTTTTTGATTTACCCATTTGGTTTTAGTATACTTTAAACCCGTTCAAATATCAAGAAAAAATAAACCATTGCGCTGTTTCCTCAATTTGTGCTAAGTTCAGCGCAAATTCCCGCTTGAAAGCGAAAAAGTGAAGGTGAGGTTCCTACACTTTTAGTTTCCACAGCGCACTTTGACTATGATAACATAAATTTAGCTGATAGTCAAAAAATCCTTCTGGTATCATTTTGGTATGCCTTTATCATGATGCCAAAATGATACCGCTATGTCTTTTCAATGCGTGCCATTATGGTATTCTTCTGTGTAGGGGAAAAGCAGGTTCAAAGAGAAGGTAACTGTGCTGTTATCCCAAACTGACGTTATACTCTCCCCCTTCCAATATTTCCTTATCACATTGGCATACATATTGCTTTACAGGTAGTCGCCCACATTTCTTGGGTATGGGAATAGTTTCCCATGTTGTTTATCCTTATATTGAGGAGGAACAGTGACATGCCGATAAAACCGCTTTATGACCGAATTTTGGTGAAAAGACTTGAAGAAGAAGAGCAGCAAATCGGCGGGATTATCATCCCCGATACAGCCAAAGAGAAACCTCAAGAAGGCGAAGTCGTCGCTGTCGGAGCTGGACGAATTCTCGAAAATGGAGAACGCCAGTTGCCTGATGTGAAGGCTGGAGATAAAATTCTGTTCGGCAAGTATGCAGGCACGGAAGTCAAATACGAAGACGACGAGTATTTGATAATGCGTGAGGATGACATACTTGCGAAGGTTACATAAGCATAATAGAGATAGATTGACAAAAAGGAGGAGTTAGTAATGGCAGCTAAACAGATAGCCTTTGATACTGAAGCAAGAGGCGCCATAAAGAGGGGCGTAGATATTCTCGCTGATGCTGTAAAAGTAACGCTTGGTCCAAAAGGACGCAATGTAGTGCTGGACAAGAAATTCGGCGCGCCTACTGTTACAAAAGACGGTGTTACAGTTGCAAAAGAGATAGAACTCGAAGAACCGTATGAAAACATGGGGGCGCAAATGGTTAAAGAGGTAGCGTCCAAAACCAGTGATGTAGCTGGCGATGGTACGACTACTGCTACTGTACTGGCTCAAGCTATCTATCGGGAAGGATTGAAAAATGTCACCGCTGGCAGAAATCCGATGAGCTTGAAGCGCGGAATAGATAAAGCGGTTGAGGTTGTGGTGAATAAGCTTAATGAAATGAGCGTGGAAGTGAGTGAGAGAACACAGATTGCGCAGGTTGCCTCCATTTCCGCTAACAATGCCCCGGATATCGGGAACATGATAGCGGACGCCATGGAGAAAGTCGGTAAAGACGGCGTTATCACTGTAGAGGAAGGCAAGAGCTTAGAGATGACGCTTGACCTTGTCGAGGGCATGCAGTTTGACAGAGGTTACCTATCTCCATATTTTGTAACAGACGCAGAACGCATGGAAGCGGTATTGGAAGAACCACTCATCCTCATCCATGAGAAGAAGATTAGCGCTCTGAAGGATATGGTTGACCTACTTCAGAACATTGCCCAGCAAGGTAAGCCGCTGTTGGTCATCGCGGAGGATGTAGAGGGAGAGGCGCTCGCTACATTAGTGGTCAACAAGCTCCGTGGTACTCTCAGAGCGGCAGCCGTCAAAGCGCCAGGTTACGGCGATAGAAGAAAAGCCATGTTAGACGATATTGCAGTAATCACTAATGGCAAGGTAATTTCTGAAGAGTTGGGCGTTACCCTTGAGAACGTCGCAGCAAACGCGGGTGCGTGGCTTGGCAGTGCGCAAAAAATAGTTATCGACAAGGACAACACCACAATCGTTGAAGGAGCCGGAAGCAAAGAAGCTATCCAGGGTAGAATCAACCAGATTCGCCACCAGATAGAAGATACTACCTCTGATTACGATAAAGAAAAACTGCAAGAAAGACTGGCTAAATTGGCTGGTGGTGTTGCTGTCATCAACGTCGGCGCGGCAACAGAAATTGAGATGAAAAGCAGGAAAGCCCTCGTAGAAGACGCTATGCACACCACCAGAGCCGCTGTCGAAGAGGGGATACTGGCAGGTGGAGGCGTAGCACTGCTCAGATGTATGCCAACGCTGGATGAGTTGGAACTGGAAGACCAAGATGAGCAGGTTGGCGTTGACATTATTCGCCGTGCGGTAGAAGAACCGCTCCGCCAGATAGTCAGGAACGCCGGTCAAGAAGAGTCCATCGTCGCTGCACACATCAAGGGAGAAGAGAAGGATAACGTCGGTTATGATGCAGCGAAAGAAGAATACACTGATATGTTCGAGTCCGGTATCGTGGACGCGACCAAAGTCACCAGAGTTGCCCTCCAAAATGCGGCTTCAATAGCAGGCTTGATGATTACAACGGAAGCTCTGGTTGCTGAAATCCCCGAAAAAGAAGTACCCCCTCCGATGCCCCCAGGCGGGCCAGGTGGCGGAATGTACTAATACGAGTAGAATATCCCTCCTACCTATCTTTTGGGTGGGAAAATCGGGGTTTTCCGAGTGAAGCGAGGAAAAGGGCGACAAACTCCAATCGCAAAAGTTATCAAAAGCGATTGGAGTTTTTTTGTGCTTGTTTGCCTTGACGTAAAAGGTTTCCTGTTGTATAATTTTTAAGGAGAAGAGGAGAAATTTTTAAGGAAAAGGTGAAAGGAATGTCGAAGATAAGCAAGTCATTCGCAATAATGTTGATTTTAACAACGGTTTGGTTAGTGGGTTGTATCGAGGAAGAAACTGATGATACTAATGTGAATTCTCCTATTAAAGTGGGAGACGCAGCCCCCGGTTTTTCCCTTGAGAGAGCTACGGGTGGGCAGATTTCACTGGACGATTACAAGGACAAAAACAATGTCGTGCTGATATTCCATCGAGGTTCAACGTGAGGCTCATGCGGCAAGCAGTTGGACGAACTGCAAGGGTATTACGATGATATAAAAACTTATGATGCTGTCATTTTAGCCGTTAGCGTAACATCACCTGAAACCAACAAAAATATCAAGGATAAATTTGGATTGGAATATCCCATGCTATGCGATGTTGAACATCAAGTGGTCAATAAATATGGTGTAATTGACGAAGAGGACGATGTGCGTCCTTCAATCTTTATCATCGACAAAAAGGGAATTGTGACATGGCGATACATCGGCACAAGCAGTACAGATACCATACACAGCAGCATTATCGTAGAGAAATTGCAAGATATAAATTAGTAAGGAGATGAATATGTTATTTAAAGTCATCGCATGCGAGATTGCATTTCGCGAGTTGTGCATGGCGGCGGCTCGCGCTACAAATCTTGTAGAGCTTGAATTCTTGACGCAAGGTTATCACGACAACCCTGACATCGGACTCAAGCTGATTCAGGAGAAAATAGATGCTGTGCCAGAGGGCAAATACGATGCTATTTTGCTGGGTTACGCATTGTGCAACAACATGCTCGCAGGAATGGCAGCGCGACATACGCAACTGGTTATCCCAAGAGCACACGACTGCATTACCTTCTTCATGGGTTCAAAAGAGCAATATCAGGAATACTTCAACGAATGCCCGGGTACTTACTTCTACACTTCAGGCTGGCTGGAACATAGCCAACGCAAAAGCGAGCGCGTACCGCCAAAGGGATATGACGCACAAGGACGAGAAAGCGTTTCGTCAAATCCGCCTGCGGGTACAGGAAATCCTTCAGAAAGCAATCAGTCAACTCAAACGGAAAATCAACAAAGTTCGACACCTCAACAAAGTACGGGATACTATCGACATAGAAGTTATCAGGAACTTGTTGAACAATACGGCGAGGATAACGCCAAATACGTTATGGAATTTATGGGTGGTTGGAAGCAGAACTACACACATGGATTATTTATAAATTTCGATTTTGCAAGTCATCTCAACCATCAAGAAAGGGTAAAGCAAATCTGCCGTCAAAGCGGTTGGGAATATCGTGAAATCGAAGGAGATTTGAGTTTGCTTCAACGCTGGTTGGATGGAGATTGGCTTGAGGATGATTTTTTGGTCGTTAAGCCCGGCCAAAAGGTTTACGCCAGCCATGATGGGTTTATCATCAAAGCCGAATATTGAGCAGGTATGCAGGTAGGTGGGAAAAGTTCAGAATTGACAACTTCTTCCCGCCTTCCCACCTCCGAAAGGGGAAAATTTTCAGTGGATAAAATACAACCCAAAAAAAGCGGCAGATACGGATGGTTCAGAGTAAGTTTTTCTTACACAAGTACCTTTTACAACATTCTCAATTGTTACGGCAGAATTTGGGTAGATGAAGATGCCAAATTCCCACCCGATGACAGATTTCTTCTAATTGAGGATATCGTCCTACCTATGAAAGCCCTTGAAGAGAAGAAGAGGCAAGTTCAACCGGATACCAATTTAGTGGCTCTAAAAAATCTGAAAAATCTCTTTCCGGGTTCCGACGGTACGTTATACATAAACACCTACCAGGTAGCCTCGATTATGCCACTTGACCCAAATTCGCAGACGGTAAAAGATCTAAATAGAGTGATAACTGTTTCCCCGCTACCCGATATAGAGGCCGAATCTATTTTAAAAGAGGGACTTGGCAAGGGGACAGAGAAGATAGTTAGAATTGACCACACAAGGGAGCTCTGTAGCAACGACAAAAAAGTTTAGTTTTTCTTACCTTTTTTGAAGTTTCTTAGAATTTGACGGCACGGGCACTCACTTGGAAATACAGGATTCTCCAAGCCTTCAAATTACTGAAGAGATGACAGTCGCTGCTTGGGTTTCCTTTCACTCTCTCGGTGCGTCGGGCAATCACGATGCCATCATCGCCAAGGCAAGCACTTGGTCATTTATCACGTTTCGGCGTAGCAACCCGCCGTATCAATTCGCATGGTGGGATAGCGTTGCCAAAAATCTTATGCCGGGCGAGCCAAAGTGGATTGTTTCAGATTGGGTACCGGATGTGGCAACCTGGTATCATTTAGCCGTGACGATGAAATCTGGCGATAAATTGTATTTCTATCAAGACGGCGAAGTCATCAAAGAATCACCGTATCCCCTTGCTATTCCTGCTGGTGCAGGCAACCCTATCTGGGTTGGTAAAGGCAACGGTAATACTGAGAATTTCGAGGGGGTTGTTGACGAAGTTGTGATTTTTGACGAGGCCCTCAGCACTGAGGATGTGCGAAATTTGATGAGTGCTTCCAGTCCTGTAAAAAAAGTGGGTAAGTTGAGTGTTATTTGGGGGAAACTAAAAAAGATTGAAGATTGATTGCAACATTATGCGAATTTGATTAAGGTCAATTCGTCCCAGAGGAGTTGGCATCCGTTCGGAACGAAGAGATGCCAAGGACTTGATAGCCGTTCGCATCCTTGGGCTTCGCTCAAGACAAGTTCTAAGTATGCTCACTCCTCAAAGTTAAATGCGATGCAAATTCCAAATGAATTACGCATAATCATGGAAGAGGAGATTTCTATTATGAAAAGCCGCTTCGCCTCTCCGCTTCGCTCCGAGCAAGGACTCAAAGCCACAACAATTGAGGAAGTATTGGCTCTTCCTGATGAAGAGATTGATATTGCTACTGCGATTTTGCTTCTGTCCAAGGAGTGGGATAAAATTGTAGACGTTGAGAAGTATAGGAAACGGATAGACGGTATGGCAATGTCGCTTGAGCCGATAGTGGCAAAGGTACAAACACCTGATGCCATTGTCAAGGCTATCAATGACTATCTCTTTGAAGAATTAAAGTATGGTGTTCCAGAGGCCGCTCGCCTCCCATCAACAATAACATCACAAAACACAGCGGGAAATTTGGATGAAAAACTGATTTTGCTCCATTCGGTATTGGATGCAAAAAGAGGAAACTGTATCGGGCTTTCTATGCTGTATCTATCCTTGACGGAGAGGCTGAATTTGCCGATATACGGTGTTGTAGTGCCTTATCACTTTTTTGTGCGCTACGACGATAATAGGACAAAGATAAACATAGAGACGACATCAAAAGGAGAATCAGTCAGCGGTGATGATTACACAACACATTTTCAAATTCCCACAGGGACACTGTATTTAGTAAATCTTAACAAGAAACAAACAGTAGGATGCTTTCTGTCCACTCTGGGAGGTGTCTATTCCCAACAAGGCAAACTTGATGAAGCGATAGCGAAATACAAAACTGCCATAAGCATCAACCCGAACTATCCAGACGCGCATTACAACCTGGGAAATGCCTGCAAAGAACAAGGCAAACTTGATGAAGCAGTCGTTGAATATAAGATTGCCCTCATAATCAACCCTAACTGTGCGAAAGCATATGGCAATTTAGGGCTTGCCTACCAGGAGCAAGGCAAACTTGATGAAGCAATCGCGGAGTACAAAACCGTCATCGGCATCAATCCTAAAGAAGCAAAAGCGCATTACAATCTGGGACTTGTCTACCAGAAGCAAGGCAAACTCAATGAGGCGATTGCGGCGTATAAAACTGCCATCAAAATTGACCCGAACCAATCAAAAGCGTATGTCAATTTGGGACTTGTCTACCAGAAGCAAGGCAAACTCAATGAAGCGATTGCAAAATACAAAGCGGCTATTAGCATCACCCCTGATGATGAAATAGCGCATTACAATCTGGGAAATGCCTACAGAGAACAAGACAAATTCGATAAAGCTATAGATGAGTATAAAACTGCCATCAATATTAACCCTAACTATGCAAAAGCACACAGTAGATTAGGATTTGTCTATGTTAATCAGTGGGAATTCAAAGAAGCTATTGTTGAGTACAAAACTGCTATCAACATCAACCCTGACTGTGCAGAAGCACATTTAGGTTTAGGAAATGTCTACCGCATGCAAGACAAACTTGATGAAGCGATTGCGGAGTACAAAACTGCCATTAGAATCGAGCCTAACCTTGCACAAGCACGTCACGGACTGGGACTTGCTTACCTCCTACAAGGCAAAGTTGATGAGACGTAGTGCAAAGCGCCCCCTAATCGTTCCCTTCCGTAATCTGAATTACCCCAAGAATGTTGGCTCCGTAGCTACCGGCAGTGTTGCTCCACCAATGCACATCACGGTTGGCTACTCGTATGGCATAGCGCGCATCCATTCGGAGCGTTTCATGCGCGTCGGGCATCCACAGTCCAAGCTGATACCAACCCGGCTTTATTTCACGCGGCAAACGTGACTGTATACCGAATGTATGTCCCAGCGGCTTATATTCTGCATCCCCCGGTTGATACGGCTGCCACGTACGCGGAGCAGCGTCCTTTGCTTGAAACTCAACGACGCTGTCATCGTCGTCGCCGATGAGGACAAAGTTGACCGGACGTGGGTTGTGAATCACTCCAAAGCCGCGATTAATCAATTCGACTTTGACAGTCAACACGCCTTCGGCCTTCACACTCTCAGGGAACTTCGCCCGCTGCAACTCAAGGCGATAGCCTAAGTGGTCGCGGATATATTCAAACTGCGTGCGAGGCACATCATTCCCGTCAGCGTCCGTAAAATAGCCGTCTGAAATCGGCAGTTTCGCATTGCGGACTTGTTCAACCGTCAGCGGGGTTTTCATCCAATCGTCTATTGAGTAGGGCTTGCCCTCGCGCTCTGAGAAACTGTGCGCGAGGCTAAAGCTGCTGTAGTGGTGTAGCCGCATGCGGATAGCCGCCCGCAATCCATCTACCTTTCCCCCTTGGTCAGACCAAAATAATTCGCCGTCTATTGGGACATAGGGGCTTTCTTCAGTCATGTAGTCGAACTCCGGGTTGCCCGGATTGGAAAAGTGAGGTGCTTCAGTCCATGTTCCGCCACAGGTATGGCCGGCAAGAAACCCATCGTTGTTAAAACCGATGCGGGCGGCTGGCGTATTCGTATGCGCGGTTTGGGCATTGACTATTTGGTGGCCGCCCAGAATCGGCTGACTGAGTACCCAGCGTTTATATTTTGGAACACGAACCTGTGTCATTCGGCCAGCGGGGAGCACATCAAGGACTTTGGTGATGATGGCAGCCAACGCCTCGCGGTCATTTTCCAGCCCATGCGTCGAACTGTGCCACTCCCCCCAGGCACCGACGAAGCCTGCCTGCATCACAAAGATTACGTCTGTATTTTTGCGGATGATAGGCGTAAGTTGTTCGAGGTGCTCAAGGATGTTTTGTAATGTCGGGCCGCCAGTCCTGCTCATGTTTTTCTCGTAAGCAAATCGCAACACAGCCTTCAGTCCGTTCTTCCGAAGGTTGTCGAAACTCTTCTGCAACAGCAACAACTTCTCTGCGGAAATCGGTTTGCCCACGAACTCATCAAGATAGCAATAGGTTTGGGCAAGAGTAAGCCCGTATGGTTCGTAACGTTGGGCGTCAAGAATCCACCATTGGTCGCGATATCCAGAAGTAATCTTATCCTTGAGGTGGTGAGCCGGCCCCCAGGTTTGTGCCCCGGGCGGTTCGGCTATCAGTGTCTCAATGCGCAACCCCCGCTCTGGATTGCGCAGCCCGTCCCTTCCTCTGGGGTCAAATGACCGGATACCATGATATTCCACCGTTCGCAGCGCGTGGTTATCGTCGGGTGTCTGCGGTGGCTGTGCCATTGCCGTACAGCCAAAGCCCGCTTTTAAAAAGCAGGCGACGCAACTAATATGCTCAAATATGTTTGTGTTCATCTCTATTTTGGGGGACTGAACGCGACAGAGAGCGTTCACTACAGGGACAGAACCATTCACTGCTTCCCCCAAACCTCCCTTTCTTTTTTTGCTACTTCCTTAGTGGTGTGTTCCATAAATCTGTTGCGCTTTTAAGGTTTGTCAATTAGTCAGGTTTTGCCCTGTTAAAAAAAGTATTGAGTAATGGAGTAATAAGTATTGGGTTGCGCGCTTGAACCCCCCAATACTCAACACTACTTACTTTAATACTTTGTCAAAGAGGAACAAAAGTGAAGTAGTTTACCTTCCAGAAAGTGGAAGGGATTTCAGGAACAAACCACTTAGAGACTATTGTTGGGTTTCGTGCCTCAACCCAACCTACTGCGAAAGTTGAGTTTTCGCAATCCGTAGTCCCTTCACAAATTCCCCGTCAATCTCGACCAATCTCACCTTAGTCATAACATTTATCATCTCATCGGGAACATCCACCAGCACCCTGATGTAGTTGCCGGTGAATCCCGCGAGGAGGTGCGACTTACCTTCCCGACTATCTTCAACAAGTACGTCCATCTTCTTGCCAAGCATCTTTAAACGGAATTCGTTTGCAAGTTGATGCCCCAGTTCGCGTATGATGTTACTGCGCATGGCGGAGATATGCGGGGGGATGTGGTTTGGGTAGTTTGCCGCAGGAGTACCTTTGCGTGGCGAGTAGCGGAATACGTGGAGCCTGCTGAATTTCATCGCTTTGATGAAGTTGTAGGTATCGTTGAATTGTCCTTCGGTTTCTGAAGGAAAGCCCACCATGATGTCCGTTGTGATGCCGACATCAGGGAAAACACCTCGAGTCTTTTCCACCAGCCGCGCGTATTCTTCAGTGGTATATTTCCTATTCATCCTCCGCAGGATGTCGTCGTTGCCGCTCTGGAGTGGGAGATGAAAATGGGGGGCGAATTTTTTCAGCCTTTCCATGCGCCAGATAAAATGGTCAAAAATATCCATCGGCTCAATAGAACTCAGACGGATTCGCTCAATGCCATCTATTGGGTGGATGTGTTCGAGTACGTCTGCGAGGGAAAACTTCATGTCAATATCCTTCCCGTATGCCCCCAAATGTACTCCCGTAATTACAACCTCCTTGTAATGGTTTTGAGCTAAAAGGGAAACTTCTCGAAATACGTCCTCAATTGGGCGGCTTTTTATCCGCCCGCGTACGCGAGGAACAATGCAGTAACTACAGAAGGAATCGCAACCGTCCTGTATTTTCACCAAAGCTCGCGTCTGGTTGTCAAAGGCGGTAATGCTTAGAGTTGCGTTGGGATTCTCCCCTAAAGTCGGCATTTCAGGGCATTCCTGCAATTTTTGCAAGTATTCGGCAAGACGTGGTTTTTCGCTGTTTCCGAACACAACATCTACCCCTTCTATCCTTTCGAGTTCTTCTCTGTTTCTATCGGCGTAACAACCTGTGATGAGTACCTTCGCATCGGGGAAAAGTCGGGTGATTTTCCGAATGGTTTGTCTTGCTTTTTTGTCGCTTAAACCTGTTACCGTACAGGTATTGATAACGTAAATATTCGCGCCATCGGGTACGACAACATACCCTTCGTTACGTGCGATTTCACGCATCGCCTGCGTCTCGTATTGGTTGACTTTGCAACCCAGTGTGATGAATGCAACTTTGAGCATGAAATTCAACCCTCTGACTTTCTTTATCCCTACCTACCTACATACCTACCACACGCCCTGTATCGCTTGCGTACATTTGATGCACTGTCCATCCTTCATTCCCGTAATTTTCACGCCCGACATCGTTCGACTGATTAGCATATTCCTACATTTAGGACAATAAGTCGAAGTCGCGTCATGGTTGCCTACGTTGTCCAGATAGACGTACTGCAACCCGGCGTCTTTTGCGATTTTGTGCGCTTTCTCAAGGGTTTCGAGTGGGGTGGCATAGTGTTTTAGCATCTGATAGTTGGGGAAAAATTTTGCAAAGTGCATCGGTACGTCAGCGCCAGCGTTGTTTTTCAACCAAACACATAATTTGGAAATGAGTTGTGGGTTATCGTTGAGTTGCGGGACAACCAAATTTGTAACTTCAAGCATCGTTTTCGTTTCGCGGACAGTCATGATGGATGTTAGCACGTGTTCCAATTCCACGCCTGGACAGCAGTTATTTTGATAGAAAACATCTGTGAAGCCCTTCAGGTCAATATTGACGGCATCAAGATATTTGCAGACGTCCTTCAATGGTTCAGGATAGATGTAACCTGCTGTTTGAGCGGCAGTAAAAATCCCTGCTTTCTTAGCGGATTTTGCGATAGCGAGCATGTATTCGTAGTAGGCGGTAGGTTCGTTGTATGCGAAGATAATCGCCCGGCAGTTTTCCTTTTTAGCCATTTCTGTGACGGCTTCTGGAGGCAGATACTGGCTTTCCACCTCCTCCGGGCGCGCCTGCGAAACTGGCCAGGTTTCACAGAACTTACATTGAAGATTGCATCCTGCTGTACCGATGGCAAGGGCTTTTTGGCCGGGCAGAAAGTGATAAAAATGATGTTGCTCTACAGTATCTGCGTAAACAGAACAAGGCTGTGAATGTACAAGGGTATAGTATTTTCCGTTTCTATTTTCCCGCGTACCGCAGTATCCACGCTCACCTTCGTTGACATCGCACTGGCGGGGTTCAAGAACACATCGCACGCCCAAGTCAGGCAGCTTTTCATAGTACATCGCCTCGTGCAAAATCTCCCCTTCTTCAGTGTAACCATCGGCAATTGACGAAAGTTCGCCAAGTTTAGCAATTGCCGTTACGGTAGCGCTTTGTTTCAAAACTGATTTGATGAAATCTCTTCTTGAAATTTTGGACATTGCAACCTACCTCTCGACAGGTGATTGAACTAAAGGGATATTTGAATCAATTCAATTTTATCCGGGGCATTTGTTCCCAACCCCCGTTCGGCTGCCGTCGCGATGTAATCGGGCGCTCTGTTTGCTTCAGCGAGCGATGGCATACCGAGTTCCCTACGCTTCTCTTCGATAATCACAGCGCCCGTCAGGTCAAGCGCCACCGGGTCAAAACTCACCAGCAATCCGTTGTAATCCCATGTATAACTACTATATCCAGGCCCTTTGTGATATGATGAGGTAAGAGCGTCACAGATTATCAAGCGTGTTTTTTCCTTTATCAGTGGGAAGGCGTTCAAGTCGGCTATGTACGGATTGCCGTGCTTGCTATGATATTTGTTAGGGTTGTTGATAGCGCCGAAAAAATTTTTCATGCTGATAGAAACGCCAGCGATATTGTGATCTTTTAGCACCGGAACATTGATGATAGCGGTACAGTGCGTGGATAGGATTTTGCTCACATTCGACGCTACTGAGCCTGAAACGATTAATTCGCTTGAATATCCCACTCCTTCCGCATCTGTACCGTAGCATTTGACGTTCTTGTCGCTCATGTTGATAGTATATCCTGCGTTCCTTAACTCGCCGTTTTCTCTGTCCCATATGATGATGTGGTGTTCTGGAACGCCCGCGCTTACCAAACCGTTGACGATGCAATTTACCAGTTCAATGTGAGATGATAGTTTTCTTCCTGCGCTTCTCAAGCAATTTACTTTGATTCCGATTGTATCGTTTGGTTTGAAAAGTCTGCGCCATGCGGCTGGGACGGAAGTTGCGCCTGTAATGCGCGCCACCGATGCGTCAAGCATTTTCTGTATCTTCTCTTGTCGAAACCGTCCTGCTGCGTCCGCTACATCGGGATGTCGCGCTATCAAGACGGTGGATTTCTCTTCTGCTTGAACTTCTTTCACAACCTCTTTTTTGGGCTTTAAGCAACCCGCCAACCCTGAAATGCTTATGCCCATTAAGGTTAGCTGTTTGAAAAATTGTCGTCTGCTTTGGTCAAATTTCATCTTTCCCATACTCCCGATAAAGCCACGGATTTCTGGGATTACGCGGATGAAGTCCGCATAATCCCAATATAATCTAACGAGCAGTAATCTCGTGGATATTCTTTGCAATGGGCAAGTCGTAAGGACACGCCTCCTCACATTCTTTGCAATCATCACATTTTTGTGCATTCTTTACCTGCTCTTGCCATCGCCCCTCCGCCCCCTCGAACAATTCGTATTTATCCCGATATGGCGTCATCTTTAACAAATATGGAATATCAATCCCTTGTGGACAGGAACAAGCCCCACAGTTTTTGCAACCATTGTCGGAGAGCGCACGCCCTTCCTCCTGCAAGCGAGCTATTTCAGAGGGAGTAAATTCCATGTTGGCAACGGCTACATTTTCGTCTACCTCCGCTATGGAATACATGCCGCAGAGCGTTGTGTCAACGCCACTTGTTAGAACGTAAGCTAACGATGTTGTAACCGGTGCAAGTTCTCCATGAGAAATCGGACGCATTACCATCGTGCCTACTCCTAATTCCTTCGCCAGCGGTATCAATTCAACTAAAGCCTCGCGGTAAACCATATTAAAGACAAACAACACCGTTTCTATCTCGCCCGTCCTGATAGCATTGGCAAGGACTTCAGGTTTGTGTCCTGTCATACCGATGTGTGCGATTTTCCCTGCCGCTTTGGCTTTTTTCAAACCTTCCAACGCACCACCCGGTCCGATTACCTGTTCCAAATCCTCCTGCTTGTCAACGGCGGCAATCTGATAAAGGTCAAGATAATCTGTGCGCAGGACTTTGAGGCTCTTATCAACTTCCTGTATCGCCTCTTTCGCCGTTTTCAACACAGTTTTCGACGCTAAATAGAATTCGTCCCGGCGATGAGAAACAGCGGCAGCAATCCTATCTTCAGTCTCATCTCCATACGGTCGACCGGTTTCAATCAGGTTGATACCACTATCCAAAGCGCGATTGTATGCGACTTTGGCTTCATCATAAGTATACCCCTTCAAAGCGTTGCTTCCGCAAGCTAAGATGGATACTTGCATCCCAGTTTTTCCAAGTTCGGCATAGTGCATAAGAATCACCTCTCTACAGGAAACCTATGGGGATGTCCCCCCTGGTTTCCTACTCAAGCAGGCGTCCTCCCTTCCGGTTTACCTAATCACCTTTTCCACCTTGCCTGTCTCCAAAGAACGGTTCGCAGCAAGTGTAACCGCTACGGTTTTGACAGCATCGGCGTAATTGGACAAAACAAGATTCTGGTCATTTTGTTTGACAGCCTTCACAAATTGTTCAATCTGCCTGAAGTATCCTGATTCAGCGCCCGTATAATCGACACTTTGTCCATCAATTGAACCACGTAGTTGCATGTCAAGTACGAGTTTGATGTAGAGATTGTCGCCTACCAGTTCAGCGGCAAAACCTTCCGGCGCTCCAGCAACGCAGGTGCTTGTAACGTTACCTACCGCACCGCTGGCAAAGTGCAAATTACAAACTGTGCATTCTTCAAAATCAGCGATGTCACCAGATACGTCCTTCAACCCAAATGCCTGTACCTCTGTTACATCGCCAAGAAAACACCGCAAAAGGTCAAATACATGGGTACTCTGTTCTACCATCTGTCCTCCGCTGACGGCAAATTTCCCCCACCAAGGATGCCCGGCACCCATGCGGCAGAAAAATCTGCCAAACGCCATACCCAATTTTCTTTTGCCTATGAGTTCCTTCGCCTTTGCAGTTATATCGCTGTAGCGCGCCATGTAACCCACCTGGTTAATCACCCCGGCTGTCTCAATAGCATCAAGCGTACGGTGTGCTACATCCATATCAAGGGCTATCGGTTTTGCTACGAACACTGCCGCACCAGCTTTCGCTACGTCGGCCGCCTGTGTCGTATGTGCGCCGGGCGGAATGCAGACAAAAACTATGTCTGGATTCTCCTTTTCCAGCATCTCAGTGGTATTCGTATACGCCGTTGCGTTTTCCTCATTGGCTACCGAAGCCGCCCTTTCCGCGTTGATATCACATACCGCAGCCACAGGCAGTTGCAACCGTCTCAGACTGCCACGATAATTTCCAGCAATGCCGCCTACCCCGACAAAAGCAATGTTCAACATGATTTTACCTTCCTTTGTTATTTTTATAGAATTCAATACTGTACACGAGTTTTGCAGTTAGTTTGTAGGTAGAACGTGCGGTTTCCTTGCTCGTTGAAATGAAGCGAGAAAACAAGCTGGCAGTATGTTCTACTTTGCCCGTAAGCGCAAAACTCGTATACTGTGGAGTTATTTTACACTCTTTTTTCGGTAATGTCAACCATTTTTGTGAAAAGCAAAAATAACCTTGACAAGATTGAGGCAATAGTGTACAATTCAGGAAAACGGGGTATTTCAATTTGCCAATCCCGACTGAACGTGTTTGAGGACAATTGATAAAACAAATGGAGGTATTGATGACCAACTTACATTTTCGGAGAACCTTTTTATCGCTCATCATGAGCATAATCTACGGCAGCCTTCTTTGCTGTTGGGCTCAAGGACAACCTACCACATTTACCCTACAAGAAAGCCTTGACTTTGCGATGAAAAACAGCAAAAGCATCCAAATGGCCAAAGAAAAGGTAAAATTAGAAGAAGGCAAAGTAAATGAAGCCATCGCAACGATGCTGCCGAATTTGTCGGGCAGTGGAAGTTACACTTACTTTATAGAACCACCTGTCATTTTAGATGAACAAACGATGGCTGATATGCAAAGTGCATTAGCAAGTGCCTTTCCACCTGGAATGCAGCCCCCGTCTGATGGAGGACAAGAGGGAGAACCAATAGAAGCGGACAAACACAATTATAAAGCGTCGGTTACTTTGCAGCAACCGTTGTTTACATGGGGTAAACTCATCAACAACTACAAGCAGTCGAAGTTGAATTTGCAGGCAGCGCAACAGGGGCTGGAAAGCGCACAACAGCAACTTGTCTTGGACGTAACTAACGCATTTTATGGGGTTATATTAACGCAGGAGTTCGTAAAGGTATCGGAAAAAGCTGTGGAACAAGTGGAAAAGCACGTTAAAACAGCGGCTGACCTTTTTGATGCGGGCGTTGCCACCAACTTTGATGTATTGCGAGCCTCTGTCCAACTTGCCAATGTGCGTTCGCAACTTATCAAAGCAAGAAATGCGTCGCGGCTGGCAAAAGAAGGGCTCAAAATTACATTGGGGCTGCCTTTGGATGCTGAAGTCAATGTGGACGGACAATTGGAATACAAACAGCAAGAGGTTGACTTAGAGGAGCTTTTGAAATCAGCAAAGGAAAATCGTCCTGACCTAAAACAATTGGAATTACAATCCAAAGCGGGCGAAAAGTTAGTCAGCATCGCTAAAGCGGGGAATAAACCTGACCTAATTTTTCTGTCTAACTATGATGCTAACTATTCAACCAACCGCGAAGAGGGCACCGATAGAAGTTGGAAACAGAGTTGGAATATAACCTTTGCGTTGAATATCCCTATTTTCGACGGGTTGGCGACAAGAGCCAGGGTAAAACAGGCAAGCTCGGGGTTGAATCAGATTAAATTGGGCAAGGCGCAATTGGAGGATGGAATTCAGTTAGAAGTGAAATCTGCTTATCTCGCCTTGCAAGAGGCCGTCGCTTTGCTCAATGTGCAAAGGGAAACTGTCCAACAGGCCTCAGAAGGCTTGCGAATTGCGAACCTACAACATGAAAATGGAATAATAACAAGCGTACAACTCACCGATGCTGAATTGGCTCTAACGCAAGCACAGGTAAATCGACTGCAAGCTTTGTACGATTATACCATCGCCATCGCAAGACTGGAGAAGGCTATTGGCAGGAAATTTTTAAATAGGGAGTAAAGAGTAACAATTTTCCTTATTACTTTTTACTCTTTACTTGTCATAACATGGAGGCATCTGAAATGCGAAAATCATTAATCGGCACTATTGCCGCGTCATTGACAATCATCCTCTTATTTGCGTATTTGCTTGCTAAATCCGGGACTTCGTCTTATGTGCGAACCGCATCAGCGCAAGAAAATACAGTTGCAGGAACAACTAAGGCAACATTAGTTGAAACAGTAAAAGTGGAAATCGGCGATATTGCGAAGGAGTTGTCTTTAGTAGGCGACATTGAAGCGCGGGCACGGGTTTTTGTTTTCCCGAAAATTCCGGGAAAGATTCAAGCATTGAACGTTGAGGTAGGTTCGGTTGTGTCCGAAGGCGACGTACTTGCAGTGGTAGAACACAAGGAATTAAACCTGAACGTCAGACAAGCGCGAGCCGCCTTGAAAGCCGTAGAAACTGCGCTTGACCAGACAAAGGCGTTGTCAAAAATTAAGATAATTTCTCAAGTTAAACAAGCCCAAGCAGGTTTATCGGCTGCGAAAGCCGCATTTGACCAGGTGAAGGATATTTCCTTTACACGTACTACAACTCAAATTGTCCAAGCTGAAGCTGGATTGGAAGCTATTAAAGCCAGCTTGAAAAAAATCAAAGAGGGTGCCAGAGAAGAGGAAAGAAAGCAGGTAGAAGCCATTGCTATACAAGCCAAAGCCGGTCAGGATAATGCCAAAATCAATTATGAACGGATGGAGAAACTTTTTGACCAGGGTGCTGTTAGCAAACAGACGCTCGAAGGGTTAGAGACGCAGCATACTGTGGCAAAAGCTCAATACGGAGCGGCAACCCAACAGTTAAAGCTCATCAATGAGGGTGCCAGAGAAGAGGACATCCAGGCTGTCGAAGCTCAGGTCAAACAAGCGGAAGCGGCCTTGCAACTGACTAAAAAGATGGCGGATACAAAAAGCTGGGAGAAAGATATTGCTCTGGCAGAAGCTCAAGTCAAACAAGCGGAAGCGGGACTGGAAGCCACAATAGCATTGGAAAAAGCAAAAAGCTGGGAAGCCGACATCATAGGCGCGGAGACAACTGTTGAACAGGCGAAAGTTGCTCTGGAACTGGCTCTACAACGACTTTCAGATGCAACCATTACCGCGCCTATTTCTGGCGTAGTCTCTAAGCGCAATGTCGATAGAGGCGGAATGGCAGCGCCGCAAGCCCCCATCTTTGAAATCGCAGACATGGATGTTGTAAAAGCAAAGGTCAACTTGATCGAATCTGACCTTTTTAAAGTTAAGCAGGGAAATGATGCGCTAATTTCTGTAGAGGCGCTTCAAAAGCCGGTAAAGGGGAAAGTAACCTTAATCAGTCCTACACTCGACAGGATGAGCCGCACAGCGATGGTCGAAATCTCCATCGACAATAAGGCGCACACACTCAGGCCCGGGATGTTCGCCCGCGCAAAAGTTGTATACGACAAACACACAGCGACACTTCTTGTGCCCTCCTCTGCCGTCGTCTATAAAGAAGAAAATACCTTTGTTTACACGGCTCACAATAATACAGCAAAGATAGTGTCTGTGAAAACAGGATTCACCTCGGCGGATGGAAACAAAACCGAGATAATCAGCGCGGAACTCAGTAGCGAAGATGAAGTCATCGTTTCCGGGCATTTTGGATTAAAAGACGG
>CAZRLY010000094.1:0-19214 GCA_964601015.1 uncultured bacterium
CCCAGAACGGCATTTTCATCCATGTCCGGAAGCACACTGATAGCCCTGGCCGCCGACGATATCGCCATGGATGAAAATGCCGTTCTGGGGACAATTGACCCGAAATTGGGAGAATACCCCGCCGCTTCCGTCCTGAAGATTCTGGACTGGAAGGAGCCGAAGGAGATAGATGACAACACTCTTATTTTAACAGACATCGCTCAAAAGGCACTCAATCAGGTCAAAATCTGTGTGTTGAATATTCTGAAGGGCAAGATGGACGATGAAAAAGCCGCAGATGTGGCGGAGATTCTCACACAAGGGCAGTGGACGCATGACTATCCCATCACTGTCGATATGGCAGGGGAACTCGGCATACCAATCTCCGTCGGAATGCCTGTGGAAATTTGCCAGTTGATGAACCTGTTCCCACAGCCACAGAACCGGTGCCCGTCAGTACAATATATTCCAATGCGTCATGGCAGTTAGCATGCAAACGTTGAAAATATGTTGAATAAGCAAATTGATGAATGGTTGGATGAAGGCGAAAATGGTAAAAGCTGGTGTCATTTTTTACTTTACTTTGGCGCGAAAATCTGGTATAATAAAGATACGCGATGATGGTGTTAAGTTTTAGAATATTTATTGTAGGTAGGTAGGTAGAAGGAGATATTAATGACAGAAAAACAATAATCAAAGGAGTGAAAGGCAGTGAAAAAATGGGGAAGTAAAGAATATGTAACAATCAATGAAGCAGTAGAAGAGCTTTCTAGTAGCACCTCTGAGGTGCAAAAGTTATTGAATGCCTTTTCGGTTAGAGAAAGCAAAAAAGATGGACGCTCACTGTATTGCAAGGATGATTTGGTATATGCAAAATGGCGGGCTTCTCTGAGGAATGAACTGGAGAAACTATCGCGAGAATCAAGGAATAGAAAAACATAGCCCCTCTCTGAGAACGAAGATTGTTGTGGTGATTGACGAACTCAACCGCATCGTTGAAAGGATGCTTGTATTCCTTGTGCGAAAGTTATTAGCATTGGCAAAAATCATTATTGAAAAAAATGGAAAGATAAATATCCCCCCAGAATACGCTAACAGCAACAGATTGTGTGATGGAACCGAGTTAATTATTGAATCTATGGAGGGCGGATTAATACTTCATCGCCCCGAACTTGATGTCAGCAAAGTTTACATCGAAGTAACCACGCGTTGCAATCTCAATTGCGTTACATGCGTACGGAACGTTTGGGAAGAGGAAACAGGCGACATGGAGATGGAAATTTTCGATGCCGCCATTGAGCAACTGAAATCCTTTCCTTCCCTTCGCGCTGTCACTTTCGGTGGATTCGGCGAACCGCTTTGTCATCCGCATATCCTGCAGATGGTAAGAGCCGTTAAGGATTTGGGCGTCGAATTGACTATCAGCACCAACGGCACTTGCTTAAATAGCAGCTTTGCAGAAAAGTTGGTGGATTACGGAGTGGATAAGATTATCTTCTCGATTGACAGCGTTCAGCCCGAAAACTTCGGTGAAATAAGACAAGGCGCGCTGTTGAATCCCCTGATAGCTAACATCAAAGAATTAAACGCAATAAAAACGCGCAAATGGAGAACGCTGCCCACCATCGGCATAGAGTTTGTGGCGATGAAGCGAAATCTTGACGAATTCAGCGCGCTACCGAAACTGGCAAAATCCTTGGGTGCGTCTATCGTACTGGTTACAAATCTGCTCCCGCATACGAACAAAATGCAAGAGGAGATACTCTACGATGGAGGTACGGAACTGCCCAGTTCCCCCGGTTGGTCGATTAAAGCAGGCGACAGGTGGCTTCAATGGGGAACGATAAGTCGTCCAAAGATGAAATGGGGCGCGTCCAGACGCTGCCGGTTCGTAGAAAATCGCTCTTTTGTAATCGCTTATGACGGCGAAGTAAGCCCCTGCTACGCCCTGATGCACTCATATCCTTGCTACATCTTCTCAAGATACAAGCAGGTAAAAAGATATACTTTCGGCAACTTGTGTGATAAACAACTGACGGAAATATGGACATGCGAAGAATACGTCAAATTCCGCGCTAAAGTTCGCACATTTGCATTCCCATCCTGCGTTGACTGCGAATTAAACGCCTGCGGTTACCCTCCAAACAACGAAGATTGTTGGGGCAACTCGCCATCTTGTGCGGATTGTCTGTGGGCTCAGGATATTATCAGATGCCCGTAAGCAGAAAGCGAAAGGCTTTCATTTCAATAATTCACAGAAATTTAACCCCACCTTAACTCCCCTGCAATGATGTTATGTTATAATCTCATATTGAGTTAAATCTGCGTAATTCCTCCGTTACGCTAAAAAAGCCCAGTAAGAAAGGTGGTATTGTCAAAATGTTATTTGCCAAGCCAAAGCCGGATGAGGCCTTAGTGCGAATTGGCAGGGAAGGGGCTAAGGTTGCGATAAGACGTAGGCTGTTCGTCAATCCGCTCGTACACAGCCTTTCACGAATATCGTTGAGTACTTATGACATCGAGGTAATATGCGAGGGTGCAAATTCCGCCTGGACTGCGGATGGTTTTCGTGTTGATATCAACGCTGTGTTCTATGTTAGAGTGGACGTATCCGAAGAGGCTGTGCTCAAAGCCGCCCGGGGTTTCGGGACGGCAGCTCAATATGAGGTTTTTGGCGCAACGTTGAAACCGAAATTTGAATTCGTATTGAGAAACATCGCGGCGGAATTGAATATGTTGGAGCTGCTTCACAGACGCCAGGAATTTGCTGATATAATTCAAGAATCCATCGGACATGAACTGTTGGAACAGAATGGAATTTGCCTTGAGAATGTAGGTATTTCACGCGTTGAGCAAACACCGTTGGAAGCCTACAACCCGGATGACATATTCGATGCCGAAGCTATTCCACACCTATGCGCGATGATGGAAAAGCAGATTCTGGAAGAAGCCGAAGCCATCACATCCACAAATAGAATGATGGAAGAGATATTGCAAAAGCAAGAGGTGAACGCCGATGCCAACTAATGTAATTCTAATCATTGCCATTCCATTGACCGTATTTATCGCTATCATACTCATCTACAAGTTCTTTTATCGCAAGGGTACGGTTGATGCTGCATTAGTTGTGCGGAAACGCAAGAAAGTAAAGGTAACGATAGGGAGGGGAGCGTTCGTATCGCCTTTTGCCTTTTGGGTTAGAAAAGTCTCTCTGAACTTGATGCCCGTACCGATTCAACGTGGGGGAAAGGACGCCCTTATTACATGCGATTTTTCATTAGCGGATGTGGACGCGGTATTTCACTTGAGGGTAAAACCTGACACTACATCTATGATAAAAGTGCTTAACAGCCTTGGAGAGAAAGTAATTAGCCCCGATACCCTACAGGAACTGTTAGAGCCAAAACTAGACGCCGCGTTGCGGTCAGTCGCCGCGGAGACGCCACTGCCCACATTGCACAGGGAGACGCAAACTTTCGCGGATGCCGTCAAAGAAAAAATCGCAGAAAATCTACTTGAGGAAAATGGTTTACTCTTGGAGTCGGTATCTATCACTCATCTTGGCCAGACGCCTATCGCTTACCTTTCCTCAGATGACCGATTTAATGCCGCGGGCTTAGAGAAAATACGGGAAGCCGGTTTGACAGCCCGCGTTGAGCTTGAACGGCTCGCAAGAATCGCTGAAGATTCTATGAAAAAGCGCGAGAAAATCCGGTCATATCAGGAAGCAATTGAGACGATACAAAAAGCTATGTAGCCGTGAAGAGTAAAGAGTAATGAGTAAAAAGTAATAATTTTACTCTTACTCTTTACTTGGTATACCGCCCAACTTCGCCCTTTGCTCAAGGTAATCCAGTTCCCCTTTATCATACCAGATACCGTTGCATTTCAAACAGATGTCAATCGTAACGCCCTGATGAGATAAACTTTGTCGATTGCCATCACATTTTGGACACTGCATGTTTTTTCCTTCCGTCAAAAATCAAAAATCTGGAGCATCAATATTATACACCGGTTTTTCCTGCACATCAATGGGAGAACGGAAAATTAAGCAAATTATCCTTGCATCCATTAGCAATCTGTTATATCATTTACGGGTACCAATGTCAGAAATTGACCTTTTGACCAGTAACTCGGTTTATAATCCAAAGGAATGACAAAACGTGGTAGATGAAATAAGAGTTTCAAGTTTTATCGCCTTGGAATACGCAACTATCCCGGATATACTCAAACGGAAGATTGTCAGAGAGCTAACACTGGACAATCCCGAGTATGTACGAATGTTGCATCTAAGCAAGCAGACTTCTAACGTATTTCAACATCAAAGTTTATATCGTGTAAGCACTGATAGAGCAACGCGGAGGCAATGGTTTATTCTGCCGCGTGGTTTTTTGCCCACATTGATTCAGCTTTATAACGAGCAGGGACGTTCTGTCAGGTTAATTGACCAGCGTTTGACAAAGGGGCGAGTCGCCTTCGATTCCTCGATTGTTTTGCGTTCATATCAAGAACCAGCGGTCAAAAAAGCGCTTCAGGCAAAATCCGGGATTCTCCAGGCACCCTGTGGAAGCGGGAAAACGATAATTGGGCTGAACATCATAGCGCGCGCGGGCCAACCCGCCCTGTGGTTAGTCCACACAAAGGATTTGATGGAGCAGGCACTTGATAGGATTGAAGAATATTTGCAAATTCCAAGGGACGAGATAGGAACCATCGGCGACGGAAAACAAATTATCGGTGACAACATCACAGTGGGGATGGTACAAAGTCTTGAGCGTCGGCTTGACATCCAGTTGGTGAACAAATTTGGATTGGTGATGCTGGACGAAGCGCACCATGCCCCGGCAAGGACGTTTAGCCAGGTAGTGGGGGCTTTTCCAGCGCTTTATCGCTTTGGATTGACTGCCACTCCGCATCGACGGGATGGAATGCACCCGTTGATGTACTATACCATCGGGTATACTATCCATAAAATCTCCACGGCAGAATTGGTTTGGTCGGGCGAGCTTGTAGCGCCTAAATTTGAATTGGTACCGACTGAATTTTCTTTCCAGTACGATGATGACTACGCTAAAATGATAAAAACACTGACCGAAGACGAGGGGAGGAATAAACTTATCATTCAGCGCGTTGCGGAAGAAGCGAAAGCAGGACACTACTGTTTAGTGTTATCAGAGCGCGTTGCCCATTGTGGGTGCCTCCATCGAATGTTGATGCAAACTGCGCCTGATGTAAGGGCAGCCGTCCTCATTGGAGAATTGGGCAGGGCAGCCAGACGAACAGTGCTTAACGGACTCAGGAATAAAGAGTTGAACGCCGTCTTTGCTACTAAGGTGGCTGATGAAGGGTTGGACATCGCACATCTGGACAGGCTCTTTTTGGCAACCCCATACCGGGCCGCGCACAAAGTTAAACAGCAGATGGGACGGGTGATGCGTCCAGCAGAGGGCAAGGAAGACGCCGTCGTCTACGATTTCGTAGATGAACGCGTGCAGGTATTGAAAAACCAGGTGGATATTCGCAAGGATGTCTACGACAGTTTCGCAGATTTGGAAGCCGTAGAACATCCACTCCCCTTTGGCCTGGTCGAGAAGCTTTACACACAATCAAAGCCACCGCCTGTCGTAGCGGAGGACACTGCACAAAAAGTGCGAGTTAAGGAAACAAGAAAGCGCGCTAAACGCCAGGTTATATGCGACGGCTGTGGAAAACAAACAACCGTACCTTTCGTCCCCGATGGCATACGCCCAACCTACTGCGATGAATGCTTCCAAAAATCTACGACAATGGGACGCGCTCTTCATCAGGCCTTTTCTAAACAGCGCCCTCGAAGTGAAAAAAAGCGAAAACGAGAAAACGGGAAAACGAGACACACCACAACACGCGATTAGCAAAAGTCGGGCGGGCAATGTTCTTACACTTTTAGCTTTCTCGCCTGTTTTTTGTAAAAGAGCAATCAGGAAGGGAATGCAAATGAGAGCAAACAATAATAATGTTATGAAAGTTGACATCTATGGAAATAGCTTCTCAATCAAAAAGCCCCAGGACGCCGATGAGGAAAAATATATCCGCGAATTAGCAACCTATGTGAATAAAGTGATGAACCAGATACGCCAAAAAACGGGTATCGTTTCTGTGGCTAATGTTGCTGTGATGGCAGCGCTTAACATCGCCAAGGAGATGCATGATGAAAAACAACGGTATGCTGAAACTGTTCAGGAATTAATCAAAGCCCTTGAAGAAACCATAGCGGAACCTTACCTGAGAAAGCGAGAGGAAGCAGATGATTACGGACTTTACCTTGAAGAAGAGGAGTAGACCGGAATGCGTGCGGGTGAGCTTTCCGCGCCTACTTCGTGGGAAAAGCTCACCTCGCTTCGGCCACCCGCTCGCTTTCTCCCTTCTAACCGCTTACAAATCCTCCTCAACTACATTTGCGAGATAAAAGTTATTATCACCAACGCTTTCTCGTTGCGGGAAGAAAAGAAGGCGTGTTGTATTTTCGTCAATTTCAAAACCGGGTTCGTCGGTAATTGCGATGATAGTTTGTTCGCCCGCTTTCATTATATTTTTAATCTCGTAACCATGGGTGAAGCCATCGGGGTGAGCAACAATCATCGCCGCACCTTCAAACTGATGTGACACATTGACGTCAACGGCAAAACCGTCATATTCGTCGCCGTTAGCTTTTCGGAAAACCTTCAGAATTTTGCCACTAACCGGTCCGTTAGCTTCAAGGACATAGCTTCCTTTGCTCAAATAGTTGCCGCCGATTAAACGTGCTGTTTCGACTTTCCCATCACGCATTCGCACACATCCTATCCGTCCGCGCAATTTCATATCGCCTACCTGGACGCATGACATACCGTTACTTTCAAAACCGACAAGAATGAAATCTGTTATGTCCCCATGAGTAACTTTGATAGCGATGCCCTGCCCAGCGTTTTGCAAGCGTTCTGCGGATGCTATAAACGGTTTGTCACGATACGGCTCTAAGATTGAGACGAACGCACTGGAGAGATTCTCCCCTTCGCGGCGGGCTACTAAAATGGGCATGGTAGTGTGGTCAAGTTTGGCGTCGTTTTCGTCTGCGCGCCTTATTGACGGGGCCACGCCGAGGAATAATTCTGTTTCTGTCTCCGCCAAATGGTGTACTTTTACGTTTGCGGTAGTCTCACTGTGTGAGGTAAACGTCGCAGCCCACTTGCCGAACGCAAACCGCCGATGGTTTGATTATGATACGATACAGCACATTCTTTCCATACGCCGTCGAAGAAAAACCTTTTATCAAACAGTTGTTTGATGCGGTCAACAGCATCGTGAATGTAGTCGGGTTCACCGATAACTCTGCCGACTGTAATCAGCCCGCGATGAATCGTCGGGTCCATATTGGATAGATAAATCGGGTAAGTGCAGACGAATTCTACGGCGGCTCTGAAAAAATCATTCTCAATGCGCCCCTTCACATCGGCGTTTTGCTCCACAGAAAGCTTTTCCAATTCGCCGCTGTCGTAGATTACATCATAAGCGCGTGCTAAATCCGTTGGAATATCACCGTAAAACCAGCGATTCCATTTACCTCCCCAATAAGGGTACGGCGGTTCGTTTTTCTCAAACAAACTCTTCTGCCTGCCCGGATAATCGTTTGTGACACAGTAACCGGGATAAACCAGCGCGAATTTATCAAGTATCAACGCGGCGCGCCGAGCGTATTTCGATTCGCCCGTCAAATAGTATAATTGAGCGAAAGACAACGCTACGTTGGAAAAATATCCCCGCGCTACATACCAACCCTTCGCTTTGAAAAAGTAGCGATAGCCATTTTCGTCCTCCCAATACGGATATTCCTGTACCTCGCCAAGCGGATTTACCGCTTTCAAGACACCCGTATCGGGAAATTTTTCGTTTGGGAAGCGCATTCCGCAGTAACGACAAAAGACGTGTTCTGGAGTAGTTATGTTCCAACTCAATTCGCCTTCTTGAGTGCCTTCGTCGCAATTTGGACAACCGACAAATAAAAAACCGGAACGAGTTGGAATTAAAGCGAGCATTTCCCCTTCGCTAAGTTTTAACAGTGGTTCAACGCGGGCTTTTAAACCACCCACATTCCCCGCACTGACGGAAGGTTTGAATATTGGGTGTGCTGTTACTATGGAAGAATACAATAAATAATGTACCATAATTTGACTCCTCAATCAGTTCCGCAAAATGCTAATTTGGAGCGCAAAGATTCAATCATTGCACTCCAAAAATGGTTATTCTTCAGATGGATAACAATACGACAGCGATTAAAGCTAAGAGAATCCCAATGCCCTGCGTCAACGATATTCTCTCTTTGAGAATGACAAAACTCAAGATAATCGTCAGAAGGGGATACAAAGCGGTCAAAAGTACAACTACGGACGCTTTGTGACATAGCCTGTAGAAAAGAAAGCAGTCCTACCATGCCAATGGCGCCTGCTAACATGGCAATTCCCGCTCCTTTTGGGTTAGCGTCTATGTTGAACTTAGCGTGAATGAGAACTATGCCAATGATAATGAAGTATCCACACCCCTGAAATACGAAGGTGCTTTTTGCGCTAATATGATTGAACGCCAACTTGGGCAGAAATACAGAAATACCCCAGCAGGCGAAAGTGAATAGCGAATAGAGTAGCCATGTTTTCATAGTAATTAAGGTAGAACAGAGCGTAGTAAGGCGATTATGGTTTTTGATTTAATTTTGGGGTAATACGTTGTCTAAGTCACCGGGCTAAAGACATAAGCTAAAGCAGCGGTGTTGGTTTTATATTAACCAGCACCTTGTCTTTAGACTTTAGATAGATTATCTGGTAAAGTCAACGTCAACCCAAATTTGCTTTCTACTGCACACAAAACGAAATCGACAATCTTCAATTTTGTTTGGTCAATCCAATCCGAAATTTCGCACAGGATTGTTCCACAACAACCCTTTAGCAATCTCCAAAGCTACCTCCTCGCTGATAAAACCTTCGAGGATAAGTTCAGTCAAAACTTGTGCAAGCACTTGTTTGTATAGGCAAACTTTTGCAATGCACCATTCCACATAATACGCGTCTGTGAACAATCCGTTTAGTTTGACGTAGGGGATAATCTCCAGCCGTTCGCGCAAGATGCGTTTGATAAGGCTTGGATAAAAGGTATACCACCAGTGTCCTGATATGACACAATTCGGGAACAGCTTGCCCTGTACGGCTAACTCATGTGCAAGCACTGTGTTGAGGATGGTAAAATCAAACGTCACGTCAGGATACCGATTCAAAAGGTCAAGAAAGGTTTTCAACATCCCCAAATCCGTCGAAAACCCATCTCGCTTCTGCGAGACGTATACCTCCCTATCGACACCCAACATCAACTGAAATACATACCCCCACTCTTTGCATAATTCAACGAGGTGATAAAACAGATTCGCCCGCAACTGTGTAGATTCCTCATCGCTGATGCGTTTTTGTGACAGCACCTTCTGGAATATTCTTTCCGCCGTCACGTCTGCCACCGGGAATACCTGAAAATCCGGGGGCAACGAAATCGCCATAGAAACTGCTCCCTGTTCTTTGAAAGATTCTACAACATGACTGGTTGCCGATTTGAACTGCGTTAGATTCGTCACGTCGCAATTCGTACAAGCCATCAAACGCTCTATCACGGTTATATCCGTAATGTTATTAATCCAACCGTCAACTCTCAAAGCGGGGATAAAAACAGCCCTGTTGTAACAACACAAATCTTCGTCGAATTCGTTGGTGAGAAACGCCTTGCGAATTTTGAGTTGGTCAAGCACGGTAAGATACCAGTCTTCTTCCTGTAGTTTTTCGGAAGCGTTGCGATACAGTGCTTCAGCGTTATCCAAATTGACCGTTTGCCCATCGAATGCGAACAACCGCTTGCAGATTTGCATGAACCCCCACCATGTACTGGTATTCTGGATGCGCTGGGTATACGGGACGGCGTTCAGGAATCTCTCCATCGGCTGAAGACTTTCGTCGATGAGAGAAGGTTTCATTCCAGCGCTGACAAGTTCAGTAGCGATGTAATGATAACTGAAAATATCCGTCAAATTCTCCGCCGAAGGCTGTTTCCAGCGGAGGTGAGTATGACAATCAATCAACTCCATTTCGTCAATTTCATTCTTTAAATTTTTGTAAACATCTAAATTGTGCATGAGTATCCTCCGTATTTTAGTATAACCCAAGTTGCATAATTTGTCAAGATAAGTTTTTCAAAATCCATTGACATAGAACGCTTGAGGTGGTATAATCAACGAAAGACCGGATAGCCTGTGAAAAGAGGGAAGTATGAATCCAACTGACCCAAATATACTGGAACACGCTTTCGACGAAGAGTTGGCAGCGTTGCGCAAACAAGGGCAATTTGCTGAAGTAAGCGACACTGAAGTAGAACGATTGATTGAACTATTTCGCAAGTTAATTTCTGCCCAGCCGCCTACCGTTGATGTATTGCTCGAATGGTTTGATAAAGAGTTCACTCCTATCTTAGTACAAACTTACTTAACTGGCGAGGAGGCACAAAAATGATAAAAAGTATCCGCCTGCGAAATTGGGGGAGTTATAGCGACGAGAGGTTTGAATTTACCCCAAAGACCAATTTAATCGTAGGGGCTAATTTTTCGGGGAAGACGAGTTTAGTCAACGCCATTTATTACGCATTCACGGGAAAGTTATTGTCGATGAAGGCGCCGGCGAAAGGGTATGTGCGTTTGGGGGCAAAGCAGGCTGAAATATATTTGGATGTGACGACAAGTGGACAGGATTATCGAATTGTGCGAAACACAAACACCAAGATTGCTCAATTACTACGGATGGATGCTTCAGGAAGAACTTATCAAGTAGCTCGCTCGGCAACGCCAGTAGAAACTCTGTTCGGTGTTGGCGTAGAGGAGATATTGTTAGCCGCCTTTTTGCGAGAAGGGGATGCTTACGAATTTCTGACGCATCCGCCCTCCGACAGAAGAAAACTGTTGCAGTCGCTCCTGAACATGGAACAGTTGAACGTGGCACTTGAACGCTTGAGGGAAGCGCGACGTATCGCAAATGCTCAGTCGAGGGAAGCCGGCGCTCAGATGAAAAGCACACTTTACAGAACGTCGAAGCTGGCGGAAGTTCCCGATAGCGCAATCCAACAAAAGGAAGAGGAGCTAACCAAACTGAAAGTTGAGGCGGAACAACTCAAGTCGCAGGTGGCTGGGAGTGGCATCAGTCCTGAGAAACTAAAGGCACTTGGCGACAAACTTGCCGGCGACAGAGCACGTCTTGCTCGACTGGAAACTGACTTGAAAAAGTCTCTGAGCAATTTTGTCACCCTTGAAGATATCGAAAAACGCATAGCCGCATTGAGTTCATCCCAAACTGAACCTACTGGACTGGATACTAAGTTGTCAGAAATGCAGATTGAAAGGGGCGAACTGCAGGGAAAGCTGGCGATGCTGAAGGAGGAGATAGCTTTTTTTGAACAAAACCATGAACACTGTCCTACCTGCAAGCAGGCTATCAGTCCTGAACTCCGCCAGAATATGCTGTCGACGAGAACTGCGGATTTGCGGGATGTTGAGATGAAACTCACCGAGTTGCAAAGTCGCCTTGAAGCTATGCAGCAGGAAAGAACGAAGTTGGAAACTGAAGCGCGGGAGCGAGAATCACTGAAAATGAGTGCGGATATGGCAAAGCGATTAATTGAACAAATCAAAGAGTTGCAAACGTCCATTGAAACCGACGTCAACTACTATCAGCAGATAAGTGTCGATGTCAATGCAGAATCGCTGGAACGGTTGGATGAACTGGCAAATGAAATCGCAACCCGCGAACGGGAATTGATAAACTTAAAGGGACAGGGCGAACTTAAACGCACTTACATGCAGGAATACCAAGAGGTATATAACCGCGCCGAGGTGCTTTCACGCAGAGCAAAATTGCTCAACCTTGGTGTCAAGGCTGCGGAAGGTACCATAGTGCGAATCGTAGAAAGGACACTAACTCTGGTAGAACAACGGGCGCAACGGGTTTTGAGCAAATTTGATATGTTCTCCGACGGCGTATTTGGGATGCGCGATAGCATACTAATGCCCAAAATACAAAAAGCCATCGGTAGCGTTGATTTCTCAATGCTCAGTGGTAGTGAAAAACTACTAAGTTTCCTTGCGTTAAAGTTAGGGCTTGCCAGCACTGTCGTCCAGACGGATTTCCTCATATACGATGACCCAATTGTTCACCTTGATTCCGAACGCATTAAGGCGCTCGGTGCATTTTTGGCAAGACTGGACGGATGGAAACAACTGATTGTCACCACAAGCTCTGAGGAATTTGCACATCACCTGCCTGAAGCTAATATTATACGACTACAAAAAAGTGCGGAATCAACATAAAGGAGAAAAGGCTATGCCAGAAGACATTCTTTCACAAGAAACCATCAACGCTCTCTTGGACACTGTCACAGAGGATACTACCAAAAAAGATTTTGAAACATTTTGCCAGATGGCTAAAGAGATGGGCGCTACCCACGCCAAGCTAATTTCACCGAAGAGTGTGATAACGGCGGCGTGGGTAAGGTTGAAATGTCAATACGGATGCGGAGGATACGGAAAACGGTTGACGTGTCCGCCGTATTCGCCAACACCAGAGGAGACGCGCAAAGTAGTGGATAGTTACGAACACGCTATCCTGCTAAGGGGAGACAGCAACGCAGTGGCAGGCGACGCTGCTGTGAAATTGGAACGCGAAATTTTCTTGAGCGGCTACTACAAGGCTTTAGCCTTGGGCTCCGGCCCATGCAGGCATTGCCAACGATGCAACGCTGACAAATTGTGCAAACATCCTGACAAAGCCAGACCGGCTATGGAAGCATGCGGCATTGACGTGTTCCAGACGGCAAGGAACAACGGATTTGAAATAGACGTTGTGACATCATACGAAGCACAGGGCGATTACTACGGGTTAGTTTTGATAGACTAACGGGTTTTTAAAGTCAGTTGCTTCCAACACTTTGGAGTGCAATGTTTAGTCATTGCCAAAAGCAGCGGTTGAATCCGCATACTCCAAAGCAACTCGAACTAATTTGGAAGGTTTTCCATCAATGGAAAGCTCTCCCCCTAAGGCTGCCGCGAATTTCTCCACACACCATTGATTCACGCTAACACCTTCCTTCGACGCCTCTTGCTTCAAAGCTGTGAAGAGTTGCTTGGGAATAAGCAGGCGAACTTCATCATACTTTGTGCGCAGACGGGCGTTCCATAATTCACGTACCTTATGCTGAATCCATCGCCCTACTTGGCTCTGACTAATAGCGCGTCGCTCTTCAGGTGTTTTGCCGCGTGCGATGAAGGGGCGTCCTTGTGCAAAGAAATTGTTAGAAAGCTCTTCAGGGCTACACCCGTCCTTAATCAAACGCAAGGCTTCTTCATAAAAAGCGCGCTCTTCGTCAGAAAGGGTTTCTATATCCAAAGGTTCAACAAGTTTCATGGTTCTTCCTCCTTCCCCAAAAAACGCTTTTGGAGTGCAATGACTAAGCCATTGCAAAACCAACGCTCTAATCGTTGCACTCCAAAGTGGCGTCTTCTTCCCCGAAAAGCGCACTCGCTGCTTGTTTTAGCATTTCCACGCCGCGTATTTCAGTGTTAAAAAGCGGCACAATGCCGCGTACCATACCAGCGAAAGAGGTATTGATGTCCTTCATGTATTCCTCTTGCATGGCGACGCGGTTTTTTATAAATTCTGCTGTGTTGTTGTTTACCTGCTCCTTTTGTATCAATTCGTTTACCACTACGCCGCCTACGGGAATGCCGAATTCTTCAAACCAGGCGATAAAACGCTTGATAACAGCGATGGGCAGCGCTTCGGGTAGCGTGACAAAGAAGAAGGATGTCCTTTCTGCGTCGGTAAGAAGTTCCTTTGCCCGGCTCATCCTATCACGAAATTGCATTAAATATTCGAGCAACCGGTCCTTTTTTTGTGTTTTGCTGTAAGAAAGCAACTCCCGTAGCGAACGTGCTTCCTCGCGACTTTTGAGCATCTTGTTTACCCAAAGCGAATAAACCTTTGACATGCCCAGAAGACGACGGGCGTTGGCGGTAGGTGCGGTGTCAAAGACATAAACTTCGTATTCGTCCTTGAACATCAAATCTATCATGTTTTCAA
The DNA here is from genome assembly GCA_964601015.1 of uncultured bacterium. Taxonomy (GTDB): domain Bacteria; phylum Poribacteria; class WGA-4E; order DTYX01; family CAZRLY01; genus CAZRLY01. The sequence continues at coordinate 14,145 of CAZRLY010000094.1, forward strand.
ACATCGCAGATTCTTCAAAGGCAGGGTTCATCGTGGCGGATTCGACAAAATCATCAGCCTTTGAGGAGATGTCGGCGAATTTGAGAAACCAACTGATTTTCTCTCGGATTTCCTGTTTTGAGCGTTCTATGGTGGTGGTAGTGTCGATTTCGTAAGCGTAGAAATTCTCCGCGCCGTTCACTAACGTAGACATGCCAAATACATCCTGGTCAAGCAGGGAAGTTAAACTATGAACCGGATTGGTGCTGGCAAGTAAAACGCGCTTCCCCTGGTTGGCAAACCAGAGCGCTGTCGTGCCAGCCATAACAGTTTTTCCTACGCCTCCCTTACCGCCAAAGAAAAGATATTTTAGATTTGGGCGTTCCGCTATAAATTGTCGCATGCTTTTGTCAATCATTTTTACTCCTCAGTAATTTGGTAGGTCAAGATTCATCTCTATTTTAGGGGGAGAAAGGCTTGTCCCCCCCCAAACATAAAGATGAATTTAAGAAATCAACCACGAGAACTGTCGAGTTCGGAAATTCAACTATAAACACTCTCGCAATGCGTCAATCAACTTATCTTCCGGCTCAACGGGCAAATCAACAGGCTGGCGTTTCAAAGCACTCGTATAAAGTCCCAAAACCATGTTGACTTCCGTCAAAGAAACTTCAAGTCGGTTAGGGTGCAGTTGTCCTTCATCGTCCAGCCAGTCAAAGACGGCTTCCGTCAATCCTTTTTGCCCCAAGACATCTTCAGCACCGTAACTCTTGCTCCCGCTTTCGTAACCGCCGTCGGGCGTGTTGCGTTCCCACGACTCCATCTGCCATTCGACGAACCCATGCGTTCCATAAGCGCAAGCACGCTTGTGGTAATGTCCGGGATAGTCGCCGACGCTTGGTGCGTTATTGCCGCAGAGGAATATCCCTTGGACGCCGTTTTCAAACATAATTATCGCTTCTGCTATGTCAGGCGCGGCGTGCGAAGAGTTGAGCGCACTTCCCCCTGATACTTGTCCAAACACAGAGACAGGGGCAACACAGTCGTTAAGGGCAAACATCAAGTTGGTTACGTGTGTGCCTTGTCCCGCAAGATTTAACCTTGCGCTGACATCAACCAAACGTACCTTGCCGATTCTCCCGTTGAGCACGTCCTCCCGCAATTCAAGAAGCTTGGGGTGGAAACGGAGTTGATGGTTGACGACAAACTTTGTCTTGCTTTTCTTCCCCAACTCAACAATTGCTTTATAGTCAGCACCGTCAAGCGCTACCGGCTTTTCAACGATAGCTGCAGGCACCTCATGTTCAGCGGCTATCGTCATAAGCGGTACACGCAAATCCGGCTGCGTGACGATATGCAAAAGGTTAGGTTTTTCCTTTTCCAACATCTCATGGATATCCGTATAGCGATGGGCAATGCCAAAATTGTCTCCAAACGAGTTCAAACGCTCCTCGTTCAAATCGCAGATAGCCACCATCTCACTGCGAGTGATGTCTTTGTATGCGTGGGCATGCCCTCTTGCTCTTCCTCCACAACCTAAAAATGCACTACGGTACATAAAAAAACCTCCATTAAATCGAATTTTAATTTTTCTTTTAATCCGTGTCCATCTGTGTTCATCCGTGTCCCATAAATTAATTTGTGTAATTCGTCCAATTCGTGTTGTTCGTGTTCTAATCTTTATCCCAAATTCTTATCCCGAATTCAGGTTACTTAAAATCCTTCAAATTCAAATCGTATTTTTTTATAAGTCGTCGGAGATGTCTGGCGCTCATGTTCAATCTCTTAGCTGCCTGGGTTTGGTTGCCGCGTTCTATTTGGAGAGCTTTTGTGATAGCCTCCTTTTCAACGTTATTTCTTACCTCGTTCAACGCGGGGAACGGGAGTTCAGAAAGCGCAGCGCCCGATTTAAAAAGATGTTCAAAGTAGACATATTCTTCGCCTTCTGTTTCAGCGATAACTGCTGCTCTCTCGACTGCACTTTTCAGTTCTCGCACATTCCCCGGCCAATTGTAGCACATCATAGCCCTCAAAGCCGCTGGGATAAAAGCTTTTATTTTCCCGAACGAGATGGCAGGTTGAAGAAAATGGTTTGCTAACAGTTCTATATCCCCTGCACGTCTGCGCAACGGCGGTACTTCGATTACGAATTGCTGTAGGCGATAAAACAAGTCCTGTCTAAATTTCCCATCTTTGATTTGTTCTTCAAGATTTCTGTTTGTCGCGGCGATTACCACCACGTCAGCGATTTCCGGTTGGTGCATTTTGCCGATACGTGGAATTTCGCCCGTTTCCAAAAAACGCAACAATTTTGGCTGAATGTCAATGGGCATCTCTCCTATCTCATCCAACAATATCATCCCGCCATCAGCCTGTTGTAGTATTCCGATTCGCCTTCTTGTAGCGCTTGTAAAAGTTCCCGCTTCATAGCCAAACAACTCAGATTCCACGAGTTCTCTGGGCAGCGCAGTACAGTTTAATCTTACGAACGGTTTGCTTTTTCTATTGCTCATATCATGGATAGCTTCCGCCACAAGTTCCTTTCCGGTTCCTGTTTCACCTTGAACTAAGATATTTTTAAATCTACCAGTACCAATAGCTCTTACGGTTGCTTCTATCTGTTTAAATAACTCCTGCATCGGTTTGCTCTTTCCGATGATTTTCGGATGGAAAACAGCATGCTCTCTCAAGTTGGAAATATCAACTTCAGTTGTTTTAAGCTGGGCTATAGTTTTTTTCTGAGAAAACTCATCTTTGGTAGTTTTCTCATGGAAAACCAATATATCGCGTCCTATTTGAATGGTATCTCCATCTGAAAGTTTCTTCTTGCCAACTACCTTCTTGCCATTTATTAGAATATTTCCTCCGCCTGAGTCGGACATAACAAACGCACCGTCTTCGCAGCCAAGGATTGCGGATTGAGAACGCGAAATCCTTTCATCAATCAGGAACACATCCGCTAATTCGTGGCGTCCTATTTTTAATGTGCCTGTGTCCTCATGCAAACACAGAATATGATATACTGCGCCTCTGTCTGGGCCGTCTATAATCTCTATTTTGGTCATTTTATCCCCCCCCTTGAGAAAGGCGAAAGGCGAAAGTATAAAGTTCCTTCCGTGCGCTTGTGCTCTCTTTCCTTCCGTTCAAACAACTTCCTTTCAATTTTATCAGCTTATAGCCTGTATGTCAAGAGAAAAAATAGCGCGCTTGACAAAAGTTTGCCGAGAGTGTTGCATGAAATGGAGCCCGTATTTACGTTCAATTACTGAATGCAGTCAAATAGGCACTTTGCGCTGTGGGAGTGATATCCTGATCACGATTATCGAGTCCGGGAGGACTCTCCCACATCAAAACTTTTTTGGAGGAGCACTAGAGTATGGGCGATTGACCCGGATACAGGACGGAGAACTCGTTTGTTTCGCCCGCGCCAACAACAATGGAAGCGACATTTCCGATGGAGTGAAGATGGAACCCTGATTATTGGCAAAACTATCTGTGGACGTGCAACAGTGGAAGCGCTACAGATGAATCGCGAACGCCTTGTTCGCGCCCGCAGATTTTGGGTTGCCTGGGGGGAACACCCACCGCAAGTTTAGCGCACTGTTTATGGGGAAGTTCTTTTGGCTGGATTCAATAAGTTGTTTGGCTCTCCAATCGAAGCGTAGGAAGTTTTATTTGGGGCATGGATGAAATAAAGTTTGACAGTCCATGCCCCAGGCGGGAAGAAATAGTCGATTCGCCCAAGGAAGCAAATCACAAGGTCACACTCCAATTACTCCACCTCTTCATCGAAATATTGGCAAATCTGGAATGCTATCTGCTTGCCAATACTCTCTAAAAGAGGTGAGGATAATTCAGAGATGGTTTTAAAATTTCGTCTTGCTCTGAATTGCTCTTGTTCCACAGATGCTGTAGTGCCGGTTAAGCTGGAAGCGAAAATTCCCCCCAAACCTTTTGCCTTTTTGGCAGGAGCTTTGTTTTTGTGTAAGGTTGCTGGGGCTCCATCGTAGTCAGCGTATTTTATCTCATCAGTTGCTGTCTCAAAAACAGTGTCAGATTTAAGTATTTTGGCGGTTTCAGTATCGAGTATTTGATAATTGACCTTATAAGTCAAGGTCAAATTTCCCTCATAAACCTTGTAAGTCGTCTGTTCGGAGCGATAGTATGTTTCTTCTCCTACTTTTCGCTCATACCAGATATACGCTGTTTTAGCTTGAGGTATTGGCTCTCTTCTTTTCTCCACAGCTTCCACTACTGTTCCAAAAACAACAGCTTGCAACCCAGTGACTTTTCCTGCCTTAGCTGCTGTGTTTGCATCTGCCACACCACTCAAGCTCAAATCTTGTTCATTTAAGATTGTTTGCAGGTGGGCTCTATCCATTACCTCTACAAACGGCGATGGATGGGAAATGGCATTTGATACCACGTGAGTATAAACAGCCTCTTCTACACCATGCTGCCTTGTGGCATTTCTAAAGGGGAAGATAGCTATTCTAACCTTGCCTTTCTGCATTGCCTCTTCTGACAAGGCTGATGCATCCTCATAGTCAGGAACATACATTAAAGCTTCTTGAAATTTTCTATATGCCTGTCGATAATTTGAGTTATCAAAGGCAATCTTTCCAGCTTGATAAGCACTTTGTGCAGCCAAATTCTTAGTCTTTGAAAACATCTCATCAAACTCCGCTGGAATTTTCAAAGAAATGTTTACAGCTTTTATCTTATCCCTATAACCATACGCTTCAACAAATTTCTTATAAGCATCTTCATACTTTTCCTGCTGATGTAAACCTTCAGCTTTTTTAAGTTTCGCTTGTAGCACAAGCTGTCCCGTCCTTTGCAGCCCAGTATGTGCTTCAACTGAAATAGGGTCAGCTTTCAAGGCATCATAGTACCTGGAAGCAGCCTCCTCATAAAGTCCTTGAGCTTCCAGTTCAGCGCCTTGCTTAATTAATCTACCAGTAGTGGTAGCGCAGCCGACCAGTAGAATGGACAAGCCGATAAGGAGCAATCGTGGCTTGCTAATAAAGTAGGCATACATTACAAATTTTGCATTCATTTAGCTCTCTTCCTTTCATAATTTACATTAAT
>CAZRLY010000095.1:0-12740 GCA_964601015.1 uncultured bacterium
AGTGTGGAATGTGGGCTACGGTATGAATCCGCACCATTTCCACCTCAAGGCTATAGAGACAGGGGATGTGGATGTGTTGCTCACATTCAACGATTACAATCTGTTTGGGCAGACAGCCGCAGATGACATTCTTCCGGCGGCTGCCGCTAATGACATCGGTGTCTTGAATGGTTGGTCAATTAAGCGGGGGTTACTTACTGGAATTGACCTTTCTGACCGCGACCAAAATAATTCAGAGGTGGCGAGAGCGACTAAGATGCGTCAGTGGTGTATAAATGAAGGCATCAGCCTGTTGGCGTTGGCGTTGCAATTCTGCCTTCGTGAGGAACGCATACACGGCAACCCGATAGGCAGTCTCAATATTGAGCAATTGGAGATGAACGCCCGCGCTGTGAGTGAACCTCTCCCACCCGATATATTTGAGCGATTTGTCGAACAAGATTTTTGATATTGGTCACTCATCATTCATCAAGGTGAAACCAAGTTTTCGTGTGATTTATCATTAAATAAATGGGAGGTTATCTGATGTATCGAACAGCTATTCTCGGCTGCGGAGGGCGGTCAAGAGGACACGCCAGAGCTTACGAACACGTATCCAAAGGCCAAATTGTAGCAATTTGTGACATGGAAGAAAACCTATTAAATGCCTTTGGAGACGAGTTCGCAATCAAAAGCCGTTATACAGACATCCATGAGATGTTGGACAAGGAAAAACCGGATTTGTTGCACATCGTAACTCGACCAGCTTTACGAGCGCCGCTTATGACGATAGCAGCCGAACATAAAGTGCCAGCCGTTATCGTTGAAAAGCCGGTCGCTATTGATAGCGAAGCTTTCCAAGCAATATCCGAGTTGAGCGAGAAAAGCTCCACGAAATTCGCAGTGAACCATCAGTTGCATTTTCATCCTAAATGCCTCGAATTGCAGCGTGACGTAGAAGAGGGGCGCATTGGCGATGTCCGTTTTCTCGAAATAAGCGCTCGTTTGAATCTGTTAGGGCAGGGAACTCACATACTACAGTTGATGTTTGCTTTTAACGGCAACGCAACTCCTACCTCTGTGTTTGGACAAGTATCCGGGGATAAAGAGCTTGATTCCAAACACCCCGCGCCTGATATGGCAGAAGCCGTAATAACATTTGAAAACGGAGCGCGTGGGCTTGTGTTATGTGGCGTAGATGCACCGTCTGTTGGCGAAGGAGTGGGAGGAAGTCGCCACAAACGCATCTCCGTCTATGGTACGCGTGGTTTCATCCAATGGCAGATGGACGCGTGGGAACGCAGCACCCCAGAACTCTTTGAACACGGAACGAAAAGTTACGGCGCAGAAGATGTGTTGGGGCAGGCTGGCTCGACCGAAGCAATTTTCGACTGGCTTGATGATGAAAACTGCCCTCATCCCACGCGTCTGGAACTTGCCCTTGTGCAGTTCAACGTGATTCTGGGCATCTACGCAAGCGCTCTGGAACATAAACCTGTACAACTTCCGTATCAACCCGAGGGTAATTTTCTGGAAAGGTTGAAGGACACATTGAAAAAGTGAACAAAAGAATGTTAGAAACTGAGTTTTTGGCAAAAGAGCGGTTCATAGTGGTTCATTTCATAAGTCCGTAGAGGACTCTTTGGAGTAAACGATCAAGTCGTTATACTCTATAAACCGTCGCCGAATTTAAAAAGTCAACCACTTCAATATTTGACGGGCAACTAAAATGCCAAAGGAAGTATTTCTAAATGGGCGAATATGATATTACGACAGGTTATCTTTTTAGACAGTTTCCAGATGATTTCGTCAAATTTACAGCAGGAGACACAGCAAAAGACATCAAACTCGCGGACCCCACTCTAAAACAGATACGCCATGCTGATGCTACTGCCCACGCTACTATTCTTTCGGAAGATGGCACGGAAATAGAAGTCATTGTCCACATTGAGTTTCAGACTGATGCTGATGATACAATGCCGGTCAGGATGGCAGGATACATTGGCAGACTGATTGATATGTATAGGAAACCAGTGTGTACGTCAGTAATCTATTTGCGTCCGCAAGATATCAATGACTTAGGAGTTTATCACTACACCTTTCCAAATGAGTTTACGGCAAGATATAACGTGCTCAAAATGTGGGAACTTGATGGCGAAGAATTACTGGCAAAATGTATTTTGGGGTTGTTGCCATTCACACCGCTGATGCAACCCGAAGGCGTTAGCAACCATGAATGGATGGGCAAATGCGTCAGAACAATTGAGAAGTCTGTGCCCAGCGAGCAAGATAGGAAAGATTTGCTTGCCAGCACAAGCGTTTTGTCTGGTTTGGTTCATGACGTTAGTTTTGTGCAAACTTTTATATCGGAGGAAATCATGAGAGAATCATCTGTAGTCAAAGCATTGTTTGAAAAAGAAAGAAAGGAAATTACAAAAGATATAGTAAGAAAAGAAAGAACTCAAGGCATAATTTCTAATATAGAAGTGCGCTTCGGCGAAGAAGTTGATGATAATGTTAAAAATTGTTTAGCATCTATCCAAGATGAAGATGTATTAAAATATCTCCATCGTCAATCGGCTATCGCTGAAAAGAAGAATGATATTGAAACGAAAATCGTAGCTTTGAGTGCATAGAGGAGATCATGAGATAATCATCTGTGGTTAGTATTAACGTCGGGTAGGGAAAAGCACATTGAAATCCTACCCAACGGCCTATCTATACCGAATTAAGAAGCGAACACTAACCCAAGGAGGAAATAATAATGCTTAAATCTTGTTTTTTAGGTTGTGGCGGGCGTTCCAGTGGGCATGCTCGCGCTTACGAGTACGTCAAAAATGGGAAACTTGTCGCTGTTTGTGATGTGGACGAGGAACGCCTCAATGCTCGTGGTGAAGAATACGGCATTGAGAAGCGTTACACCGACGTTCATGAGATGTTAGATAAAGAACGTCCGGACCTGCTGCATATCGTTACGGCACCTATCTGGCGCGTCGAACTGATGACGATTGCTGCCGAACACGAAGTGCCGGTGGCGATTGTTGAAAAACCGATTGCACTTCAAGGAGAGGATTGGAAACAGATTCGCGACTTGAATGAGAAGTGCAAGACCAAATTCGTCGTGAATACCCAGCTTCATTTTCACCCTCGCAACCTTGAGTTGAAACGCGATGTCGCTGAAGGACGTATCGGTGATGTGAGATTCATTGATGCCAGCGCGCGCTCGACGATAGTTGACCAGGGGTACATGTGTTAGAGTTAGCGCAATCTTACAACGGCTTCGCTCTTCCCACCAGAGTATACGGAAACGTCTCTGGCACGGGGCCGCTTAATAACTCACGTCAACCCTCTTCCGATATGGGAGAAGCGGCTGTTGACTTTGAGAATGGCGTGCGCGTTCAACTGCTCTGTGGCGAGGTTGCTCCCGAAGTCATTGAGGGGGGCGGGAGATGCTCACACAAACGCATCTCTGCCTACGGTACGCGTGGGCTCGTTCAGTGGACGATGCACGGTTGGGAGCGCAGTACCCCGGAAGGCGGGCATGAAAGTGGAACTCACAGTTATGGCGAGCAGGACGTACTGGGGCAAGCTGGATTGACCGACGCCGCGTTCGATTGGGTGGAGAACGATGACAAACCACATCCGACACGTTTAGAACGTGCGCTTGTCAAGTTCAATATCATCTTGGGGATGTATGTCAGCGCATTAACAAATGCTCCCGTATCGCTCCCGTTTGAACCGCCCGATGGCTTGCTTGATTCTCTTAAGGAGAGATTGACGCAATAACAACGAGGAACATAATGCCTTTGGAGTGCAATGGCCCAGTCATTGCACTCCAAAGATTGTCGCTTGGCTAACCCCCCAATTTTTCTGCCTTTTTCTCAGCAAGCCACGTTTTGAATTTTTCATGCAGTGCTTGTTGATATTCCCCTTTCCGTTCAGGTGTTTCACACGGAGGCTCACCTTTGTATACTCCAGGATGTATGATGCTTGTTCCCGCATCTACAGGTAGGGTGACGCCCGTAATATAGCTTGATTCGTCGGATGCCAGAAAAAGTGCGGCATAAGCTAAGGCGATTGGGTCAATTCCCACGATTAAAGGAATATGTCGCATATCGCTGCCAAAGCGTTCCTCAAATTCTGGCAAATATTCCCAACCCAATTGGTCTATCACTTCCCAATTTGGTCCGCCTACTCCGCTCGGATAGATAGCATTTACCCGGATTTTTTGCTGCCAGAGTTCCACAGACATTGAACGAACAGCACCGATAATTCCCGCTTTTGCCGCCGCATAACCCGGATTGCTGCCAACTCCACGTACCCCCTGAATGCTGGATATTGCAATGATACTGCCTCCTCCTGCCTCTTTCATGTGCGGCAAACAGTGATGTGCGCCTTCTATCAACGCTAATACGTTTACCGCGTAGCAAAGTTCCGCGCCAGAGCGGTCAAATTCGACAACTGAACGGCTATTTCCTGCGTTGGCAAGGCTGACGAATATATCCAAACGTCCGAAAGTATTTACGGCGCAGGAAACAGCATCTTTCAACCCTTCGCTGACGCTAATATCCGCAGGAGTAAAAACTGCTCTCCCACCAGCTTTTTCAATCAGAGAAACAGTTTCCTTGCCCTCCTCCTCCTTGATGTCATCTACAACGACAGCCGCGCCTTCTTTGGCGAATATGCGCGCTATCGAACGACCGATATTTGGACTGCATCCTATCATCAGAGCAACTTTATCCTTCAATCTCATTGCTGACTCCTTTGTGTTTATACACATCCGCGTAGCCTAAGATTCTATCTTGGTTTCTGGAATTGAATTCCCAAATTGTTGGCGGGGACAGAGCCGCCGCCATTACGGAAAGTTTGTCGAGTTTGCAATGACTCAGTCATTGCACTCCATATGCTGAAACCTAATCTACAAGTCTATTTTACTTATTGAGCATTCATGCATCGCTCACCGTCCATCACTGTTATATACCTCCTCTCGACGCAAGGTTCCACCAAGATAACGTCCGCCGTTCAGTGTGGGCCATGTCAACGGTGAAGGGCGTTCAACTTTTCCCTCAAGTTGAGGTTGAGGATAAAGCACAATTACTTCTACCTCGCCTTCAAACAGTTCAACTGGCCCCTCTGCGATTTCCAATTTCCTATCGGGTCCGATGTGTCCTTTGAGTTTAATGGCATGCAAAGCCATTATTGGTTCGTTCATTTTTGACCTCCCTTAATGAACTAAAATGGGTATTACAACTGCTTGGTCGAAATCTGTTGTGGATGCCAGGGGAATCGCAGGACGGTGTATTGGCATATCGCTTCATCTGGACGGTCAAGCGTTCACCTGCGCCCGGAGCCAAGCGCACCAGAAAACAAGAATCGCCCACTTCGATTTCCTCCCCACGGCTTTTGTGTACCGATGAACACTGGTGTTCTCCATACGCCCCTGTTTGGACGATTAGGTAGCGCGGTTCGGTTTGACTGAGGTTGACCAAAATGACGGAGGCGTCCTCGTCGGTAATCTCGTCCACCAGTGCGGCAACGTCCATTGGCAAGCCCGGCCGTTTACGCACCGGGTCAAAATACCGAAATCGACTAAACAACAATCCACCGGCGGCACGATGGTGGAGCGTAGTAACACCGCCGAGCATGAGGTTCATCAATTCCCACGTTATTGCGGGATTCAAGTTGGATGTGTCGTCTGCGGTGCGTTCCCAATCCACGGTTTCATCAGCGCATATTCTGGCGACATTGTGACAGACGCGCGCAAGGGCGCCGTCTAAAATTTCGTCAGGATAGTCTTTTTCGTCACCCTGGAGAAAACGCATCCAGTCATATCCCCCGGCTCCCACCGCACCGCGCTCATTGACGCGAGCCAAGTCAGCCTCATTCATCGTTGCCAAGTAGACTTCTATCAGAGCATCAGTATACTGGGCGATGGGGGCTTCGCCGTGCCATCCATCGTCACCGTAGTAACCTGGTACGACAAGTCGGTCATCCTTCCTGATGCGATTTTCCCAGAGTGCGTCGCACTGCGCCCGCAACGGGGACATGTAGCTCAAATCTCCGCTTAATAGCAGCGCGTTGCCCATGCCAATTTGCATGCCCGGGCCCATGACGTAGAACCCTCCGAACTTAATCCAATCCCAGCCAAGTACGCCGCCCCACCATTTGCCGTCCCACGCTTCCCCCACTTTGCCAGACAGCCCGATGTTGGACGGAAAAATGCCTCCGTTGGCTTCAGCTCGCTCCTTCCAGGCATCGACATATTCGAGTACCCACTGGCGATATTTCTCCTCCCCGGTGAGCAGATAAGCATTCGTCGCCAGGGTTGTCGCCGTCATGTTGACCGGATTATCGCCTGCGACTTCATCCCAATAGGGCGGAGGGATGAAATAATCGGTGCCGCCCCAGTCTTCGTAGGTAGCTTTCAGAGTAGGCCCACGGCTCCCTGTCAGCATACTCCGGATGATTCTCAGTTCCTCATCATAATTCGGTGCTTCCTCATCTTCGTTCATGTAGAACCCTGCAAACCGCCGCACTCGCTGGTGAAATTGAGGGTTCGTCGGGTCAACCAGTGACGAGAAATTAAACGCCGCGTACTGTTCCCCATTGTGATGCCAGTCAAAAGAGGTGATGAACTCCTTGTGAAACATGCTACTCCCTCTGTAAGTAGCTTCGGAATACTGCTTAATGTGTCCGTTCCATGCCTTTTTATAAAGTGACAACACGCTCTCGTCAGCGCCGAGAACATACAATAAAGGCCAATTAGAAAAATTTTCCGCCGCGTCATCTGGGCCATCAGCCCCGCCGAAGCGGACGTGAATTTTGAGATAACCGTCCTCCGACACGTATTTCTGCGCGAACATCTCAATACCTTTGGCACTCTCTTGTAGCAGCAATCGCTCCTTGAGTGCCCACGAAGGCGGTGCCATGCGTTCGTTTATCTCAACCATCGTTGGTTCAAAAGGTGTCATTTGTTTCCCCCAATCGAAATGCGAAAGAGTGGATTTCCTTCTCTTCGATATATTTTGAAGTGCAACGATTCAATTGTTGACTTTGGCAATGGTTTGGTCATTGCACTCCAAAGTGCTTCAAAATTATGGTAGTTTAGGTGTACATTATAGCAAATGAAATCGGTTAAGTCAATTTTTTTTTCAAAGACAAATTGCCTAAAAGACATTTCTGGAACAAATCAAGTGGTCAAAAAAAAATCAGTGTTAGGATGTCGTTGCAATTTACGCCCAAATTTGTTAAAATTATTTTAACAATATTAGATGCTCAACATATCTTACAAAAAACTTACCTTGTCAAAGAAAGCAGAAAGGAAAAAAGATGAAACAGACTTTGACAATACCTGGCGAACTACCTGCCTTAAATTACATAATTGACGAATCTAAAAAGTACCGGTTGCGTTACAGCGATTCTAAACGACAATATACAGAGCTTGTGTGGTTATACGCAAGGACTACCTTGAAACCGTTTCGCGAACCACACTTTCCCATTGATTTTCGCTTTGATTGGCACTGCCCGTCAAGACGCAAGGATAAGGATAACATTGCCGCGGGTAAAAAATTCATCTTAGACGGACTCACAGCCGCGAATATAATTCCTGATGATAACTGGAAACATATTGGAAACTTTCAAGACTATTTTTACGTTGATAGAACTAATCCACGAATTGTCGTTGTTATGACAGGACAAAACATTCAATACGCAGAGGAGAAAACTATGTCAGAAGAAATATATCGTCTACAACCAGGTAACCATCTCGTCAATTTGGAAAAGCTAAAGAAGGCAAAAGGCGCGCCGCCGTGGGGTGAGCGAGTGGCTGTAACTGACCAGATGTGCGGCACTGTTATTTGTCAAGCACCAGGCCACCCCAACGATAAACACTACCACATTTATGACGAGTGGTGGTTGGTTTTGGAGGGAGAGATTCATTGGGATATTGAGGGAGTAGATGAACCGGTGAGAGCTTGCACAGGAGATTTCGTATTCGTTCCCAAGAATCACTTCCATCATATCCACGTCAAGGGAGATAAACCAGCGATACGGTTGGCTATCAGCGTCGCAGGCGAGCCACATCGTCATGAAAAATGAAAAGTAAAGAGTAAAAAGTAAGTTGCTATCCTAAGATGAATGTCACTGAATTAAGCAATATGACATGTAGAGGCGAATCTCTGTCTCGCCATTCTTTTGCGCAATGGAGGGACAGAGAAACTCCCCTACGCCTATGTGTTTGCTTCACTATGAACCTAAAGTTAGTGCCATTCATCCTAAAATTACTCTTTACTCTTTACTCCTCAAAGGTAAAAAACAAGTCAACGTGTTATTTTAAAACAATATATGATAGCACAGGTTGAAAGGGAATGCAAAATGTCGGTCAAACTTGGAATTGACCTGGGAACCAGCAACGTCGTCCTTGCGAGGATGCCCGTCGCGCAACGAAGGGGCGAAGCGGACTTTCAGGGCGATGAAATTATTGTTTGCGAATTCGATGACGGGTATTTGATACCATCCTACGTTTTGTTGGAGGAAGAGCCGGTCATCGGAAAAGTCGCAAAGGAGGAATGGCAGAGTGGGAATAAGCATTGCCATAGTCGTTTTAAGTTAGATATAGGTACTAATAAAGTTTATCCATCCGGAGTAACCCCAGAACAACTGACGCGCATGCTCATAGCCGGTATCAAAGAGGAGTTTCTGGGAGGTACAAGTACAATATCGCCGATTGATAAGATTGAAGAGGTAGTCGTATCTGTGCCGCATGGGTGGGATTCTATGAGACGGGAAGCGACGATGAAAGCTGTTGAAGAGGCGGGACTTTCCGTCAAAGCGTTGATTAGCGAACCGGTAGCCGCCGCTGCATACTACTGTCGGCAAAACAAAGAAGGCGCTCAAAAGGTACTCGTATGCGATATGGGAGGCGGTACCTTTGACATCAGTCTCGTAGAGGTAGTAGCCAATACCAAAATCACCGTCATTGATTCCATCAACAACGAAAAAGCTGGATTATGGGCGGACGCCTATCTCGTAGCACATTTCGCTAAGGAATTCAACGAGCGATTTGGACTAAATATCCCCTGCGAAGATATTGAATCTGATATACTCAACTCCCATGACGCTAATATCAGAGGATGGCTCAGGGAGGCTGAATCAGTCAAAGAATCTTTGAACAGCAGGAGATTAAAACTAAGTTCCCTTGAGATAGCCGTCCGTCCTGTGCTATCCTACGAAGAACACACTGAAAAAATTCAGATAACGTATTCCCAATTAACTGAATTACTCTCCCCACTGGTCGAAACGTCAAGAACTACCCTCGAAAAACTCCTCCGTAAACACTCCAAACCTGATTTGGTTGTGCTTGCAGGCGGAATGGGAAAAATGCTGCTCATACAAGAGATGGTGGCAGAAGCTACCGGGCGTTCGCTTGATGAGCTAATGGATTTTGGCGTAGAAGCCGATAGGGCTATCGCACGCGGTACAGCGTTGGTAGCTTACGACAAAATACAGATACAGGAAATCCTGCTCCATAGCATCGGCATTGCCGCAGAAGCGCGAAGGAAAAACGGGAAGGAAAGATTGCTCAATCACATCATCGTTGAAAAGTGTACGCCGATTCCATTTGAAACGCCATTCTCCACACACGGAAAATACTATTTGACAACCCCAAGGGCGAACCAGGAAAAAATAGATATAAAAGTTGTCTACGGCGAAGCGAGAAATATTGATGAATGTGACAAGATAGTTGATGTCGAATTCAAACTGCCATATCCCGTCGAAAAGGGAACGCCTTATGATTTTTGGGTACATGTCGATGAAAATGGAATTGTAAAAGTCGGTGTTCAGGGAAAGGGAGTTGATGGCAAAATCGTATGGGAAGGCGAAATTTTGAATACCGTCCGGCGTAAGTAATCTGGTTAGGAGTTTCCCATGTCAATCAAAGGATTAATTGAAGAGATTAGCAACTCAAAACAAACGCCACTGGATTCTATAGAACAGTTTACCCTTGTCATGGAAACATCGCCTTCAGAAGTCTTTGAGACTTTCAATGAGCTAAGTTTTGAAAACCAATGCGAGCTCATTGAAAAAATATTTGATAATTTGCCGGAGAGTTACTTGCTGGCAGCGCAATTTTTAGCCCATCAGGACAACATCGCAGACGAATATGCCAGATACCAACTTAACGATATTGCCCAACAAAACAGCTCAAAACGCCTCAAAGCACTTGGTTGCTTGAGCGACAAACTCAAGAACAAAAAAGCAGAATTAGAAAACGTTGCCTTAGAGATTGCCCAAAGTTTGCAGTCTCCTCTCACTTTGACGCAACAGATTGTGGAATTGGAAAAAAAACTTGCCTCCTTGAGAAAACAACATATAGAACAGTCCCCCCATCTGTTCGCTATAATTGACTTAGAAGAACAGATTGCCAAAATTCAAGGGGAACTTGACCAGTTTGAATCACACAATTTTACTGAACGTGAATCATATTTGAGGAAATTGAAAGAACAAACTCATGCCAAAAAGCAAGAATTGGAGGGAGAGACTGCCCGTTTGAAATCCAAAGCGCAAGCAATTCAAATGGAGCTAAATAAATTCAACACTCTGTTAGCCCGGGTAACAAACTTCAGTTCAAGATTGGACAATGTGCCAAAGGACACGGAAAGAAGTCTGATGAGTGAAATTGAGGAGATTAAAATGCTGCTTGATGACAAGAACGAAAACGGGTTGAAACATCGCATCCTGCGAATATCTGGACAACTTCAAATAGTAGATGAAGTTGAAAAGATTATGACAGGATTTATCGCTTGACGCTCGTTTTTTTCGGGAAACCCCTCCACGCTTTACGCTTTCCACTCCACGTTTTTTATCACTAACTCTATCCCCCCCTACAAAAAAACATTGACAATCTTCTATATATGAGTTATACTTTCTTACTGTTATTTGCGTGTGGTGTTTACTGATTTGTTTTCAGAATTTAAGCAGTTTTTGCGCGGTATGGCGTATGCTGCGCTCCACATTTTTATCAATGCAGGGGGAGATAACTCATGAAAAAGTTTGTAATATTTTTCATCATGATAACATTATTTTTGCAGGGCATAGCTCATAGCGAACCTGAGTATTTGTTGAAAACTCGGTTTAGCGATGCGGTTAGAAAAGCCACTGTCAAACCTGTGGAAACGGGCAATATCGTTCGCGTACCCCTAATAACATGGGGAGGCGATGTCGCAACTATCCTCGCAAATGGCGGAAAGAAAACTCAACGTGGGAGCATTTTCGCACAAGAGGGATTAAATTTTCAGCTTGTTCGCCAGGATAATTTTGTAAAGCAGGTTGAAGAATACCTGCAAGGAAAAAGCCCATATCTCCGTGGGACGCTCGGCATGATTAACATTGCCAATGACGTTATTTCAAAAGACCGGAGAGCTAAACCTATTGTCATCTATCAGATGACTTGGTCGACAGGGGGCGACACGATGGTAGTGAAAGGAAACATCACAACCCCAAAAGCCCTGAGACAGAAAACCATCGCCCTCCAACAATTTGGTCCGCACGTAGATTATCTGGCAACTATCCTTCGCGACGCTGGACTCAACTGGAGTGACGTAAGCATTCGATGGCTGAAAGAACTTACCATCCCACCTTATGATACAGGCGGCAGAGAAGTTGACCCGGCCAGCGCGATGCGTGTTGACCAGTCAATTGACGCTGCTATGGTGATTATTCCAGACGCGAACGCGCTCACCTCCGGCGGTACTGTCGGAACCGGTGCCGAGGATTCGGTCAAAGGCGCGCGCATCCTTCTTAGCACTAAGACGGCAAACCGGGTTATCGCGGATGTCTACGCCGTGCGGTCAGATTACTTCCAAAGTCATAAGGAGGAAGTAAAACGCTTCGTACATGGGTTACTGCGCGGACAAGAAGAGTTGGATAACCTCACAAAAAATAAGACTTCCCAACGAACTCGGTATCAGCAACTCCTTTCGCAATCAGCGGATATTCTCTTAGACAGCCCGCAGGCAGGAGAAGAAATCGAAGGGTTGCTTGCAGACTGTACTTACGTTGGGTTTCCAGAAAACGTGAAATTCTTTACTGGAAGGGGTGAAATCCGCAATTTCGACAGGCTTACAACCGATATTCAAAAGAGTTACGTGCAAGCGAAGTTCCTGACGCGTACTCCAGGTTTGGATAAGGCCGAATGGAATTATGAAGAACTGAAACATAATCTTCAAAACACGGAAGGCGTTGACATCACCAAATTTGACACAGACAAGGTTGAGCGAAAGCTGGCGCAACGAGCCGCGCAAGCAACGACGGAAGAGGGCGTGTTGTTCCAGTTTGAAATCCATTTCCGACCAAATCAGAAGACTTTCCCGATTGACGTTTACGGGGAAGATTTTCAAAAAGCGTTTGAACTTGCCAGCACTTATGGCGGTGCCGTCATTGAAATAGCCGGTCAAGCGGACCCGCTCAAATACTTGAGGGCGCAAAATACCGGTTCATCGCGACCGATATTGGAACGGATAAAACAGTCAGCGAAAAACTTGAGCATGAGCCGCGCCAATGGCGTCCGCGATAGTTTGATAGAATACGCTAAAGCACAGGGCATCACATTTGACCCATCGCAATTTGCCGTCACGGGCTACGGAATCGAAACCCCCAAATATGCCCATCCTAAAACAGAAGAACAGTGGCTGGACAATATGCGAGTGGTATTCAAGATAATCAATGTGGAAGCCGAACTGACAGAATTCAAGCCATTTTAA
>CAZRLY010000095.1:12840-16591 GCA_964601015.1 uncultured bacterium
CAATTGCAGGGGGGGAGAAATGTTTCGCAGAAGAATAGATGACTCCAAAATAACAGAATTAGAAGAACGCGAAAAAACTATTGTCGCAAGAGAGACAAAACTCAGGGTAATTATTTCGATGCTCGTCAACAGTATCAAGGTATTCACAGAGGAGATTGCCGGTTTAGACAGCGATGCTTTCAAAGCGCACTTGGATAAATGCCTTGTGAGGCTCGAAAGAGCGTCCACCCTTGATGAACTGGAGGAAATAGAAGGTAGACTGAAGCAGTTAATCTTCAAGCATAAAGAAGATGAAAAAATATACGGTGTCAACAGAATGAAGGAATTTAGGAAAATTGTTGACACCCTTATAGAAGGACTCTCTGTATTCACGGCAGATACTGACCTTTTTACTTCAGAGATGAATCAAAACCTTGTGAGCATTGAAGAAGTAGCAGCTTTGGATGAGATAGTTGAGATACGGCGTAAGTTGTCTGATGAAATTTCGCGCGCTAAACTAATTGTGCAAGAGAAACAGCAAAGAGATGCTGAAAGCAAAGAAGAGCTTGCACAAAAAGTGGATTCTTTGAATGAGAGGTTAGCTGAAGCGCAAGAGGAGATGCTGATAGATGAACTCACGCAGGTTTTCAATCGAAAGGCCTTCGACAAGCGACTCCAAGAAGAGATTGAGCGAAACAAGTCAACGGATGCTCCCTTCACACTGCTAATGTGTGATATTGACCATTTCAAAAAGGTCAATGATACGCACGGGCATCCGATTGGTGACCGGGTGCTGTCTGTCCTCGGACAAGCCGCAAAAAAGGCTTTCCGGCGAGACGATTATATCGCGCGATACGGAGGCGAGGAATTCGCTGTGATTTTGTACAATACTATCGGCGATAAGGCTAAAATTGCTGCTGAGAGGCTGAGAACGGACGTCGAACGAACGGAATTCAAGTATATTAGAGGAGGCGTCCAGCGTGCTATTCGCATTACTTTGAGTCTCGGACTGGGTTGGTATCGCGATGGTGATACCCCTGAGATGCTCTTAAACCGGGCTGACCAGGCGCTCTACTTAGCTAAACATAGCGGCAGGAATCAAACGCGCACGGAGGATGAAGTAACGCCTGAAGACGTTGAGAATTGGACAGTTGATAGCGAAGATGAAGAAAGTCAGGAAAATTGATTGTATTGTCACTAATTGAGATTGAAGAGCCGCTTCTGGAGGGAAAATCACAAGAAGTCAGTGTGCTATTTTTTTGATAACACACTCGTAATTTGGAACTCGTAAGAAGGAGATTAACATGCCAAAAGTAACCGCTGCTGTTATGGTAGAACCTGGTAGAATAGAATTGCAAACTTTTGAACGTCCAACACCGGCAAGCGATTCCTTGCTAATGAAGGTGGACGAGTTGGGTATTTGCGGCAGTGACAAACACATGTATCTTGGACGTACGCCGCTTAATTTCCCCGTCATTCCCGGGCATGAAGTTGTGGGTACTGTAACTGAAATCGGCAAAGATGCCAATTCTGCGATGAACGTTATAGGCGGGCCCATCAAGGAAGGAGATAAGATTACAGTTGTGCCCGGCTCAAAAGGCTGTGGGAAATGTTACTTCTGTTTGCACGTACCGCATCGCCCTGCGCTTTGTACTAACCGCACAATTTATGGTTTCTCCAATTGTTCAAAACCACCGCATTTGACTGGCGAGTCCTCGGAATATACCTATATTCACGGAAATTCTTGGGTTTATAAAGTCTCCGATGAAGTACCCGAAAAGATTCGTGTTTTAACAGAGCCTGCCGCCGTAGCAACTCGCGCTGTGGAACGTGCTTTCACTCCGGGCATACCGCAATCGGGTGCCGGCTATGGAATTGGCGATAGGGTAGCAGTCCTTGGCTCCGGGCCGATTGGGCTCATGGTAGTAGCAGTGCTCAGGCATACGGGCGCAGGATTGATAATTGCAACGGACATAGTGGACAGCCGATTGGAAATGGCTAAGAAGATGGGGGCTGATGTTATCATCAACGCCGCTGAAACCACTATTGAGGAACGCGCTCAACAGGTGCAGGACTTGACAAATGGCGTTGGCGCGGACATCGTTATCGAATGCGCCGGACTTCCCGTTGTCTTCGGTGAAGCCATTGAATTGGTTCGCCGCGGCGGAAAGGTTATTGAACTCGGACACTACTGTGATTCTGGAAACGTAGAAGTGAATCCCCACAAGATATGCAGGAAAGACATAGACATCCAGGGGGTTTGGGCATATCCGCAGATACAATTTGAAACCGCCCTCGAATTTCTCCAACGAGCGAACGCGCCGTTAGAAGAATTGGTAACCCATTATTTGCCATTGGAAAAGTTTGAGGAAGGCATCAAAATGCTCGGTGCCGAAGGCGTATATAAAGTCGTTATTAAACCATAAACGCAAGGAAGGAACCGACACCGTCGAAGGCGGCAAGGTGGAAGAATGGAGAGGTGAGCATAATGATTAGTAAACACAGTATACTAATCTTCCCAACGCTAATTATACTAATTTTTACCATATCCATCTGTTCTCAGGCGACATCAGTTAATACAGTTGTCGCCAAAAGTGTAACGTACATAAAAGGCTTGCAAAACGCTGATGGGGGTTGGGCGCTTATGAAAGGCAAAGAAAGCGGCATCCTCGAAACCGCTCTCGCCATACAAGCACTACTCTTTTCAGGTGAGGGTTCAGGTTCAGCAATTATTAGAAGAGGCATAAATTATCTGTTAAATAAACAGACAAAAGACGGGGATTGGAATGAGAACCCCGCTCATACAGCTCTTGCAATAGCTGTCCTTAGGACAGCACGTGCTTCCGACGAAACATTGTATAGAGGTTTGAGATGGCTCAAGAAAAAAGGGCAAAATCAAACGGATGGAAGTTGGGCTGACAATATCGGTGACGAAGGAACAACCTGGCAAACTGGTATGGTTTTGACCGGCATGGGGCGAATCGGGCTGGGTACAAGGTATACCCCCGCGGAAAACGGCATGAAGTGGCTTGCGGATATCCGAAATGAAGATAGCGGCTGGGGAACAACGAAGGGGAAACCTTCAAATGTGCATGCAACTGCATGGGCAATTTTGGGACTCTCGATAGCAATGGAGGATTATATTTATGAAGTTGAAGAGGCTATCGACTGGCTTAAAGAAAGGCAAAACGCCGATGGTGGGTTCGGAATAAACAAGGGAAAACCGAGCAACCCGGAGTTGACAGCATACGCCATCATAGCTTTGGTCAACGGAAACGACATGTCGAACGCAACTGGAAAAGCAATTCGTTACCTTATCAAAGCACAACAAAAAGACGGTGGGTATACCAGTGCAACGCCCGCCAAATTGAAAGAACCCACCAACAACCTCCAAACAACCTGTTTTGTCCTCTGGGCGATTTTAGCGGAAACGATAAAAAGGAAAAGATAAAAACCCAATGGAGATGATATTCATGAGAAAGTTAGTTTTCTTTAGCATCGTCGCTACCATTGCTCTTTCAGGCTGTGTAGCTTTTCAGACTGGATTATCCACGTCTGACCATGTTGGTGCTACGACAGCCCTTGATAAATGCCGAACTTACGAACACGGATTTGAACAAGTTTTCAAAGCCGCTTTCAACGCAACGCGCAAGGCGGGGCTCCGTATCAGAGTAGCGGACAAGGGCATGAAAGCTATCCGCGCAGAAAAACACATAGGCGCGTATACCAGCGGATGGCGGGATGCTTATAGTATCTTCTTCAAAGAAGAGGG
>CAZRLY010000095.1:16601-19028 GCA_964601015.1 uncultured bacterium
AATACCCTTGTGCAAGTAAAGTATGCCCCCGTAAGAGAAGGTTTGCCATTCAGTTCGTTGAGCGTTCAACAGACGGTGCAATACGCATCTTCTGCTGGTGTAAATTGGCAAAGTGCTTCAATGAAGGTGAACCAAATATTCGAGAATATCCAGAAGGAACTGGGAATCAGAGATATTTTGGGAGTCAGGGGGTTGTTGGAAAAATTCTAAATTTATAATCCTAAAGGAGTGACAATATGATAATTTACCCTGTGCTTATTGGTATATTTTTAGTGATACTCATAGGCACTTTAATTCGCATCGTTCCAGAATATGAACGCGGGGTTATTTTCCGACTTGGGAAATTAGTCGGCGTTCGCGGACCGGGATTGGTTTTTATTATCCCATTTTGGATTGAAAGGATGGTACGGGTTAGCGTGAGGGATTTCGTTCACGATGTAACCCCGCAAGAGGTAATAACGCTGGATAACGTTTCCGTTAGCGTCAACGCTGTCTTGAGGTACAGAGTGGAAAAACCCGAGAAGGCAATTGTCGAGGTTGAGGAGTTCAATTTTGCCATTGAACAGTTGGCGCAGACAACTTTGCGTAGCGTTTTAGGAAGAGCGGAGCTGGACGAGATTCTCAGCGAACGCGAGAAACTTAATGAGGATATGCAAAAAATTATAACCGAACACAGCGAGCCCTGGGGCATCAAAGTGCTGGCAATGGAAGTCAAAGATGTAGAACTACCCGAGGAGATGAAGCGGGCTATGGCTAAACAGGCGGAAGCAGAACGTGAACGCCGGGCTAAAGTAATCCACGCCGAGGGAGAGAAGGACGCTGCTGAAAACCTCGCCGAAGCAGCAAGCATCCTCAGTAAAGATCCGGTGGGTATTCAACTGCGATTTTTGCAGTCGTTAATCGAAGTTGCCGCCGAGAAAAATTCTACTACGATATTCCCCGTGCCAATTGACCTTCTTGCGCCATTCCTAAAAAATGCGAAGGACGAGTGAATTGGTACAAGAAACCAAGTTTTTCCGGAAAAACTTGGTTTCTGCCCTCACAACAATGATGCACATATTGACATGGATTTTCATCTGTTTGCTCACAGTAACACATGCAGGATTGCATGCAGCAGAGATTTCTATTACAACTGTGGGTGATATTACAATCGGAAAAGATTTAATTCCCACGATAGACGAGAAGGGGATAGACGAGTTGTTTGCTGGAACGACCGAATTTTTCAAGGACGCAGACATAACCGTCGGCACATTGGAATCCAGCATCTCTTCGCGCGGGGAGGCAATGATGGGGATAAAAAATCCTGTCCGCGCAGTCCCCGACACCGCCAGAGGTTTAGCGAACGCCGGTTTTAAAGTGTTATCGTTAGCGACTCCGCACATCATGGACTACGGCAAGGAAGCGTTGGAGGAAACCATAGAACTTCTTTCATGGTACGCTGTAAAATCGGTGGGCGCAGGGAAAAACCTGGACGTTGCGAAGAAACCTGTAACTTTGACGCTAAAAAATACCAAGATTAGCTTTTTAGCGTACTACCAGGTAAACCAGTTCGCTAAGAACTTGGCTGACGCTGACAGCCCCGGTGCGATACCAGCGATACATAGCATCATGAAAAAAGATATAGCCAAGGTCAAAAAAGAATCGGATATCGTGGTGGTTTTCATTCATTGGGGCATGCGCGTTTATGGTGACGAACTTACCGAAAAACAACAGTTTTGGGCGCACAGCATCATTGACTTCGGTGCGGATTTAGTGCTTGGACAGCGTTTGCACGCTCTACAAGGCATCGAAATTTATAACGACAAAGCAATCGTTTACAGTCTCGCCGATTTTATCTTCGGACTTAAAGATAAACAACACTCCAAAATCGTCATACCAAAATTCTACTTCCAAGACGGCAAACTTAATCGAATAGAGTTGACGCCAATCTGGGTGGACAATCCTGAAGCCAAATACCAACCGCAACTGCTACGCGGCAAAGAAGCGAGAAAGACGCTGGAAAAATATCAAAAGCGATGCGCTAACTACCATACCACGATGGATATTAAAGGTGAAAAAGGCTGGATTGAAATAAGGTAAAATAATTCACCGGTTTAAAAACTCAAACTAACAAGCACCGTCTCTTTAGAGCGGCGAAAGGTGTTGGCTTTTAGATTGAATATTGTCGGTTGAATATTGAAGATTGAACACAGTTGTGACTTACAATCTTCAATCTTCAGTAGTAAATCTTCAATTGGAAGACCAACACCGTCGCTTTAGCGTAGATATTTATATCGGTGATGTTCCTTGATATGGAATTAAAATGGGTTGACAGCTTCGATACCTTTATGGAGGAAATTAAAAAGGCTAAATACGAATACCGTCACCTACGCCGCGCATTGGATAAAGCCGAGTTAATCATCAGACGCGGAGAAAAAAAATGGTAAA
>CAZRLY010000096.1:0-19014 GCA_964601015.1 uncultured bacterium
CCTCCCAGTCGAATTTGTGCATGAAGGTTTCGGGAAAATCGCTCTGTTTGACCGCACCGCGCCCGAACGATAGGTCAAACCAATCCATGTTCTGCTGGCGGTGGGTGTCGGTAATTGGGTCATGCGCTCCGGGACGGTAAATGACACGTAGGTTCTCAGGATGTCCGAGAAACCGATAAACCTTTCGCCCTTCCAAATAGCTACGTTCGACTGCGAAGGTGGGTTCGCAACCATCGTTGTAGGCGGTGTGAATCAAGCAGCGTCGTGGGGCGATTAGAGCAAGCCAGCCGTGGGCGTCGATAGGCAGTTCGTGTTCTCGTCCGGTATATGTACGCAAACTCGGTAGGAACCACTCGCTGGGGAAGTCCGCTGGAGCTTCGGCGAAGGTGTTGCGGGAGGTAAACCGGTATGCGCACGAACCCGGCGAGCCAGGGCTGCGGGCAACGACTGACGTAATCCGCTCATCAAAGGCAGCAGCAATCAGCGACTGTTTGCCGTAGCGCGAATGCCCGATGATACCGACTTGCCCTTTGGCGACATTGTATCCGTATTTTGGTTCCAGCAGATAGTCCAGTGTGCGGCTTGCCAACCACGCCTTGGTGGAGATTTCCGTCCATGTCGCTTGGGGATACTCAGCGCGGAACGTCTGCCAGACGCTATCGTAACCGGGATAGTCGGGTTCGCTGTGGTGGCTGTCCACACCAGCATACAGACAAACCAAATACCCGCGTGACAGGGCAAGTTCCGCCCAGGGAATCTGGTAGTAACGCGGTTGGGTCAACAGGATTGGGAACGGCCCTTTGCTCCTTGGAATCCAAACACATATCTCAAACGATATTTTGTTCGGCGTGTCAAAGGTCAATTTGACCCGGCGTTCAATTGAACCGTTTTCTCCTTTCGTCTCGTTGAGTAACTCCGCCTTGATGATGACAGGGATAGTTTTTGGATACGTACCGATGAAGTATTGGCATAAGAGCCGACGGATTTCCTGTTTACGTTCTGCCAAATCCTCAGACGTGCGAACAGGCGTACCGTCAAGAAACTCCAGCAACGGCGGCAGGTCAAATCGTGAATAAGCTGTTTCGTGCGTGAGCAGTTCGGCACATCCAACCGGCGTTAGAGCCAGTGGATAGCCTGCGCTGATGGCGAATTGTGTCATGCTGTTTGCCTCCTTCGGGGTAGAGGGTATCCATCCATTCCCTCATTCCGTAGTTTTCATCTCTATTTTGTATGCCGTTTCAAAACAAGAATGATATTAAAAAATTTGTGTCTTTATCCGCGAAAATCCGCTCAATCAGCATCAGGAGCGTTCTATCTTTTCTAATTTAATGTATCGATATTTTCTGGAAACAGCATAGAAAGGAGATTTATCTCGCTCATTGTTTCCCCTAATAATCCCGCAGCAATTCTAACATCTCCCTATCCAGCTTGTGTCCGCGAAACTCCTCATATTTCACGTCTGCTCGGTTGCTGTCCAAGATACCGAACGAACCTCGGAAGTTCCACATTGCCCAACCCCAGCCTGCTTCTTTCCATAACTTCAGACAGTCGCGCATCCATGCGAGCACCACTTTGTGCGGCGTGTGCTGGAACGCTCCCCACTCGCCGACATGGATGCCCACGCCCTTGCGTTCCAACGCTTTCCACGGTTCAATGCATTCCTTGCGCAGCCGTTCTTTGTCCCAGACATTGCCTTCGCTTTGCTCCAACGGCCAGGTTGGCACTGGCCATTTGTCCGAGTTTGTAATCCACGACGCCTTGTAGTGACTGATATTCATCGGCTCATAACCTCGTGTGCTCTGCGCTGTGTTGGAGTCCGCCAACCCATGAACAGGCTCACGCCCCCAGCGGAGCCCATCGGCGACGATGAATCGGTCCGGGGATTCAGCACGAATCGCCTCGACAAACCGCTTGACCACACGCACGTAAGTCTCTTCAGGGATGATGGCAGGTTCGTTGAGCAGGTCAAAACTCACCTGCGTACTGGGGATGTTTTTGTAGCGTTTTGCGAAGTGTGCCCAGTGGAATGCGCTTGCCTCCAACGCCTCCTCGTCGCTCCACAAATCCAACGGCTCTTTGGGAGGATTGACGCAGTAGCCCGGCGCTCGGTGGAAATTGATGTTGACGTGGATGCCGTGCTTGCGTCCGAACTCCACAGCCTGGTCAATTTCCGCCAGCACATCCTCGCGTAGATTCAGCCAGTCATTGGCATTCGCCCAGCAGCGATACGACAGGGGCAAACGCACAAAATCAAAACCCCATTCCGCCATCCACGCGAAATCTGATTCGCGGAACGGCGCATTACGTGAATCGGTAAACTTCTCCAATAGATTAAACCCGCGCCAACGCGGGAGATGAGATGCGTTCATTTGTGTTTCTCCTTTCTTCTCATATATCTCATGCCAAATGCCAGTTAAAAATTGCGACGCCACTCAACGCGCTGGTGAAACCCAAATTTCCTAGGGGGAATTTCACTCGAAAAATATGGTAGGAGATGTTCATATCCGATGGTATAAGCAAGTTGTTTGTCACTCCCATTTTGGTGAATGATACTGAAAGAGAGTCCAATGTGTCCCCAACCAGCGGGGTGGAAAATTCCCTCATTCCAAACGCGTCTATCGGTGCTTCCAACGAAGCCGGTCTGGACTGTTAAGGTCAAATGGCGAGCCTGCAATTGGTATTCACAACCAATATGCCCCTCAATTTCGATAATTTTCACCCACTCCCAGAATGGCCCGCAATCATCAGAGCATTCAATCTGCCAATCTAAATATAGTTCGCCATCCGCTTCGCCCACAGTGACACTAACTCTTCCCTGCAACCATATCCATAGTGGTATCAAATATGCGTATCGTCGGCTAACCCTGAGAGCCATGCCACTATTCCACATAACTCGTTGTGTACGCTGGTGGTAATCGGTTTTGAAGTGCTCGGTATGGATAAAACCAAGGCTGTAATCAGGAAGGATTACACTTAGCTCAAGCCGCCTTGACTTGAGAAAGGCCAGAACGTATGTATCAAAACGGGCTACCCATCCGTATTTGAGTCCGCCAAACCTTCCACCGACACGCATCCCAAACAGGGATTCATCTCTCCTTGACGCTGATGTACTTTCCTCTGCCGGTGTCAATGATTTGATGGAGGTTAACCAATGGCTGCTAATGCCCCACTGTTTGTTGTAAGAAACATGGAAATCTCCGCCAAGGAGTTTCCGATTTGATTCTTGACCTTTCAGGTCAAAGTCGTAGCGGAAGTAGTCAATGAGGAGGGTTGTTGCAATGCAACTGTCTCCGATAGGCACGCCAATGCCAATGTTGAACGGTGTCTGCTGGAGGACGTATCGCCGGTTGTGGTATCCAAGAAACGGCCAACGAATTTCACCAAAAGATAAGTTGAGAGCAGAATGACTCAGAGATATATCAGCAGGATTGCCATAGTTATCAAGCGTGTTACCTGCCAACCCCACACCGCTTGCGAAGTCTATACGCGATGGAACACGCAACCGGGTAGACATCAGGTCAACGAGATTGAAATCAGGGCTCGTTTTTACCTTCTCTTCTGTGACTTCCTCCTGATGTGTCTCTGCGAAGGCATCGGCAACAAAAGATGTCATCACGCAGGATATTAGACACATCAAAAGGAAATTTTGGGATTTGTTTCGTCGGCGCAACATCAAAAAAATACCTCCATTTTGGCTACTGTTTTTTGACGGGCCCGATGTAGTTTTTCGCTACCACAATATCGTCAAACCAGACGGTTGCTGTTTTGGTGTTGATGTTGACGTCGGGGTGATTGGCAGCATATTGTTCGCTCTGACGGAAGGCCCTCTCAGTGACGTAATGCAGCAACCAGAAGAAATTGACTTTTAGCTCATCGCTCGTGCGCCAACGGAAGCCCTCGAACGGTTCGCCGTCCTGCTCCAACAGCTTGAAGCCCATCCCTGTCCATCGACTGCGCGGCATGCCCTTAGCAAAGTGGGCTTGAAGTTTCCCGTCCAGCCACATTGCCAATTCGCCGTCCGATTGGTCAGGGGAGGAGTTACACTTGAACATGATTTCTACGCACTGCCATCGGTCGCGTGGGACGGGCGCTGGCTGTACAGGACGCAAGCCGTTGCCCCAATACTTGTCGTCCGCTGAGATTTTCATTTCATGCCAGTAGGTGTAGAAGTTCCACGCCCCCGGCGGCGGAAAACGCCTGTAGTTGCCGAAGGGTTCAATGCCCGTTGTCATCCGTTCGTCGCCGCGAGGACGTACGCCTGCGCCACCCTGTGGGTAAGATGTCGGCGGGTAATAACCGCCAAGGTGGACGAAGTGATGAATGTAGCCGCTGTCAGGGGGGAACTTCACGTAAAATCGGGCGAAGGCAGTGTCCGCACCGCCGGGAAGTCGAGTGTAAAGATGCCCGCCACTGTTCTCCCCGCGCATGGCAGTTATCTGTAGACACCTCTTGCCGGCGCTCTCTGATGGCGCATCCGTGGCGAATGACAGCACCTTACCGCTCTTGTTGCTGACATTATCCCACCGTTTTGCAAGTTCGTCGATAGTTCCCGCCTCAAAGTTTTCTGCAATCAAAACTGTTGCATCATTTTCAATACCAACATCGCCGGGATATTTCGCTGACAGCCCGTGTCCTTCTGGTAGTCGTGTTTGCTCCTCTCCCCAAACACAAACCACAGCACTGATAGCCAACGATAATCCAGCAATGATACATCCAAGTTCTCTCATGTTTGATGTGCGATGAACCCCCCAAGGTTACCCGGGGAGGCATCGTGCTTCCTCCTTAGATTTACTGACTATTATTAATTTTATCAGAATTTATCATCCCAATCAAGCGAAAAAATCTAATTGACACAATATCATTTTAGAAGTATAATGAATGATGAGGAGGATAGTCATGAAATTTAAGGTTTTCAGTAAAATAGTAGTGGTGTTGGCTTTTTTTGTGTTTTTAGTTTCAGCCTACGCCGCTCAAGAGAGAGTTGTTGAAGAATACAAGATTGTAACTGAAATGGTAGCGATGAGGGACGGGGTTAAACTCGCTACCGACATAGCTTTTCCCAAAGGGGAGGGAGGCACTTATCACGCTCTGCTAACCAGAACACCCTACGGTAGAAAAGGGATAATTGATGGGTTCGTCAAGGGTGACGGCAAGAGATTTCTTGGCAACGGTTATGTAATCGTCGCTCAAGACATGCGCGGGCGGTTCGACTCGGAAGGGGAGTCGGTTCCTTTCATGAGCGATGGGTGGTTGGAGCTTCAGGACGGCTACGACACGGTTGAATGGCTTGCACAACAAAACTGGTGTAATGGAAAGGTAGGAACGTTCGGAGGTTCAGCGATGGGGATAACTCAGTATCTCCTTGCTGGGAGCGCGCCTCCGCATCTTGTTGCGATGCACGTCTGGGTAGCATGCCCGGATTTGTATATTCACGCCATTCATCAGGGAGGCGCTCTGAGGAAGTCCTTAGCTGTTGGATGGACAAAGCAGAATAAGTTCAGCGAGGAATCTGTCCAACTTTTCTCCTACGCGCATAGGCAATATGATGCATTCTGGAGGTCAAAAAGTTTGAAATCAGTTATCCACCAAGTGAATGCGCCGGCAGTACATGTAGGAGGATGGTTCGACATATTCAGCCAGGGGACGCTGGATGCGTTTATGATGATGCAACACGAAGGAGCGCCCGGCGCACGCGGCAAACAAAGACTGGTTATGGGGGCTTGGCCGCATGGGGTTAAGAGGAAGGTAGGCGAGCTTGAGTTTCCCGCAAACGCCGTCAAAGCACCCAACCTCGATACGCTTGAGTGGTTTGACTACTGGCTCAAGGGAATCGACACAGGGATATTCGACAAACCCCCTGTGGACTACTACGTGATGGGCGATGTGGATGTTCAGGATGCGCCGGGGAACGAGTGGCGCACGGCTCAAGATTGGCCCATTCCGTGCCAGTATACTCCGCTCTATCTGCGCGAAGGGGGCAAACTCACCTTTGAAAAACCGACCAAAGAAAGCTCGTCCCAAACCTATACTTTTGACCCAAAAAATCCCGTTTCGACCAAAGGCGGCCCGAATTTGCTCATCCCCGCCGGTTCGATGGACCAAAGTGAGTTGGAAAAACGCTCTGATGTGCTTGTTTTTCAGACCGAACCGCTCAATGAACCGACACAGGTGATAGGCAGATTGAAAGTGAAGCTGTGGGCGAGGTCATCTTGTGTCGATACCGATTTCGTCGCAAAACTGATGGACGTCTACCCCGATGGTAGGGCAATGTTGATAGCGGACGGCATCATCAGAGGACGCTTCAGAAAATCACTCAGCAAGGAGGAGTTGCTTGAGCCGGATGTGATTTACGAATTTGAAGTTGACCTTTGGTCGACAGCGATCGTCTTTAATAAAGGACATCGCATTAAACTCCACATCACAAGTAGCAACCACCCACGTTTCGACGTCAACCCGAACACCGGCGAGGATTACGTCGAAGGAGGCAAGGTAAAAATCGCCAAAAACGCTGTCTATCACGACCAACATCACCCTTCACACGCTCTCCTGCCAATTGTGCCGCTCAAGCGATAGGATAAATTCTTTTGGAGTGCAACGACCAAATCGTTGTACTCCAAAATCGCTCATCCGCTCCATCCTACTTTCCGTTCACTCCTCCGGCGGACGCCTGGTTTCCCAGCCTTCTTCAAATAAACGCAGGAAATTCTTTGGGCCATAAGGATGCTTGAGTGCTTCTGCTTCATTTAGTTCGACGCCGAAGCCTGGCGTATCGGGTACGGTGAGGTAGCCATTTTCGACGCGCGGTACGCCAGTCAACACATCCCACGTCCACGGTTCGAGTGAGTCATCGAAGTTTTCGTGGATTAAAAAGTTTGAGATGGAAGCATGCAGATGTGTGTTGATGGCAGTGCAGAGCGGACTCTGAGCCTGATGGCTGGCAATCAGAGATTCGTAGGCCTCAACCATGCCGCAAACCTTTTTTATGTTTGCCAACCCCAAGTGCATCACTTCCGGCTGAATAATGTCAATCACGCGCGCAGCCAGCACATCCGCAAACTGTCCGATTCGCTCGAAGTCCTCGCCGAGCGCCACCGGCACCTTAATCGCTTTAGCGACTTCAATGCTGGCGTTGATGTCCACACAATTGACGGGCGTCTCGAACCACATCGGCTCGAATTCCTCAAGCTGTTTGCCGATGCGAATGGCATGCGAGACGCTGAAGCGGTTGTGTCCTTCGACAAGGATGTCCACATCCGGACCGACTGCTTCTCGCACGGCGCGCACAATGCTAATCGACAGCCGCTCACTCTGACGGTCAATTTGGCGATATGCCCCGCCAAAAGGGTCGAATTTCAGGGCTGTGTAGCCTTGCTCAACCATTTGAGCGGCCCTTTCGGCGAAGAAAACCGGGTCGCGTGGGCCTTGATACCAGCCATTCGCGTAGATGCGCAATTGGTCGCGGTGTTTGCCGCCCAACAACTGCCAGACGGGTACGCCCAGGCTTTTGCCCAAAATGTCCCAACAAGCCAGTTCGATGCCGCTCATGCCCAATGACGGCTTCAGAAAACGCCCTTTGTACATCTTGTCCCAGAGTTTATCGGGATTACGCGGGTCTTCACCGATTACAAACCGAGCCAACTCCTCAATGTCAGCCTGATGTGGTTTGGTCGATAGCCCGCCGGTCGCCTCGCCTAACCCCGTAATCCCTTCATCCGTGTAAAGTTTGATGAAAACCCAGTTTTTCCACGGGTTGCCAACGATAAACGTTTTGAAATCAACTATCTTCATTTTTTGGTTTGTCCTCCATTTTTGAGAAAGTTAAAGAGTAAAAAGTAATAATTTTACTCATTACTCTTTACTTCTCACTTCCCCCAAATCATCAGCGGCTCAAGTGACTTCAGAATGTCATCCAAATATTTGGAAGAAATCTCATCCAGTGGCATCGCTCCATTGCGTTTGAGCGAACAGTCTATGATGCCGCGGCGATACAACACCTCTTTGTAGCACCCGGGTAATTGATGCTCAAAGAAGAAGAGAGGTGCCATCTCTTTGTAGATGTACATAGCACGTTCTTCGTTGCCTGCTTCCAATGCGTTCCAGAAGGCAACTACTACATCCGTGACATGACAACCGGGCATGTTTCCACTGGAGCCACGTCGATATTCCTCGATTAGGTAGCGTCCGCCCGCCCCGCCGAAGACGCCTTTGCATGAACTATCGTTCCCTTTTAATACAGCGGTCAACTTGACGGTAGTAGGTACGGTTTCCTCCTTGATGTACTCAACGTGTTCGATTTCGCGGCAGAGCTTGAGTAGGAACTCAGCGGACATATCCGTTCCAATGGGCGGGACATAATTTTGAATGAATATCGGTACCCCTGCAACATCTGAAATTTTCTGGTAATAATTGAAAATCACTTTTTCAGAGAGTCCACCACGGCGCACATAGGGGGGCATCGCAATCACGCCGTCCGCGCCGATGTCGTGTGCGTGTTTGGCGAACTTCTCCGTCACCTCCTGCGACACACCCGCCACACCGATAATCGCAGGTAGACGACCGGCGTTCTGCTCAACTAACACCTCCGACAACCGGAAACGCTCGGCGTCACTGAGCGCGGAGAATTCACTGGCGTTCACAGGAAAAACCAGCCCGTGCGCGCCACATTCGATGCAAAAATCTACCAAACGACGGAAGCTAAGTATATCAATCTCGCTGTCTTTCTTGAAGGGTGTGGATGGGATGGTGAATATTCCTTGATAGGATGTGTTCTGGTTCATAACAACTCCTTTGTGATTCAGAGCTCATGTAGCACAACTTTCATGGTTTTTGACTGAAAAATCGGGTTTTGTTTTCAACAAGTTTTGTTCGCTATTCCGCTTAGTCAAGTTTCCGTCGCTAAAGCAGAATTGCGACGGAAACTTATACTAATATAGTGGCATCCCTCCGTCCTGCCATTGCTTGCAACCATTAGGATGAGGCAGAGAGCGTCCACTACATATCTATAATTACTTGTGCTCGTCCAACCTTACAATTTTAGTGCGCGGTACATCTAAATTATCAGGGATAGTGATAATATATTTTAACAAAAATGCAACGGATTTGCCAACGATAATTTTCAAAAATTCAGTATGGGGATAGACATCACATTCAGGAGACGGCAGAGATGGATATTTGATGTCTGTGGTTTTAAAAAGTTTGAAAAACCCCGAAAAAATACTTGACAATCTCATTAATTTATGTTATACTTACTGCCGTATTATGTCATTAGCCCTGGAGGATGCTTCAAATGTTAAAGGTATCATCCGTTAATCATGAAAATATCCCCTTAGAACCCGTATCAGCACAGGCTTCTCCGAATCAAAAAAGGGGGGGGGCATAGTGAACGCGCTAAGGGATTTTTTTGTTTGAAGTATTCCACAGCGTGATAATTCTGAGTGGATGGTTGATACCTTAGAAGTTTGTTCCCTATGGCTCTGCACGGATGTGAAGTAGGCTACTAAGAGAAAGCGGTATTGAGGTGGTTTTAGGTAGCTTTCGGAGGTGATTTCTAGCCTTGAAGATAGTAACCCGGATATTAGCAGTCTTCTTAATCGTTAGTGGAACACTCTTAACCACGCAAGTTGGTCATCCTACGTCGGACACCAGGAGGTTCATCTTACCGGATGACGATGCAACCCAAGGTAACTGGCGTGGAATGTATGGCAGTTCGGCATATGTTCTATGTGCTATGCTAGGCCACGATTTGGTAGGTGGCTGGAATGCACCCATAGACTATACTGCCTCTGCGATGCCATCGGACTATGAACTTATACGAGAAACTTCAGCTATGTATCTGGATACGCCAGTAAATGCACTTTTCAATCCCAGAGATAGAATGTACCGAAAAGCATACTGGACCGTGTCCAATCCAGGCGGAGGGCTGAAGCTTCAACTAACAGTTCCCGACGGAATATACATGTTGGCTCTGTACTTTTGCAACGTCAAGAATGAGCCATCTACGACATATCAAATTCAATTACAATCTGATACAAGGGAGTTACTGGATTCACTAAACCGTGAAATAGTGGCAGGAAAATATGTTCGCATTTTGGTAGATGGTCCAACAGATTTAACAATCAACATATCAAGCCCCGGGGATGATGCTGTAGCGCTCTCAGGATTTTTTTTAGACGAGTGTGACATACCATCATTATTGATGACATCGAACAAAGCGATGCGTATGTTACCAGAGCAGTATCAAGTCCAACTCGAAAGGAAATGTGATGCTATTGCGTCTTATGTTGGCGGAAATCCTATTCGGCTGTATGCTCGGTTGGTAGATATCTGCAAGCAGCTATCTATTGAGTTTCACTCAGAACGTAACCTGATTGATGATGCAATGGATACGTGGCTGGGCGCACAACTATACTACCATTTCAATCCAGAGAAAGCTAGAACATTGTTTAACCGTTATCTGCATTATGTTTGTGAGCTTGTTCCCTCAACAGATATAGCGGAACTTCTATTCCATATCGGCAAAGCGGAAATGAAGCGGCATATTCCGTTTGCAGTAATAGCCCTTGAGAAACTGATTGCCGAGTGTGATGAATCGGTATTTGTGCCGTCGGCGTTGAACATGCTCACCAGGATATACGCTGAAATAGGGCAGGATGCGAAAGCTATTCAAGCGGGTGAGAAACTTATACGCCTTAGTGATAACCTGGAAGTGCGGGTTGATGTGCTTTATCGCAATGCTGTCCTTTATATGGCACATCAGCAGTTTTGGAAGGCCAGAGAGAACTTAAAGAAGCTTTTGCAAGAAAACGTTGTAACCCCTGAAATGTATTTAGCGCGGGTGTCACTGCAACGCGACCCCTATCTCATGGTGGCTAACGAAGCACCTACCCTCCCTGAACAGGTCGACTCCATCCTGCAGATGGCGAAAGAAAGCTTCCGTGAATTTCGTCCTCAATGGACGTCTGCGCAGACCGAGGCGTATCTTAACGCTATTCAGGAATCGCTGAAGGACAATCTTGATGTTCCATTGACGAAAGCCCAATGGCAAATGTTGCAAAAGGGTCTTCGGGAACTTATTCAGTTCAACCTGCCTGAGAAGATTCGCGAACAGTATCTAACTTATTATACGGATGCTATCAAATGGCAGATTGCCTATTTTCTGAAAGCACGACACTCGTCACCTAAAGAACAACAAACGTTACGGCAACAGATTAAATTGCTGACGAACTTTCTAAAAGAAGAGATGGACAAAGTTCCAGCTTTCGCAAAGACAGGTGAAGTGGAGAAGCTTGCGGATAGTACATACCAGGGGTTGGTTCAAATACTTAAAAATCCACTAATGCCGGTTCTTAAGGAGCCACTAACACCACGCAAATTCAACGACATTCGGGATAGGTTACGTTTAAGAGTGGCAGAAGCAACGGAGAAGCAAAAGGCTCCTGCTAAATTATTACCCAGCGCACCGTCACAGGTGCAGAATCGGCTCATTGCCAGTAAAACTTTGCTATCTATGCGTATGGTCTTTGGGAGTCTGGCTGGAGGGTTGTTTGCCCTGTACAATTCTGGAGCAGCAGCGCGCGTCCATCCCGTACCAGAAGGTAAACGCCTGTCATTTCAAGGCGCGGGACCTGACAAGACATATTATTCGTTAATTCTCTCACCAGTCTCTAAACAACGTTTAAAAAGAAAAGGAAAACTAATCAAGAAAGGAAGGAAGGCGCGACCATGAGATTTTCGCAATTCAGATGGTACTTTATCATTATTCTTGTGATATGTTTATGTTTGGCATGGGTTGTTCTTAGTCATCTTAAACCCCGACAACCCACGAATCACCAGGAAACTACGTCCATGTCAAACACTCTAACTCCATGTGTTGCCCAACGCGTTGCAGTGGAGAACCACCGTACGAAACCTGACCAAGTAGGGGGAAATAAAACTGAAACAACAAGTGACACGATAGTAGAGGATGAAGCCATTGAAGATGTAGAGCAGGAAGTTTCAACTATCTCTAATTTATCGCTCTATGAAGAAATCTCTGTCATCGTTAGTGAAAGTTTGTGGTCCTGGTCCCCAGAGCAGCAGACAGCTTACATCAAAGTGATCTGTGATACGCTGGATGAACAATTGGATGAACCTCTGACACAGGAGCGGGTGGATGCTTTGAAAGCTGGATTAAACATCCTCTTCTCCGAAGATATCCCTTCCATTCGTAGCGATACTGAATTTCAGATGTATTTAGAGGATGTCCGATGGCGTGTTACGGAGTTCGCACATCGTCCCCTAATGCCTCCACAAGAGAAGGATTTAATTCACCAACAGATTGAACAAATGGCGTCTTTTATTGAAAGTCAGTTTCTGGAAGCAGATATAGACTGGCTTGACGTTCATGAAATGCAAGCACGTTCCAACCGGTTTCAAAAAAAGCTTATACGTATGGTAGATAATCCTCTTGAGCCACGATTTAAGCAGCCATCAGAGGAAGCGATGCTTCGTGAGATTCTTAGCGAAGCGTCTATCCCTACAGAAGGTGCGTTCATGCGCGCAATTGACGAAGGACGTATAAAAGATGAAAGCATTTTGGCAGAGCTCAAGAAGGCATCGACTTCAATGCTTGTAAACCGGATGTGGAGTGAAATCATGGGGCAATTCATGAGTGCTGGTACACTACCCAGCCCTAGCCCGGCCTTGATTGAACAAAAAAATAAATTTTTTGAGGAACAGGAGTTTGAATAAAGTTGAAGGAGAAAAAATTTCCGCTTAACACATGGATGTTCATTATAGCGCTTGTATGTATGTGTGGAGTTGCACACACCCAAGAAGATAGACCGTTATATCAGCTAAACGACATTGACGCATTTGTGAGACGGACAATACGGTACTATTGCATAGGATGGTCCCAGGAACAGATGGAAAAGTATGCAGATGTAATCCGGGATACTCTCATGAAACAACAATCAGTATTCCCCTTACCACCTGAAGAGGGGCGTCTCCTTTGCGATGGGTTCCAAAGTTTGTTCACACAATGGCCTACCGGAAGTAAACTTCAAGAAAAAGAATTTAATTTATTGAAAGCAGATCTCGTGTGGCGTCTTGATTGCTTTTTTAAACGCCGTCGGATGTATGGAAAGACACAGGCATCCAAGCAAGTTTTTGAGCAAATCGGACAACTTGTGTCTTATATGACCGATGCATTGATTGCGAATGAACAGGATTCAAGTATGCACCAACTATTTCGTTTCCACCATGAACGAAGTATTGAGCGGCTTCGTCAGTTCGCCAATAATGCTTTGAACCCCCGTTTAAAAGAACCATTATCAGATGAGCAATTACGACAAATCCAAAATTACGAATGGATAGATTTCTATCGTCGGTTACGCAGTAGACATCGGCGAACTCATAAGCTCAACCTGCAAATGCCAAAGTTGCGCGAACTGATTATCAAACAAATATACGCTAAGCTGGTAGGGCAGATTCTGGCGGCAACCACACCCGATTATTCGGAAGAGCTAATTAAGTCCATGATGGAATTAAATGAACAGAACGCAGCAGAGCAACGGGAGTCAGAAGGACAACGGGACTCGGAACAGCAAAATTGGACGCCCACGAAAGCTCTCTTGATACCCTCTTTAGAAGCTCTAGATCGATTAGGGTTTGTTGCCTATACAATATATATCTTGGATATAATGCTAACAGGTTTTATCCCTCTATATTGAAAGGAGGTGAATGAGTGATTATACTGAGCGCGTTTAGTTTTTGTGACATTGTAGCCGAACTCTGGCGAGTTCAGCTACCCTGAAATTCACACATTTCATTTGCGTTCAGTATATATAAGTTGAAAATAACCCCATTTTCACGCTTGATGTGAACAAAACTTATGGGGCTGATTCGAACATTTACTGTCCTGCAATGTTCGAATCAGCGACAAGAGGTATTTTATTGCAGGACGTTTAACACAAACTATACGCAAGGAGGTTGTATGATGATTAAAGGTTGCTTAACCCTGCTCGCTTGCTCGCTTAGCCTGGTGGTTATCGTGTCTCTTGCACCCGCGTCAAGCGTTTGGGTGGATGTTTACTGGGATCAGTATATCTGGAATGTATCAACAAGTAAGGGCGGCGATACAAATGATGTTGATGCCGGAGCCGCTGCTATCGGTGGGGAAAACACAGCCGCCGTCACATACGTAGAAGTAACTTGCCCGGAATGGCCCATTTGGGCTAGAGGGAAAGCTAAAGCTCAAGTTGGCGGTTATGTACAATATGAGTGGGATCCATGGTGGCTACCTAGCGAACTTCTGGGCTTCGAAGTTGATGTGTCTGGAAGCACCGAGTGCGACGCCCAGGCAATCATTATAATACCGCTGGTTGAAAGTGTCTCTGCAAAGAGTAGTGGTGGCATTGAAGGTGGAACGAATCAAGCAGAGGTGGCAGCGAGGGCAAGAGCCTCTGGATTTCATTTCTATGATTACGATTCAGATGGGCCCGAATATATATATTATTATGACTATGCGGATGCATCTGCAGGTTTTCTGGATGTATGGGTGGAGGCTCGTGCATACGCATATGTGTACAACGCCGGCAATTCTGGCAACGCGTCGGCAATCTCCAATGTGAATTCGGATATCTATGAATACTGGTGGTAGTAATTCCGGCGTGGTCTCGCGATACTTTAAATTCAACCGTCGAGATTAGATATCCCAGTTCATAGCCATAGGGCAGGTAGCTGGCCCCGATCTAGCTACCTGCCTTAGCGACCAATATACATCTGATGAGGCTTGCATCCGTTTAAATTTTATCCCTTCTGGATTTCCAGCACATGGCTCTCTGCCCACGCAGTGGGACTCGTTTCAAGCCAACAAAAGCAGATAGCAATCATGAGAATAATAGGTATCTTTACAATGGGCAAGATACTAAGCACTATCAAAGTGATTCAACATAATGATTTATATATACTTACCCTCCTGAAAATTGACGGTACAATACTACTTATCCTAACACAAGCGCTCGTACTATTGGCTCTATATGGTATGTTTTTCCAACTTAGCCCTGCTATTGCCTCATCTGATTTGGAACTCCAAGTGCAGAGTGTTATCAAACAATTCTATGGTTCGGGGACATCAGGAACGTTACAAAAGGAACTTTCGTGCTCGGTGGAATTGCGAGCAACATACCTATCCTCTAGGCCTTCCACGATTATTCTGAAATACCGGGTTACTCCATCAGCATTGTGTATCTACTTCGACAGTTGTATTGCAAATCCCATGTCCAAAAATTATTTCAAGCGTAAGATTGGTGATATCATCATGTACCGCGATGATAGCGTGATAGCTTATGACTCTACCTCTGGAAAGGTTTACGAGTATAAGTTACCCATCCAAGATACAAAGCGGTTGGGTATTGGGGGAAGGCTTAATTACCAAGCGTTGTTTTCTTATACACAGTCTCTATTTGCTGAAGCTAGCAGAAAATGGTCCGAACTCGATATCGAGATATCCGAAATAAAAAAGGAATCTACGGTAATCGCACACATTACTCTTCCCGGGCCTATACGGATACTAGGCCGTGGACCAGTTACATCACTCGAATGTTGGATTAATCTTGATAGTCACACTGTGTTGAAAGTTAAGGCTCTAAAAGATTCTAATATTATTTTCGAGACTAACTACGACAGCGTTGAAACGTTACCAGATGGCAGACGGTTCCCTATGGTCATAACTACCACATTTATGGCTGGAGAAATGGAAGTAGAAAACAAATTCGTTCATCGAAAAAATACTAAAAAAAAGATTACACAACGTGAAACATTGTTTTTGCCGCCTCGAATCGTGAAGTCAAGATTTGTTTGGCTGGAAGACTATGCGACCGTCGTACCTACAAGGGTAACAATATTTAATGCAGATGGTGTTGAAGTCATCATGGATTTCATATTCTACAATTGGAGCGCCTTTACTATCAAGAAAGGTAAATGGTAAGGCATAAAAAGGCCCCTTCCGACACACGGAAAGCTTATATGATGGTTCTAAACATGCTATAATCAGACTAGCCAAGCTTATCAATGCACTTAGCTTCAAAGTCGGAGCTATCGCTCAGTTGGTTGCGCCCATTGGTGTCAGAGAATTCAAATCAGAGGTACTGAAAGGTTTGCGCCAGAGATCTGTATCCATCTTCTCAAGTTCTTTCCCCTTTATTCGTGGAATTTAATTGTCCAACAAATCGAAGAGGTTTACCGGAGTATAGGAGAAAACTGAAGGGAATAAGAATGAATCAATAGCCTATGTTCAACATTCTTAGCGTCACGAAGGAAAAACTTATAGAATTGGTATTATCTAAATACCGTAAAAAGATATTTGAGATAATATTTAAGTACAATTTGTGGGGTAGTTCTGAGTCTGTTTCAGGACCAGGCCCTACTTTAGAGGTAACTAAAAACTTGAGAGAATTTT
This sequence comes from uncultured bacterium, assembly GCA_964601015.1. Taxonomy (GTDB): domain Bacteria; phylum Poribacteria; class WGA-4E; order DTYX01; family CAZRLY01; genus CAZRLY01. Next base: position 16,439 of record CAZRLY010000096.1, read on the forward strand.
TAGAAAAGATTCGCCAATGTCATATTCGAAATAGAAATGCTGTTGTAGCATAATCTGTTTTAGATTGTGACAGCATGCACAAACTAACAGTTTGTGTTACAGCGTTTGCGCCTTTTCCATTGTCACTCCCAGACAATCTTTCAGCGAAGCCAACGGCCATGGGGGTGCAGAGGTAATATGACATTGGCAAGCTAATCCTGCTCTAAAATTATAGCTAATTTAGTCAAGTGAGTCAAGTCCGCACGGCAGAACGGGATATCCAGCCGTCGAATCAATTCGTCTGTCGGTGCTTCTTTCAGCCACGCGAGCGTTTTGAAAACACCCAGGGCAAAGTCAGGTGGGTCAACGAAATTTTCGCCGTAGTGTATTTGCCGTTCCTCACCCGCAAGATGCCATGTGGGACACAAAGTTTCAAAAGCGCGCCAGAGTTTGTCTACTGCTTCGGGGGCGTTTATCTTCACCAGCGCGGCTATTTCAGGCGTGAGTTCGTGAAAGAGCGCCAGCTTTGCTTTGTGCGGCGCAACTCGGAAAAATAGCGCGTCGCCGCTGCCGATGAAGGCATCCCATTCAGAAATGTTCTGGAATACGGGCAATCTCACATCCTCGCCCTGTTTTCGCCACCATTCTACCAACACAGCCGATGTCTGCTCTGCCATTTCCCTCGCCTGCCGAATCGCCTCAACGTCTCCGTATCTTTCGGCCATGTCGGCGAAGGCAAGCAACGACGCCAAATAGCGGTTAGCAAAAAGAGCGCCTTGTTCAGCGTTGAGTTGCCAGCCCGTCTTCAGGAAATCGTCGAAGCATGTTCTCAACCTCTCCCACTCCGCAAATATTCGCCCCCATTCGTCACACCGTTCGGCGTAAAGCCAGACAGCGTAGAGATTGCCGAAGGGATGGTGTGGTTGTTCGCGATGGGAGTGTGACAATACCTCCGGTGGTACCCAGAAACTCTCTCTTCGTTCACCTTCGTTTAAAACATACCAGCCCTCCTTCGCAAACGGCGGATAAGACTGCCATTCGTCGTCGAGAAACTTTTTTACCCGCTTCTGCAAATCAGCAGGCAGATGTGGGAACGCCCAAGCCAACGCTTCAAAAACCTCGCCGCTGTCATCAAAGAAAAACTCCCGCCCCGCCAAACCCGGCTCCAAATACAGCGGTGCCCATCGTTGCGACAGAAACTCCGAAACCTCCTCCGCCAGCGTCTGCTTCAGTTCCTTGTAACCGGAAACCTGCGGGATAGTGGCTCGTTGCGCAGGAACGGATTGCTCGTCAATGCCCACATCTTCGGCGGGTATGCCACTTTCGCCAGCGGCGATGCAGATGATACGGCTGCCGGTCAACCAGTAGATGCGGTTGCCGACGACTGCTACGCCACCACGCGCCGGCCCGTGCCATTCGTTTCGCGTCCAGGGCGGGTTGTGAAAACCTCCCCACGTATCACGATTGCCCGCAATGAGAAAAAGCTGCTTCGTAGTCAAATCAAAACCGCTGAGTGTGCCTTGATGGACGATGAGTACGGTGTCGTTTGCCACGACGAAATTCTGGCTTTCGTCAGCCGTACCCCAAAAGGTGTTCCAGGGTGGGCGCATTTCATGAGCGTGAAAAAGCGGCGTGATGCGGTTTTGCGTCAAGTCCAACAAGCCCAAAGCCACCAGCGGTGCGACACCGTGGTTCCAGTTACCATAAGCGCTTCGGTAGAAAACCAACAGCCGCCCATCGGGAAATACCACGGGAGGCGTTCCAACACCCTGACATCCACTGCACCATAACACAGGCGGAATCATCGCTTCCTCGCCCGTTTCAGCATCCAGCACGAAGAAGGTGCGCGCACCGGGGTGTTCGTCCAAATAGCGGACAATCGCTTCCTGCTCCTTTTCCCAAAGTTCGGGATTGCCCCGCGCCTGCTCACTCTTCGTCCACGCATCCACGTTTTGCCAACGGCTGTCGTCCACGCCTGCCAGTTCACAGAGAAAACTCCGGTCTTTACCGATTCGTTGCGCCATGTTGATGACCGGGTTCGTGCGGACGATGACGATACTCCGGTCGCCAACCTCAGCGATGGCCGGATAGTAGTCACGCGCGGTTTGACCGATGAGTGCTTTGGAAGTCCAGAGCATTTTGCCTGTTCTGACGTCCATGTACCGAACTCGCATGTCCTCTGCTGTGATAAACACACGCCCATCGACATAGGCGGAGGTTTGGCGGATAGGCGCATTAAAACGCTGTTCCCAAAGCACTTTGCCCGACGACAAGTCAATGGCGAAAACGTCACCAGCGCGTCCGCCGATGAAAACGGTTCCGTGTACTACCATCGGCGATGTCGCAAACCCACCGTGATGACCAAAGAAGACAGCCCAATCCTGTTTGCCCGTTTCGGCGTCCAGCGCGTAAATATGTCCATCGGTGCTGGCGGCTACGACAAACCCGTCGGAGAAGACGGGGGAGTGCAAAAACTGACCGGACGTCTGAAATCGCCAGAGCGGGCGTCCTGATTGAGCGTCAAGCGCGTAGACATTGCCGTTGTGGGTGGCGACGAAGAGTTTGCTGTCGGCTACAATCGGTTCCATCGCCGTACC
>CAZRLY010000097.1:0-18976 GCA_964601015.1 uncultured bacterium
CTCCTAAGAGAAACATTTCTGAAAAGTATTTTTACCTTGACATAGTGAGTCTACGCACTGTCGAAATCTGAAAAGATCGCTTCGCCCCTTTGGGAATTTCGACTACATATTATACAAGGAGGCTAAAAAATGAAATCACTTACAATAACAACCCCAATCTTTTTACTTCTAATCTGCACTTTAACCGTAGGAGCGATTCCGACTTTCACCGTTATCGGAAATGTAACTGATGCAGAGGAACAACCTACGTCCGACGGGCTTGTCGTCATCGTCGAAAACGCGAGCCGTTCTCTCAGCAAACAGACCAAAACGGGAGCGAACACCAAATCTGGCAGTTACGCCATAGCGTTTATCGCAAATGATGACAAACCAGTAGCGCAAGCAGGCGATACGTTGAATTTTACCGTTAAGAATAGTGAGGATAAAATCCTTTGCGAGAAAACCTATCAAATTTCGGAAGAGGACATCAAACAAACCAAAACACAGGTACTCCTCCAACTCAAAGCTGCGTCAAGCGGCGAGGATGTAGGCAAGACAAGCCCGGTCTTCGTGGTTGGCGGAGAAGTTACGGACGAAAAGGGTGATTCAGTTGTCGATGCGCTAACGGTGACGGTAAGGAATGAAACGCTATCGCTTACGCAAGAAACCAAACTTGGTCAAAACACAAAACCGGGAAGTTACCTTGTCACTTTTATCGCAACTGATAAGGATACAGAGTTTGTCGTTCAGACAGGCGATACATTGAAGGTAACGCTCAAAGACGCTTCCGGTAACACTCTTATACAACAATCGCATCTGGTCAACGATGATGAGATAGCCAATACGAGGGCAGTAATCAACTTACAGATAGAGGGTGAAGTGGAAGCAGGGCCGGCGACTACCGTTGAATTAATAGCGACTCCCAATTCCCTACCTGCCAATGGCGAATCAAAAGCTACCCTAAAAGCGACTGTCAAAGACAGCAAAGGGCTACTCGTTAAAGATGAAACCGTTACCATGAAAATCACCGCAGGCGGTGGCATGCTTTCCACTGTCACAAACAACGGCAACGGTACTTATTCCGCCAAATATACTGCGGGTACCGCTGTTGGAACCGTCACCGTAAGCGCGACAACCTCAAACAATGTGTCTGACACCGTAGACATAACCTTAGAGGATATACCAACAGTTGACCCAATTCGCTCTACTATCGTCGCAACGAGCCCTACCACTGCCAACGGCAGTGCCGAATCAACCATCACAGTAACCCTTTTAAGTTCATCGGATGAACCCATTAGCGGGAAGAAAGTCGCCATTGAAGTAAGCGGTTCAGGAAACACCGTCACTCCATCCGAATCCGTTACGGATAATAAAGGCGTTGCGATTTTCAAAGTCCGTTCAACGGTAGCGGAAAGCAAGCAGGTGACGGCGACTGACGTAACAGATAATATTACCCTATCTAAAAAAGCTGTCATTTTATTCCAGCCCGGTCTCGTGAAGTACGTTACTGTCAAAGCGAGCGATAGCGAACTCCCCGCCGACGGTAAATCACCGGCTACCATCACGATAACAGTCGAAGATGAAAACCACAACCCCGTTCCCGATGCCCAGGTGAAAATAATACTCACAGGTTCAGGCAACATACCGGAGGATGCAGTCCACGAAGAAGGCGGTACTTACAAAGCTATTTACACAGCGGGTGAAGCGGAGGGCAAGGTGACAATTACGGCTACTGTGGGAGCAGTGTCAGGCGAAACGGAGATTACCCTTATGCCTAAGCCGACGCTCTTCTTGATGTTAGAACCCGATTCCGGGAGCGTAGGAACAACTGTGAAAGCCACAGGGGAAGGTTTTGAGCCGAACACCAGCGTGGGAGAATTGAAAATAAATGAGAAAACCGTCAGCGTCGTAGGAATAGGAACGGTTGTAGCAGGCAGTAACATCAGGACGGATAGCGAGGGCAAATTTGTCGTCAAGTTCAAAGTGCCAAAACAACCGGGCGGGCGGGTTTCAGTAACCGTAGGTGAGGCGGAAGCCATCTTTGATATTACAGCAAGAATCATCAGCGTCTCCCCTGAATCGGACGTCGCTGGAACGAACATCACCTTGATTGGCGATGGATTTGCAAAACGGGAGGAGGTGCGGATTGATTTTGGTGAAACCGGAGGCATCGGCAGTGCAACAACGCAGGACGATGGCTCGTTTGAAACTACCTTTGATGCTGACGTGCAGAAAAGCGGCGTAAAGCAAATCAAGGTAAGCGGCGATTTGTCTGAAAGAAAAGCGACGGTGGATTTTGAGTTGCTAAAGTCCATCGCAAAAACCATTGACATCACAGCGGAACCTACTGACATCACAGCAGACGGCGTATCGACGGCAATTTTGACCGTCACTGTGAAAGATGATGGCGGGCGTGCTGTAATCGAAGAGGACGTCACCATAACGCCGCTATCGGGAGAAGCCACATTTGCCACCCACCAGGGCGACGGAATCTACACCGCCACTTACACATCGGGTACGAAGGCGGGAAAGGTAAAAATTCTGGCGACTACCTCAAACAGTCTGACGACTGATACGGAAGTGACTCTCGTACACGATGAGGCCTATTCCGTAACGGTAGAAGCCAATCCAAGCGGGTTGTCCGGCGATGGGGAGGATGACTCAACAATTACGGCAACCGTCAAAGATGCCCATGGCAATCTGGTTTTCAATGAAGAAGTAACGATGACGATGGGCGGTGCTGGCGGAACGCTGAAGAACGATGAAGAAAAAACGGGAACTACCGTTATTGCATCAAACGCCGGCGACGGCACCTACATTGCAACCTATATCTCTGCCGAAATCACACAAGAACAGGAGATGGCAACGGTAAGGGCAATAACCAAAAACAAGGTAGAAGGGGAAGTGGAGATTGCCCTTAGCAGGACTCCCGATTTCTCGTTGAACGCTGAGGAAACTACCAAAGAAAACGTACAACCCGGCGCACCGCTGATATATTTTATCAAGGTGACGGGACAGAACGGTTTCAACCTTCCCGTGGAGCTTGAAACGAAAGGCTTACCGGAGGGTGTCAAACCGACATTTTCCCCGGGCGAAGTTACGCCTACGGTGGAAGAACCAGAAGTCGACTCACAACTGGAACTGGACATACCCGAAACGATTGAGCAAGGAGAATACCCCTTTATCGTACGTGGCATTAGCTCCATTGACGATGACTGGTTGATGCACACACTCGATTTGAGTTTCACCGTCGAAAAGATACCATCAAATATTTCTGTGGTAGTCAACCCAAAGGAGGTACGGCTGCGCGAGAGCATTATGGTAAGTGGACAGGTGTTGTTGCAAACAAACGACGAGCGAACGGATTTGGAGATTCAATTGTCCTATCAATTCGATGACGAGACACCCATTGAGCGCACTGTCATTGCTAAAGGCGCTCAGAAGGAATATACCGATGAACTCGCTATCACCGATGACGTTGCTCTCAATAAACTCGGAGTATGGAAGGTTAAGGCGTGCTGGAAGGGTGATAACAAATATCAGAGCGTTTGCCGTGAGACTTCCTTTACCGTTAGCAAAGGCAAAGGCACTATCACACTGAAACCTTCCGTTGGCATACCGCAACTTGGTGAAAAAGTGACTATCACAGTTAAACTTCTCCCTGAACTAAGGGAGCAACCGATTTCCTTGGAGATAATTTCCCCAGGGGGCGATGTTGATAAGCCAGAAAACATTAAAACGGGCGAACTGGGGATTCTTCAGTATGAGTTCACACCGGCACAAAGGGGAGACTATACGTGTGAGGCGGCGTGGAGCGGGAATGATAACTACGAACCTGCAAGCAGCAAAATCACCATCACCGCAGTCAAAGAACCGGCGAAGACTATCATCGTCCTTGGCGGAGGCGATGAGACGACAAATCAGCATTGGCTGACGTTTGATAGGATTGCCCAGCATGTCTACAAAACTTTCAAAAGATGTCACAACCAGGAATACAAGGATATAATAGACGATGAATACATATTTTTCCTCAGCCCGAGCAAACAAGCCAGTGACATCATCGACAAGCCCACATCAGCGGAATGGCTAAAATACGCTATCACGGAGTGGGCAAAAGAGAGGGTGAATAAATACGTCCCTCTCTGTATCTACCTTATCAGCCATAACCGGGGCGACAAGTTCCTGCTCGCAAAAGGCGACGAGGATGTATATTTGACGCCAGAAATGCTTGATGAGTGGTTAAACGTACTTCCTGACGATACGCCGGTTATCATCGTCATCGAAGCTTGCTACTCCGGGAAATTTATCACCAAGACGTCAAACGGAAACCCAGTCCTGTCAAAATACGGCAGAACCATCATCACCAGCGCTAACGAAGAAGAACGCGCAGAGTTGCTCGGTAACAAATCGTCGTTTTCCAAATTTTTCTTTGACGCTGTTGAAAAAAACCAGGATGTCCTGACAGCTTTCTTTGAAGCAAGCGAAACTATTTCGTATATTCCGCAACATCGCCATCAAAAGCCGCAACTGGACGCTAACGGTAACGGTACGCCAAACGAGGAGATTGATTACGCTTTGTTAGGGCAAACCGATGCTAAGAAAAGAATATACATTCCCGATGAAGGTATTTGCGCCGGCGAACCGCCTGAAATCGAATGGGTAAAGTGCGAACCGGAAATACTGAAAGAAGGGGAAACTAAGGCGACTATCAGAGCAAACATCTACGGCTTAGATGTAAGCAACGTTCTTGCCAGCATCACACCACCAGTTTACGACGAAAGCAATCTGGATACCAGTTATGACGAAATTGTACTCCTCGACAAAGGTGGCGGGGTTTACGAAGCCGAATACGATAAATTCACCTCGTCAGGAAACTACACCATCGTGGTAAACGCTAAAAACCCCGAGGGCGACGCTATGCCTAAAATTGCCATTCTCACCGTAGAAGGAACCTGCCCTGCAGACGTCAATGGCGACGGTAGTGTGGACATTTCCGATTTAGTGCTGGTGGGAATCAACTTCGGCAAAACAGGCGTGAACATCAAAGGCGATGTCAACGGCGACGACAGTGTGGACATAATTGACCTGATTTTGGTGGGCAGGAATTTCGGTGAAAGCTGCCTCCCCCGTCCACAGTGAACCCCCGTAGTCACGACTTATGAAATTTGGGTGATAAAGTGGGAAGAAGGAGGTAAGAAAAATGGTGGCGACAACATACATCGGAACCGTCCTACAGGATGGACATGTTTCAATCCCCCAAGAAGCAACGGAGAAGTTAAAACTTACCGCCGGGGACAAAATCGAAATGAGCCTGCGGAAAATTTCTGAGCCAGAGGAAGCGGAATACATTGAGGAGTTGCGGCGCGAGGCTGAGTACACGTTTCCCGATGAAATGCAGGAACGTCTGGAGGAATTATTGTATAAGAAGCGAGAAGGGAAAATCACATCTGACGAAACGGCAGAGCTAAATAAACTTGTTTTAGATGTACAAATTCAGACCAATCGAAAGGCACAAGCAGCGTATTTATTGAAACAATATGAGTAGGGTAGAACAAGCTGCCAGCTTGTTCGCCGGATGAGGATATAGAAGAGTGAAACGTCCTTACATTGGAAAATAACTTCGTGAAAAGGTTCGCAAAGAAGCGAAAAATCGCTGCGGTTATTGCCTTGTGCGCCAGGACGTAATCCCTATTCGTTTAACTATCGAACATATTATGCCCATCTCGGCAGGTGGCAGTTCTGATGAAGATAATCTATGGCTTTCTTGTTCAACATGCAACACGTATAAAGGTGAACAGATAACAGCCCGCTACCCACAATCCGGAAGGCTTGTTCCCTTATTCAACCCACGACGTCAAAATTGGTTTAGACATTTTCGTTGGAGTAGAGATGGAACGATAATCATCGGACGCACAGCAACTGGACGCGCTACAGTGGAAGCCCTACAACTTAACAACGAATTATCCTTGACTGCACGTCGTTTTTGGGTGCTCGTCGGTGAGCATCCGCCAGAAAAATAATACCAGGAGGAAATTACAATGAGAATACAGCAAAAACTAAAACTGAATAATTTAACCATAGCAGTGGCTTGGCTTGTGTTGTTGATATGCGTCGGCGTTTCCCACGCAGAGACGGTATACGTCAATGCAGGATACGAAGGGGATGAAGACGGTTCTGAAGCCAAACCCTTCAACACGTTCAAAGAGGGCGTAAATGCTGCAAAAAGCGGTGATACCGTCCAGGTAGCGGCGGGAACTTATGAGGTAATAAACATTGAGATTAGTAACATGGATGAATTAAACTTACAGGGTGCTGGAGCCGATACAACCATCATTCATCTAACGGAAGGCCAGTACATTCTGAGTCTATCCAACGTTAAGAAGGGGAAGATAGATGGTTTCACGTTAAAAGGCACCGATGGTCACGGCACTGGCATTCAGTTGACGTCGTCATCTTTGACAATAACAAACAATAGGTTTGAAGATGGGAGCACCGGCATCTCCTGTTGGAGAGGGGCGTCAACCATCAGTAACAATGAATTTACCAACAGTGGCGGCATTGAACTTAAAACAACCGACAATGCCACCATCAATAGTAACACGATTAGCGGCGGAGGTATCTCCCTGAATGCCAGTGCAAAAGCAACGATAACCAACAATGAGATTCATGGTTATCATTATCAAGGTATTTATTGTGCCGCAGGCTCAGAAGCCGCCATCAGCCATAACAAGATTACGGGAGATGGCGAAGGTGGAATCTACTTTGAGAAAGCATCCATAGTAGTGGAAGCAAACACCATTACCCACAACAAATATCATGGAGTTTATGGGAAGGCTTCCGATGTTGTGATTAGCGGTAACACAATTGAAGAAAATGGTGCTGCCGGAATTACACTGGAAACCTCTACCGCTACAATATCTGGTAACGAAATCAAAACCAATGACTATGGAATTGAAATTGACAATTCTCCCAACTCCATAATAAAGAATAACGATATTTTGGACAACTACGCAGAGGGGATTAAGTGTGGTAGAGCAGATGTAACCATAGAGGATAATACAATAAGTGGCAATATGGGGAAGGGCATCTTGTGTTATTCTTCTTCTGATGTAGAAATTACTAACAATCAAATTACCTCAAACACCCAATCCGGCGTCAGTATAGAATCGCAGAGCAAGGCGACAATTACCGGCAATAAGATAAGCGAGAATAGCGACAAGGGAATCTATATTTCCACTCCAGGCGTTGTCGATATTAACGACAACGAGATACAGGGGAATATGGAAAGCGGGATTTACCAGGATGGCGCTGATTCAGCAGCGACGATACAGAATAACAAAATTCTGGAAAACCGTGGCGATGGCATTGCAAATTATCATGGCGAAGCAAAGATACGGTGCAATCTCATCATCAAAAACTGGGGGCCAGGAGTGGGGACTGGCTGGGATGATACCGCCAACCCAAACGTTGGCACTGAATTTGACCCGGGCAACAATACCATCTACGACAATCGCGATTACCAGTTGAAAAACCACAGCCCGAATGATATTTCCGCCGTCGGAAATTATTGGGGCGAAGGAACAGAGCAAACCGGTCCAAAGATGGAAAAGGAAATATATAGCGAAGGTGGAAGCGTATTCGTTGAACCCTGGCTCAACGAACTGCCGCCTGAATGTGAATATCAGCCTCCCCCCCCTTCGGACGACAAATATCGTTCCTCAATTCTACTTCCCAGGGGCGTCAGCATCATCTCACTGCCGTTGCGGCCAGAAACAAAATATACAGCCAAAACCTTAGCTGATGAACTCGGCGCTACAATTGTTATAAAATCAGAGTACGGGGGATTTATAGCATACGTCCCTGATGTTGAACTTGGTGTGGATTTCACACTGGAAGAGGGCAAAGGGTACATCATCAATCTACTAACCCAGAAGAACTTCACTCTCACCGGGACGCCCTGGGGTGCGAAACTGGCTCCAACTGACGCCGTCGTGGGAAATATATGGGCCTTTGTAGTCGTAGGAGATGTTACTCCGAACTACCTTAGCGGAGAACAACTGTCTCTGTCTCAGGGGGGTGTATACCGTCACCCGAGACAAATGCTGGTGAATGTTACCAATTTGAGAACGGGCATGACTTCCCTTGCTTCCCCAGTGGATGGAGAAGGCAGGTTCACCGCTGTTTTTGTGGACATGAATCGCAATAGCGTAGTAAAAAAAGACGACGAACTGGAAATCGTCGTTACAGATGGGCGGAGAAAATTTGTGAAACGATGCCACATAACCACTGCTCATATAGAGAAAGCGTACATCGAAGTTGCCATCCCGCCGCAGCCCGTACAAAGCAAGCTACTTCAGAATTTTCCAAACCCGTTTAATCCCGAAACGTGGCTACCGTATCAGCTTGTTAATGATGTCCCTATGGTTATTATCTGTATTTACAATACAAAGGGGCAACTTATCCGTATGCTCAATATCGGAACTAAATCCGCTGGTTTTTATTTTTCCACAGACAAAGCTGCACACTGGGATGGCAGAGATAACTTTGGCGATAAGGTAGCCAGTGGAGCCTACTTCTACACATTACAGGCGGGTAAGTTCAAAGCTACGCGGCGGATGGTAATTGTGAAATAGTCTCATTTTTTGCTTGCGTTTCTTTTTTCCCGTATGGTATAATATTAGGCTAATAAAGTAGAAGTCTTATCATATTGTACCAATGGTTAGTAAATGCGTTTCCCAAATAATATTAACTAAGGAGAAAGTGATGAAAAAATCTTTTTTCAAGCTTACAATCTTATTGGTAATGGTGTGTTTTGCATCATTGCCCGTTGTAGCTCAAGTAGTATCAATTGAATCATCTGAGGGTAAAACTGAAATTGTCTCGCCTGCCGTCGGTGAGCAATTTGAAGTCAGTGTGAAGATAACCGAGGCAACGAATTTGTATGCCTTTGCCGCTAATCTCAAATTTGACCCAAACGCTGTGGAGGTTGCAACAGTTGAGGATAACGATGAACTCGTAGTAGGTGAGGAAACTTCCCCGCAAGAAGCGGAGCCTGAACCATTAATCAAACCAGGGGGGTTCCTCAACAGTGATGGAAATCCAACCATGCTTCTTCTCCCAAAAGGTGTTGATAACGAAGCCGGGCTTATTGATGGCCTCTCACTCTTGAGGGTAAACAGAGAAGGAGTTCCGGAAAGCCGCGAAGGATTAGATGGCGATGGTGTGTTGCTAACAATTACCTTTAAGGTAAAAAGTGTTGTAGAGAGCGATTTGGTACTCCAAAATGTCCAGCTTTTCGCTAATGACGAGAAGACAACAGCACAATCTATACCTATGAACATTCTAACAGTAGAAAAGGGTGATGTGAACCTTGACGGCAAGGTCAAATCCAGTGATGCCTTCCTTGCTTTGCGTATAGCAGTAGGGCTGGTGGAAGCGACGGTTGAACAAAAATTGGCAGCGGACATGAACGACGATGGCAAAGTCAAATCCAGTGATGCCTTCGCAATTCTCAGAAAGGCTGTCGGGTTGGGAGCGCCCGCGCTGGTGGTATCGCATGCAGCAAAAGCGGTAAAAATTAGCACTAGCAAAGTAGAAGGCATAGCAGGCGACAATGTTCGCGTCCTGCTCACAGTGGACAAACCAGAAGCAATAGGAAGCGCGGATATTAACATAGCTTATGAACCTACGATTTTGACAGCTACCAATGTGGAAACTCCCCAGAATTCTCTGTGGGCTGTGAATTTGAATAAACGCGGGCAAATTCGGCTCGCTACAGCAAATCTGGAAATATCCAAAGAATCTGTCTTGGCAACTATTTACTTCAAAGTGCTTCGGAATGAACAAACGGTATTAGAATTGCGCAGAACTGAAGCCTTTGGGTTCGATACTCTCCCTCTGACTGTCACAAAAGTCAATGGCGAATTTACCTCGCCGCTGATAGTGCCCGATAGAAACCTGCTAAAACAGAATTTCCCAAATCCTTTCAATCCCGAAACATGGATGCCATATCAATTGAAGGATGCCAGTCAAGTCGTAATTACCATTTACGATGTGTCGGGAAGAACTATTCGGAAGTTCGATTTGGGATACCAACCGGCAGGAATCTATTCTACTCGCGCTGGCGCAGTGCATTGGGATGGGTGTAATGATGCTGGAGAAGATGTAACTAGCGGCATCTATTTCTATACACTCAAAACAAAAGCGTTTACGCAAACGCGTCGAATGCTTTTGCTAAAGTAATTTAGAAAGATGAGTCTATTAAAGAACACACTTACAAGTCTAACTATCAAGCGAGATGCGGATTTTTTATATGGAGGATAAAATGAATACACGATTTTTGGCAATGCTCAGTTGTACAATTTTGGTTTTAGTTTCTGGTGTTTCGGCAGATGCTATCACATTAAGCATTTCCGATGTTGAGGGTGAAGCAGGAAGCACTGTCCAGGCATTGATAAACATCGACAGTGATGTTGAAGCTGTTGGAAGCATGGATATAACTTTGGATTATGATAAAGATTTGCTCACAGCCAAAGAACTTACCAGCAGCGATGCGCTTGCCGGGGGATTTAGTGTTTTGCCTAATTTGACCAAAGAGGGTAAAGTGATAATTGGTGGTATAAGTAAGGACCCATTTGTGGGCTCTACAGTAACCGCCGGTTTATTGTTTACTATCGCTTTTGAAGTGAACGCAACGGCTGCCGCGGGCAGTGAAAGTCCCTTAACCTTGGTGGAAGCGTCGCTTGCTAACGTAGACGGTGATGAGATTTCCTTGGAAGTGACCGATGGCGAATTCACAGTCAGTGGGCAGCCTCCTGAATTGGCAGAAATCGGCAATCAACAAGTTGATGAAGGTCAAACGCTCGAATTTACTGTAAGCGCGGTTGACCCGGATGGCGACGCCCTAACCTTCTCCGCAACCGATTTGCCACAAGGTTCAACATTTGAGAACGGCGTTTTCAGTTGGGTTCCAAATTCTGAGCAGGCTGGCCCATACAGCGTTACCTTCGCCGTTGACGATGGAAAAGGCGGCACGGATAGCGAAACGATAACCATTACCGTTGAAGATGTAGAAGAGTTGCTGCCGGCTATAAGAGAACATACGAAAGATAGCCAGATGTTGGCGCTCGAAGTTGACTTCTCAAATGAGGGCGTGGCAAAGTGCTATGTTGATGTTTGGCAGGGCGAGGTTACAATTGAGGCAGGGCAATATCTCGAATATCAGATTGCCATGTTCACCCCTCTTCCAGCCTACTGCGCAGGAATTGACCTTCATACCAAGGATGGAACATTCCTCAGTGCCACAGATGCCAAAGACCAATTTGGTCTAAGCGCCAGTCCTCAAACTGACTTGAGCGTCTCAATCAAAGATGGCGATACAGATATTAAACATGCCGCCCGGGATAGATGGTATCACAGGCAGATTTCTTTAGAGGCGTTAGTGGGAAAAACCCTGGATAGGGTTATATTTGCTACCGTATGCGAAGAACACGAAGTGGGCCTATTTAGGAGCTATGTAGATAATATTCAGATTACAAACGGTACAGGCGAAGATGCCGGGCGTGTCCTGGATATTTACATTGATGGCGACGGCCAAAAAGCTACTGAAAGTGAATTTGCTACAAACGAGAATGTAAATAACTCCACCGTCACTTTTGGCGAAGTCACCATAGGAGTACACCCCGCAGGCAAATTGCCTATTACATGGGGAAAAATTAAAAAATTGTACTAATTAAGCGGTAATCCTGGAGGAAAGGAAGCCCTACCTGAACGCAGGTAGGGCTTTTTGTATCTTCCGTGTTTCATTCGTGGCTAAAAATTTCTTTTCAAAGGAGAAACCAATGAGTAGAAAACTTTTTGGACTCATAGCAACATTAATAACAGCATGTTTTATAGTTCCATCGTTTGCTTCAGCACAGGTGGTATTTGTCAATCCGGCTAAGGTAAAGTCGCCTCAAGTAGGCGAGAATATTGAAATCACCGTGCAGGTGAAAGAAATCAAAAACCTGTTAGGAATTGAGTTTGACCTTCTTTTTGACCCAACTGTCCTCAAAAATGATACGAAAGGGACAAAACAAGGTGATTTTCTTAAAAAACAAGCGTTCTTCCTTCCTCCCCAACTCAAGGATGGCAGACTAAAGGACACTGTTTTGACGATGTTAGGCAGGGAGGGCGCAGATTGCGAAGCAGGCGCTGAATGCATCTTAGCGTATTTCCGCTTTGAAGTGTTGGAGGTAAGGGTATCCGAAATAAAATTGGATGCTGTCAAAGCTTTGTCCTCTGAGGAGGATGAGGTAGGTAACCCTGTGGAAATCAATGTTGCGCTGGAACACTGCTCAATAACAACAGTTGACCCAACTACAGACGTTCGCCCCGCAGGAATACTCCCTATCACCTGGGGGAGAATTAAAAAATTGCTAATTAGTATGAGAAAACAGTTGACAGAGGCACTGATTTTTGGTACGATAAAATCTAAATAGAAGGAACCTTGATTTTACACGCTTCCTGAAAAATCAAAAAGCCAGTGGAGGCAATTATGAAAATCACACAGATTGAGTTATTCCCCATCCACACACCGCGTGAAACAGGAGCTATCTCGCCGCATATCATCGTCAAGATGCACACGGATGAGGGTATCACAGGCATCGGAGAGATGTCGGATTTGGGACATCTGGGCAGGATGCCCAACGTTGAGTCAATGAGGGTAAACCTCAATGCCCAATTAGCCGGTGTTGATGTATACGACATGCCGAAGATTGATGAGCAGGTTAGAAAAGCCGGCGGTATATTTGGCGCGGGAATTGATATGGCAGTCCTTGACATCAAAGGGAAAGCATTGGGCGTTCCCGTCCACAAATTGCTGGGTGGCACGTATCGCGAGAAAATTCGGGTTTGCTATCCCATATTCGGCTGCCCCAACCAAAAAGCGGCGGAGGAAAACGTCGAACGGGTTGGGCGCATAATGGAAGAACACGGTTTTGACCTGTTTCGCTTCTATCCAGGGCGTCATGTTGAGGGCGCGGGGATGTTCCTGAAGGGTGTACGCGATACTTATGGCGATAAAGTGAAATTCAAATCCCTTGATATGAGCGGTGCCTACGAGCCAGACGAAGCGATTGAGGTAATCAATAGGTTCAAGGAATACGGGTTCATGATGGTGGAAAGCCCATGCAGGAGTATCGAAGGCAAAGCCCGCGTACGCGAGGCAATTGACCTGCCTGTCAGTGAACACACAGGCGGATTCAGCCACGCTCTGGAACTGGCTCAAAAGGGCGCAGTGGACATCTTCAACATCGCCGTCGTGTCCGCTGGCATCAGACATGCGCAGAAAGTATTCGCACTGGCGGAGGCTTTAAGAATTAAAATGCTCATCGGCACCACCCAGGAACTGAGCATCGGTACTGCTGCTCAAGCGCATCTCGGCGCGGCTGTGCCAAATTTGGATTTTCCTTCTGACCCGGCGGGAGGACGATTATATACCAAAGATGTCGTCAAAAAGAGGATTGAATACGAAAATGGCTATCTCATCGTTCCAAACGGTACTGGACTGGGCATGGAAATTGACGAGGAGAAACTCGCAGAGGTTACAGTACCCGATTGGACATAGGAGATATATTATTACATTGATAATCTGAGTAAAACGTAATGAGTAAAAAGTAATAATGGAATTACTCATTACGTTTCAAAATAACACAGACGTATCCCCCAAAAACAAGGGAGCGTGCGAATTAATGAATCTACCCCCCATGCAATTACAGATGTCCATCCCCGCTGAAGTCGCTGTTACGCTACCGCCGTGGAAGCCGCCTGATGGATATATCGTGCGGGGCTATCAACCCGACGACGAGGACGGTTGGTTGCGTCTGATGGAACTGGCTGGTTTCGGCGGATGGGATAGGGCAAAACTTGAGTCGTATTTAGCAGAGCCGGAGCGGCGCGATGGCTCACGCGTCATTGTCTGCGACACTGATATTGTTGCTGCTACCTTTGCATCGCGACGAAGCGTAGAGCCGCCGGTCGGCGCACTGGACTACGTTATCGGACATCCCGAACACAAAGGCAGACAACTCGGTTGCTGTGTTTGCGCTGCTGTTGTATGCTACCTTGTGTCGCGCGGATATGAACGCATCGTCTTGAGTACAGACGACTGGCGGCTTCCAGCGCTGAAAACATATCTCAAACTCGGATTTTTACCTAACCTTTGTCGGGAGGACATGCCTGATAGGTGGAGAGCCATTTATCAAAAACTTGATTTTCCATCGCCATTTTTGGAGTGCAATGACTAAGTCATTGTATCTTTGGAGTGCAATGATTTTTTTTGCACATTTTTGGAATGCAATGACTTTCATTCCCTAAAAGCAAAAATCGTTGCGTTCCAAAATGTAACGATTCAATCGTGTACTCCAAAATGGTTAATTGGAGGAGATAAAATGGAAATTTTAAAGATTGGAGTAGTCGGAGTGGGTGGCAGGGCAGGTTCGCATCTTGCGACTATCCCCAAACTCAAGGATATTTACAAGTTAGTTGCGGTTTGCGACATTAACGAAGCGCGCGCTCAACAGGTTGCCCAACAATATGATGGTGTTACGGGTTATACGGACGCTGAGAAGATGCTGGATACCGGAAATATCGACGTAATTGTCATCGCTACCCCGCCTGAAGGGCACCACATCATCACATGCCAGGCGGCGGAGCGCGGTGTCCATGTTGTGACGGAAACGCCGATGTCTTTCAGTTTATCCTGCGGGAAACTCATGCTGGATGTAGCAGAACAACACGGTGTGAAACTGGACGTCAGCGAGAACGTAAGACGTTGGCCCCAGGAGAGGTTAAAACGCAAGATTGTCGAATCAGGCGTACTTGGTGAAATTACGCAGATTCACTGCTGGTACGTCAGCGGAGGATACCACGGAATCAGTGCGATAAGAAACTGCGCATGCAGCGAAGCTCGCCGAGTTGTCGGACATGCGGCGAATATTCAGTTAGCGACGGGACACTGGTTTGACCCATTTTGCCGCCGCGCGGTCGGAACATCTCCGCACATCAGTACCATGCCCGCTCAACCCGACAACCCTAAGCGCGTAGCAACATGGGAGATAGGGCTAATAGATTTTGAGAACGGGCTTACTGCGGTATATGAATATCCCATCGGCACTGTACGCGGCAACTACTGGGAGGTTGACGCCACACGCGGGCAGATTATTGGGGGCGGAGTTTTCGTCTATGAAGATGGACAACGAAAACAGTACCCGATAGAAACCGTAACCTGTGAGGTGGATGGGGTTAATACGATAGCCCTCATGAGAATCAATACGAACCCGCCCATCGTATGGGAAAATCCGCACAGAAATTATCCGCTCACAGACGGCGACGACATCGCCAGAGCAGATGTTCTGATTAGCGTTTATCGTGCCGCTACAGAGGGTATCGACACGGACTATGGCGTGGGCGGATATAAGGATTTGGAGATGCTGATAGCCACCCGAGAATCGGCAATGAAGGGCAGCGCGCCAATCCAATTGCCGATAACGGATGAGTTAGAATATGACAAACGCCAACATGAGGAATATAAGGCTGTTTACGGATTTGACCCGTTGGAAATCGTCCAGACACCAGCATGGAAAAGGGAAGCAACTTTGGCAGCAGAGATATAAGTTATTGCTCTAACTGGGTTTCCGAGCATTGTATAATTCGCCAATGTCACATTAGATATTAGAGCAAGTCGTAGCCCAACTTTCTAAGTTGGGCCTGGGGAGCGTCGTTCGCTCAAACCAAGATAGAATCTGTCTCCGTTTTGATTTCACTTCCGATTAGAAATCAAAACAAATGTCTCTGGTTTGATTTTACTTCCGCTTTAAAATCAAAACAAATTGGGCTACGTGGGAATGTGACATTGGCAAGATAAGGCTTTTGCAAAAAAAAAACTCCCATTTGCTTGGTCTGGATTGGCAAATCCAGCCCAACCGTCGGATTTAGCAATCCAACGGGAGCAGTTGGGCGAGTTATTTTCTTTGATATGCCTAAATCACAAAAACAAATAGGAGAAAATTATCATGACTCTGTCCGTCGAATTGATTATCAGTGAAGAAGCGGCTGAACTGGAACGGTTTGCGGCATCTGAACTGCAAGGCTATCTGAAGCGATTGTTCGGCGTATCAGCGACTATTGCAAATTCACCAGGTGAAACGGCGGGATATTTGTTTATTCTGGGCAATCCGAATAACAACCCCGTTGTCACCAAAGCTGTGGGCGAAGGGAATTTTCCGCAACTGAGTGAACAGGGCTTTCTTTTGCGAAAAACCACCTTCATGGAGAAGCCCACAATGGTAATAGCCGGCGGTAGTCCTGTAGCGGCGATGTGGGGTGTTTATGAACTGGTGGAACGTTATGGGGTACGCTATCTATTACATGGCGATGTTTATCCCGAACATCCTGGGAATATCCACCTACCCGAAATTGATAATGTCTTTGAACCTCTCCTTCAAGTGCGTTGGTGGCGCGTCATCAACGACTTTGCGATGGGGCCCGAATCGTGGGGCATGGCAGACTACCGCCCCGTCATCGACCAACTCGCCAAGCTGAAGTTCAACCGAATTGGGCTATCTACCTGGCCCTGGCAGCCGTTTTTGCATTTGGAGATTAAGGGAATCAAACGGCAGTCCGCTACCCTCTGGTTTAACTTCCACTACCCCATCACCGACGATATGCCCGGTCGAGAACTGTTCGGAGACGAAGAGGAATTCTGGAATCCCGATTTACCGCAGAACGCCAGCTACGAAGAGTTTGCCGCCGCGGGAGAACGCCTCTGTCACGACTTGATTGCTTATGCCCATAGTCGCGGGATGGAAGCCTCTTTTTCCGCGTCCGTGATGGATTTTCCAGAGGAGTTTCGCCCGCTCATCCCCGACGTTCAGACTGTCCATCAACTTGGAAATCTGACGGTTGGGCCCGGTCAAGCAGTTATGCCAAATAACCGGGACTTAGTTGAGGTATCCGGCGCAGTGATAAAGGCTGCCATCAACACCTATCCCGACGCTGACTTGTATACTTTTGGAATGCCCGAACACCGCGCTTGGACAGAGCGGTATGAATGGGCATGGCAAAAGCTGGATGAAAAATACCAAATTGGACGGATTATATCGCTTGATAAGGTGTTGGAGAAAGCGGAAAATCGCACCAGTTATCCCGGCGGTGCGGCGCGGGCTGTTACTGAAGTTAAAGGCGATATCGCAGCCCTGTATTTTTTCGACCGGCTGTTGACTAACCCCGACGTTCTGCCAAAGAGTCGAAAGCCAGATGCGCACTTTGCGATAGACGCTGTAGCGGAAGAGCTTTTCCCAATATTAGACAGCGTTCTGCCTGAAAGTTCGGAAATGCGAGTATTTGTGGATTATACCGCCTCCAGAGTGGTGCGACGGCGGGAGGCGCTCAGAAATGTTCCTGCTCAAGAGATTCCGACAAGTTTGATTTTCACGCTCCATGACGACAACGTCGGACTGCTTCCTCAACTTGCCACAGGCTCTCTACATGAACTAACATGCGATTTGAAAAAATACAGTTGGAGTGGCTTCTCTACACGATATTGGATGATAAGTGACCAAGAGCCATGCGTCGCCTACCTTAGTAAAACAGTGTGGGACGCCAATGCCACGCCGGAGGAGGTTTATGCTGACCAAATCCGCGCTGTATGTGGAGAAGCTGCCGTAGAACCCATGTTGGAGGCGTTCCGAGAACTGGAAGCAGTTACCATATCTTTGGAAGAACACGGACTCGGACTGACTTTTCCTGTGCCGGGTATGATGATGAAACATTGGGCGGCCGGTTCTTTTTCAAGCCAACTCGCCGAAGATAGGGAAGGCTATCGGCGGGCGCTTTCTGCTGTTAATGACGTGCCTGAACCATCTCGCCCAGAGGGAAAATCTTACATCAACTACTGGATTGGCAGGCTAAAATTCGGCATCGCATACATCGACACAATAGAAGCCGTCCGCAAAGCAGCCACGGCAGAACAAGCCGCCAAAGAAGCAAAGGAAAAGGGCGACGAGGGAAGTTTTAGAACGCAATCAGTTGAAGCGCTCGAACAAGCGCAAGTTGCGCTCAAAACGGCCCGTCAAGCCATCGAATGCTTTGCTCGCGTGGCAAAGAACCAATCTGACCGCGGAGCAATTGCTACTATGGCAGAATACGTTTATCGTCCTCTGAAACAACAGGTTGAAAAGCTTCGCTAATGGCTTTTGATTTTATCTACAGGAAATTGTGTTATCAGCCCGACAATATGTTGTAAAATTAAAGCAGCATCAAGAGCAGTAACGGTACTATCACCGCTGACGTCACCCGCCCATTTTTGGGTAGGAGTCAATGTGATGAGCCCGACTGCATGCCGTAAGACCAAAACAGCATCGTAGGCGTTCACTGCGCCGTCACTATTGACATCTCCGTATACTGGCTCGTAAAAATGCCCTAAATCTCTGGTTGTATAATAAAACACAAAGTTGTATTTCTCTACTTCCGTAAGATACTGTTGAACTAAACTTGATTCGGTCAAATACTCAATAGAAAACACATTTTTACCATTGTTGAGAAATTCTTGTAATACTTCAAGCCTCTCAGTGTCTGGATTAAAGGGGTTGTTCTCGTCCACATCCCCTGGGAAAAATACGTCTTCCACACCAATACCATCAATTGCATTGAAGTATTCCATTTTTTTTGAGTTATCAGAAACGTCCTCAATGATAAATTCGCCATTTTGCGGTATGATAAAGAAATCATCGCCTGATACGTGATTCCGAATATTCAATACAAACTGAATCATTTTAGAGGCAGCCAAAGGTTCTTCCGGGTTTTCTTCCGACCAATAATAATAAGCGTCGATGATGTCCAGATAGATACCATCGAACCCTTGAGAATGAATGGTATCAATATAGGAAAATATGATGTTTTGCCACTCAGGGTACCAAAACCGAACTTTATAGTTTCCTTCCCAGTCGGGGTTTTCAGC
>CAZRLY010000098.1:0-2717 GCA_964601015.1 uncultured bacterium
CACGACGCAAAGCTACTGGAAACCGAAGACAGAGCGATTGTCGCATTGGCAACGTTAATCAGTGATTCTCGATTCAGAGGCGGCGTTTATATTCTTGATGTTTTTGCGCATCCAAACTTCTGGGATGATGTCCCCAGCTTGATTTCCGCCATGAATCTACCACAGGCGAAAATCCAATGCTATGTGGATTCTACCCCGACAAACAAAGCTAAATCTCTTGAAGTTGCAGATTTTCAACAAGAAGCTGAACTCAAAAATCAGATACGACGCGGAGAGGATTTTCTTGATGTATCAATTTTCGCAAGGACTTAGAACTAACAGCGGACTAGATTATCAGCAGTCGAAATCTGAATTTCGACCTACGAATATAGGTACTGGATTATCAGCAATCTGTGAAAGTATGGATTCAGAAGGAGTTTAAAGTAGATGGAGATTGAAACGACAAAAGTTTTCGTTCCGGGGAGGTTGTGTCTCTTCGGGGAACATTCAGACTGGGCAGGTGAATATTGCCGTCAGGATGCCTCCATAAAAGAGGGATATTGCATTGCTATAGGAACTCACCAGGGTATTTATGCTACATGCCAACCGCACTCCGACAAATTAATCATGGCTTCAATTCTGGCAAACGATGAAGTAATCGGACCGCGTGAGATGGACATGACAGAGGATAGTCTATTCCGTGAAGCAAAGAAGGGTGGATTTTTCAGCTATGCTGCTGGAGTAGCATACTGCCTTATGAAAGAGCGCGGTGTTGGTGGAATGGTAATACACAACAGAATGGACTTGCCCATCAAAAGAGGACTTTCTTCTTCAGCGGCGATTGGCGTGCTTACTGCAAGGGCGTTCAATCAGCTCTATGATTTGAAATTGACAAAGAGAGAGGAGATGGAATACGCCTACTTAGGCGAAATTTTCACCGGATCAGAATGCGGAAGAATGGACCAAGTTTGCGCTTACGGGCGTATACCCGTATTCCTAACCTTCGATGGAGATGATATGGACGTAACGGAATTATCTCCCAAAAAGACAATTTATGTGGTTATCGTTGACCTGAAGGCTGGCAAGGATACCCGGAAGATATTGTCCGACTTGAACGCTTGTTTTCCAAACGGCAAGGGGGAAATAGGCGCAGGCGTTAGATACGCGCTGGGGAAACGCAACAAAGAAATTCTGTTCGAAGCCAGACAAGCTATCAACGAGGGCGATAGCAAAGAAGTCGGACGGCTTATGCGAGAAGCCCAAAGGGTATTTGACAAATACGTGCAACCCGCTTCTCCAGAAGAACTGACAGCGCCAAAATTGCATCAAGTTCTGGAATACCCCAAAATCGAACCGCTAATCTGGGGTGGCAAGGGCGTTGGCTCTCAAGGAGATGGTTCTGCCCAGTTTGTTGCCAGAGGTGAGGCGGAACAAGAAAAATTAATTGAGATACTTGAAGCTGATTTGGGTGTCGAGTGTTTTAAGCTCAACATTGATGCTGTTCCCACCGAGCGGACAGTTACTTATCCTGAATCGGATGGTAAACCTATGGCTGAAACAGATACTCACCGAGACTTGATGATAGATGTTATTGAGATGCTCAAAAATTACTTTACGGCTCACCCCGATGTTTATGTTTCGGGGAACTTGCTTGTATATTATGAAGAAGGCAATCCCAGAAAGTCAGTAGCTCCCGATGTTTTTGTTGTTGTGGGGGTTGAGAAGAAAAGGCGTCGGACATATCTGCTGTGGGAGGAAGGAAAACCCCCCGACTTTGTCCTGGAGTTTGTCAGCCCAAAGACTTACAAAAAAGATTTGGGGGAGAAAAAAGACTTGTATGCTTCTGTGTTTGGTGTCAGAGAATACTACCTTTTTGACCCGGACGGACGGTATTTGCAGCCCGCCCTCCAGGGGTACCGATTGGTAGATGGCATCTACTTGCCCATTCAACCCGTTGGCGATAGGCTTCCTTCTTTGATATTGGGTTTAGAACTCGGGGAAAAGGATATGGAGTTGGGGTTGTATAATCCTCAGACGAAAGACTGGTTGTTGAAACCTGCGGAAGAAGCCGAAGCGCGCAAACAAGCAGAAGCCGAACTGGGCCAACTGCGAGCTTTACTGGAACGATTGCGCTCCAGTGATGAATGATATTGTGACGACTCCCCCTGATAAATCAGGGTGTCCCCCTTGGCGTAAAATACTATGGAGAATCAGATGCTAAGAAAAGCTGTTATTCCAGCCGCCGGACACGGCACACGAATGTATCCTGCCACCAAAGCGTTCAAAAAAGAATTCTTTCCAATTGTAGACAAAGACGGCTACGCAAAACCCGCTATCCAATTGATAATTGAGGAAGCAGTCGAATCTGGAATAGAGGAAGTATGTCTTATCGTTCAGAAGGGCGGTGAGGAATACTTCAAAAGCTACTTCAATGAGCCTATCTCACCAGACGTGTGGCAGCGACTATCGAAGCTACCGTGGGCGGTAGAGCAAACGGAGAAACTACTGGATTTAGGACGCCGACTTCACTATGTCGTTCAGGAAGAGCAGAAAGGATTTGGGCATGCGGTTTACTGTACCAGAGATTGGGTGGCGGACGAGCCGTTTATGCTGATGTTAGGTGACCACATTTATGCGTCGTATAGCGGTATTCGTTGCGCCCGGCAACTTTTAGAAGTATTCAGTGAAGTCAAAAAAAGCACATCTGCTGTCAGAAGAACACCAGAAAGCGAACTACG
>CAZRLY010000098.1:2727-18874 GCA_964601015.1 uncultured bacterium
ACGTCTATTCGGCACAATCGGTGGAATTCCCGTCCCAGACAAACCGAGACTTTACGAGGTAACTGAACTGAAAGAGAAACCGTCTCCCGAATACGCCCAAGAACATTTGATGATAAAGGGTATACCGTCCGGAGAATACCTCTGCATCTTTGGTCAATATGCTTTGACTCCCACTATCTTTGATTGCATCCAGTATCATATTGACAACGAAATACTGGAAAAGGGAGAAATACAATTGACGAATGCTCTTGACCTGATGCGAAAACAGGAAGGATACTACGCCTACGAAACAGACGGCGAGAGATATGACATCGGAACGCCAGAGGTATACGCGAGGACGATGGGGAGTTATGGGGTTTAGAGAATATGAAGTGCAAATAGCCAAAGATGCAAAGTTTAGCCCCGCCGGGCAGAAATAACATTACAGCACACCTGTTTAAAAACTCAAAAGTATAAACCTCGCTCGTTTCGGGCGGGGTATTAGAGGGGTGCAGACTCACGATGGAAAAACGAAGAGTGGGATTGAATATTGACCTATCAGAAGAAGAGCGCAAATGGATTCGCATGGCAGCAGGCGTGAGAGATATATCAATAAGAGAGTATGTGTTGAACGCCATTCGCATTCAACTGTCTATTGACCTACCCACCCCTGTGCAAACACAAATGGCTTTGAGCGCAAAAGAAGAACCTGTGCTTGCTGAACTTTGGGACAACGAAAAGGATGCAGCTTATGACGAATTATAAAAGAGGCAACGTTGTCTTGGTAAACTTCGTGTTTTCAGATGAAAGCAGAGTCAGGCGAAGACCGGCGTTGGTGCTAAGTACCGATGAATACAATAATGGGAGACAGGAAGTCGTTGTCGCAGCAATTACCAGCAATACGCAACGAATATTGATAGGCGATTACCTTCTCACACACTGGCAAAAGGCGGGATTGTTGTATCCCTCAGTCGTGACAGGTATTTTTCGCACTATCAAACATCAGATGATTTACCGAAAGTTTGGAGAGCTATCTGATAACGATATGAAAGCCATTGAGCAGAATGTATCCCATATTTTAGGTATCTAAGATGAAATATGTAAGTTTGTTACTGGCAATCAGCCTCCTTGGATGGGCGTTAGCAGTGAAGTCGTCGCTCATCTTTGCCCATCCCAGCATTGCCAGAAAGAAAGGTCAAAAGAGAATGAACAGTATCAATCCGGTATATCCGGGTAAAACCTGGGCGACCAAGACGCCAGCCGAGGTTGGTTTGGATGCCGCAAAACTGGGTGTTTTCAGGGATGCAGTCGGTGGGCGCGGTTGCGTCGTAAGATACGGATACATGAGCTATACTTGGGGCGATATTAGCAAGCGTGCCGACATCGCTTCAGCCTGCAAACCGTGGTTCAGCCACTTCCTGTTCAAAGCGTTGGAGGACGGCAAAATCTCCAGCCTTGATGAGAAGATGGCGAAGTGGGAACCCCGCCTGAACACCCTCAACAGCCAACTCAACCACAAGGACCAAAATATCACCTGGCGACATGCGGCGAACCAGATTTCATGCTATGGTATTACAGAACCCCCCGGTGCCGCTTTCGACTACAACGACTGGCAGATGGCGTTGCTTTGGGATACGCTATTCTTAAAGGTATACGGCGCAACATGCGAAAATGTGGACGGGAAGGTGCTGCATCCCCTACTTACCGCCCCACTCCAGTGCGAGGACAACCCTACCTTGATGGCTTTTGGCACGAAAGACCGGCCGGGACGGACGGCTGTTTCAGTACGCGATTTTGCCCGCTTCGGGTTGTTGTATCTGCGCAAGGGTAATTGGAAATTTGTCTCGGGTGACGGTATACACCCACCTGAGACAGAGACATTTATCTCGGGTGACGGTATACACCCACCCGAGACAGAGACAGCCGAGCAGCTTATCAGCCGAGAACATGCGGCGATGGCGGTGACAAATCCTTTGGCGAATTCAGTTCCGCGCACGGTTGGATTAGAAGCTGAGATGATTCCGGGGCAGCGTACACTGGGTTCCCGAGACATCCCCGATAACCAATGTGACCATTTGGGTAGTTACAGTTGGCTTTGGTGGACGAACGGAATTGACCGTGAGGGGAAACGCCACTGGTTCAATGCGCCTGTGGATACCTACGGGGCGTTTGGTCACGGCGGACCGCGGGCGATGATAGTAATTCCGAGCCTCAACTTAGTTGTAAGCTGGAACGACGCCAATATTCATAGCCGTGATAAGGAAAACCAAACACTGAAACTGCTGGTCGAAGCAGTTGTCTTGAGTCCCTAGTGGTCAATTTTTTAAGTTCGTATAGCTTAGAAGTGTCCAGACAGAGGGGAGACACTACATGTTTTTTGGGGCGTAGCGGAGGCTCTCTGTCCCTCTATTCGTCAAACAAACCCTATACGGATTTATGAAACGAACCACAAATAGGATTAGTAGCAGCGGGACTATATGCCTGCCAAAGGCAGCCACACGGGGCTGCCGCTACTATTGTGCGAAAGATGAACAAAATTATGATGTTCAGACGAAAAATTTGTATCGTATCTCTTTTGTTTGCAATAGCAATTTTTATAAATCCAAATATCGTATCATCGGCTGAGAAACACGAATTTGTGATTGCCAGATTGAAATACAGCGGCGGAGGCGATTGGTACAATGGACCAACAGAAATTCCCAATTGGCTGAAGGCGTTAAGGGAACGTACAGACATAGATGCGGCAAATGACCAGGTGGTTATCACGCTGACGGATAAGGATTTGTTCTCCTATCCCTTTATTTTTATGACAGGGCACGGCAATATAAGATTTAACGATAAGGAAATCAAAGCGTTGAGAAACTACCTGATTCACGGCGGATTTCTCTACGCCGATGATGACTACGGGATGGACAAAAGTTTCCGACGAGAGATGCGGCGCGTATTTCCCAAGAAGTCCTGGGTTGAAGTGCCTTTTGAACATCTCATCTACCACTGTTTTTACAATTTTCCAAAAGGACTGCCCAAGATTCATGAACACTATCCCGGCCCGCCGCATGGATACGCGTTGTTCCACGAAGGGCGAATGATAGCCTTCTATACTTACAACACAAACATCACCGATGGATTAGATAATCCGGATGTCCATAACGATAAGCCCAATGTCCGCGAGCAAGCCCTTCGCATGGCTATAAACATAGCTGTTTATGCGCTAACGCATTGATGTATTATCACTAATTTTTGACAATTCAGATTAAAGCGTTCGGGAAGGATGGAAGGGAAAAAAAGAAGATGTCAACAGGGTTCCTTCCTTCCCCGAGTTCCATCCATTCCTTCCTCTCCCCTCCGTGTGCAATTTATCATTAATTTTGCGATAACACGTTCTGCTTTATCACTCCCCAGGTGTTTGCGAGCTTGCCAGTAGGTTCAACTCTTAAAACATATCCATACAGAAATGCGTCTTTTATTTCGTCTGCGGCTCTTGCTATGTTTGAGACGCGCACCTCGTCTATGATGCCCTTGTAATAACGTTGATTGGGCGCGCCGCGCGCTGGAACGCGTACCTCGTTGGCGATACCCAAGGACTCATCATTTAAGCGGATGTTGCCGGTTGCGTCAACCTTTGAATCCTCCGCCCCATTGACGTAAAAGCGTATTGTTCTTCCATCGTAAGTAATGGCGATGTGCGTCCAATCATTTATTTTGATGTCCTTCTTGCTCAGGTGATAACCCGGCGGAGTCACATCGTAAAAGTAGTTTCCTATCTTCCCATCTCTAATCTGCATGTAGTAGCCGACATCTTTTGTCATGACGCTCATTGAGTCACCGGAAACGACAGCGACCTCGGGCTTCACCCAAACTTCCATAGTGAGTTGTTCCGTAATATCCAGGGTTGGGGAATCCACAACCTCTAAATAATTTGTGCCGTCAAAATACAGCGCATCTCCAAACTTGCCTGCTACTATCTCAGGCGGGCCAGACGGTTGAACGCCCGGATTGGCAGCCTTTTCGCCGCCTTGGGTGTTGACCAATCCGTCGTTGCCGTTACCAGAAAGGTCAATTACTTTTACCAGTTTGCCGCCTTCGATGACGAGAGAATCTTTCTCTAAGTTGAAAAGCAGCATTGTGTGTTCGTCAACCGGTTCAGCGTAAATTGTGACTACAATGCTTAGGGTGAGTATGACAATGAGTAAAGTCAGTGTTGTTGATGTCATAATTTCCCTCCTTATCATAAATAAGTAGGTTGAGATTCATATCTCGACTAATCCGTCGAGTGTGGAAACTTGATCTACTGGGTTTCATTATGAAACCTCCTTGTGTAATATGTAGGTCAAAATTCTATCTTGATTGTCGATTTATGAAAATCAACCTACGGGGTTTCATATCGAAACCTCCTTCAACAAGCTGTCAGCCTGTAACGTAGGCGCAACCCTATGTGGTTATCCGACAGGGCTTGCGAAATAACGCTTCGCAAAACAAAATACCACCATCATCCGCATTTGTCAAGAATTTTTCATAATTTTGTGGAAAAAGTATCGCAGCAATTACAACCCGTCACCTGGTGCTCAACTTTTTTCAGCTTGTGTTTTGAGCTATAAAATGATATAATAACAAATACAACTAATTATCGCTTATTTAGGGGTTGACCGATGTGCGACAACATGATACAGAAAGGGATACTCGTCATTTTATATGCGTTCTGTCTGTTTACCAGCGAAGTTTGGGCGGCCTTCGAGAATGTGGGCATAGGCGCAAGACCGGTTGGAATGGGGGGAGCATATACCGCGTTAGCGAATGATGTCAATGCTATTTTGTGGAACCCTGCCGGCTTGTCTGGTATTCCCAAACGGGAGATAGGGTTGAGCTACCTTGAACTATACGGATTGGTGGGATATAGTTTTGTAGCTTTCGCGCAACCTTTTGCGCCGATAGGAACGGTGGCGGGTAGTTTATCCGGCTCAAATGACCGGGATGGCAACTATCAGGAAATAGTGTTGTCAATCGCTACAGCCAGACAAGTCAAGCCAAATTTTGCTCTGGGGTTCAATCTGAAATACCTATCCTCAACAACGCACATGGGAAATATTAAAGTCGGTAGTGGAACGGGGATAGCTTTCGATTTTGGGTTGCGGTATGATATTTGGGATGAACGTTTGTCCTTTGGAATCTCTCTGCCCAATTTTTTATCCTATCTGGCATACAATCGTGAAGAACTGAAAAATGCCCCGGCGAGCAGTTATAGTGAAACTTTGTCCATCGAACACAGATTAGGGTTAGCTTTAAAACTCGACTCCTTCCACAAAGGCTTATCCAATTCCTCCTGCTCCTTGGAACTCGCTAACGGATGTTTGTCCTTTGGCATGGAAAAACGCTTTCGAGACGCTGCCATCAGAGCAGGATACCGATTTAGCAACGGATTGGCAAACGGAATTACCTTCGGATTGGGATACAAAATCGGTGGGTTCAGCCTGGATTACGCCTATGCCAGCGGAAGATACGGCACACAAACGTCTCAGTTTTCGCTGATTTTGTATTGATGCCGCCTGCCTGTTAGTTAGCCACGGATTAAACCGTCGGGTGCCTCCCCGTCAATTCCTCATAAATACTGCTGAACTGCTCTAAAGCGGATTCAAGATTTTCTGTAATTTCTAATGCGATAACATCTGGTTCCGGGAGGTTCTCTGCATCCTCAAGGCTTTCATCCTTCAACCAAAATATGTCAAGGCTAACTTTGTCCCTTTGCATTAGTTCATCGTAGGTAAATGCTTTGAACCGGTCAGTCTCCTGTCTATTGAACCGAGCCTCTGGATTGTAACACTTGATGAAGTCCTGTAGGGCTTCGTATCGCAGAGGGTTTTGTTTTAGAGTAAAATGTTTGTTAGTTCTTAAATCGTATATCCAGAGTTTTTCTGTCCAGGGCTTTTCGCTTGCCTCTTTTCTGTCGAAGAAAAGAACATTTGCCTTCACACCTTGAGCGTAAAATATCCCTATGGGGAGCCTTAAAAGCGTGTGAACATCGCACTCATGAAGCAATTTTTTTCTAATTGTCTCTCCTGCGCCTCCTTCAAAGAGAACATTATCTGGTACAACAATGGCAGCTTGTCCGTCTATTTTCAGGAGTGTTTTTACGTGCTGAAGGAAGTTCAATTGTTTGTTGGAGGTAGTTGCCCAGAAATCCTCTCGCTCATAGATTAATGATTTTTTACCAGCTTTTCCCCCGCTATTAACGATGGTGATGCTACTTTTTTTGCCGAAGGGTGGATTGGTTAGCACCATGTCACAATGCTCTTTCGGTGCGGAAATGAGACTATCGCCTACCTCAATGGGACTCTCATCTCCGCCGATACCGTGGAGATAGAGGTTCATCACGCAGAGCCTTACAACACTATCAACAATATCCGTGCCTTTAAAAGTGCTTAATTTTAGAAATCTTTCCTGCTCTTTATCAAGTGAGTAATTTTCTGATATGTAATCATACGTTGCTAAAAAGAATCCACCGGTACCGCAAGCCGGGTCGCAAATGGTCAATCCTGGCTTTGGCTGCATAACTTCCACAATAGCCTTGATAATTGGTCTCAGAGTAAAATACTGTCCTGCACCACTTTTTATATCCTCTGCATTCTTCTGCAAAAGCCCCTCGTAGATTTCACCTTTGACATCAATATCCATCCCACCCCAAGTTGCATCATTGATAAGCCTAATCAGACGCTTTAGTTTCGCCGGGTCTTGTATCTTATTCTGGGACCTCTGGAAGATTACCCCAAGCATGCCCTCTTCTTTACCAAGAGATTCAAGTATGTGCTGATAATGTGCCTTCAGAGCATCTTCGTCCTTTTCAAGGAGACTCTCCCAGTCAAGTCCTTTGGGAATGATTGGAGGTGTATTGGGCGACAGTTTTGTCTGCTCATCAGCCATCTTCAAAAACAGAAGATAGGTCAATTGCTCCACATAATCACTATAACTCACCCCGTCATCACGTAGGACATTGCAGTAACTCCATAATTTCTGAACAATCGCAGAAGATTCTGCGCTCATATATATTCCCTCCGTTTAAGCAATTAGACAAGATTTCTTACCCATAAAATACCACTACTTAATAAACACGCTTTTGCTGTTGCAGATAGTTCAGCGTCTACAGAAATCATTTTTCTTAGTTTCTCGAAAGTATTTTTTAAATCTGCATTTCTAGTAGCACTGGGCTTTTTCCTCATTAAATTTTCTGCTTCAATAATCAATTTGCGACATTCAATCCAAATATCTTTACGTCCTTTTACTAATCGGTGAAAATCCAGGCGAAGGCGTTTTATTGTAGTTTTTGCTCGTTCATGTTCCCACGTACCTGTAGGAGCCGCAGGTTTCGGATAACCAGACTCATCAAAGGTCAACAGTGAAGGATCGTTTGGATTAGTAGGGTCCAAAAGATAGATAATTTCATCTCGTAAATCACATTCTGGACCTGTAGCCAGTAAACGTCATTTTACGGTTGCCACCTGACACAAGAGGTGTAATCGTAGGGAGAATCCCTTCCAAAGGGGATAGCAATAGACCAAAGGTTGGTGAGTTTATGGGTGTACCCATGCATATACTCGGCAAGGATACGGGAGCCAAAGAAACAACACTCATTTTGATCTCCAGTTGATGAAATCTATCATAAATTACTGCTCTATACTCCCATATCTTTGACCAAAAGTCAACCTTTTTAGAGTATTGCAAAATCCTAACCAGAAATTACTGATTTAGGTCAACAAAAATTTCCCATTTTCTTTGATTTTTTCGACCATATCTGGTAGCTTTGGATACAACTTATCTCTATTTAGATTCAATTTTTTCCTTGACAATGCTAAAATCATATAGTACAATAGTAGTATGACAACTGTCATATCATATTTGTAGTTTAATCAAGAGGAGAAAAAATGGCACAAAGCAAACCGGCAATATTAGGAAAGTTTGAGTTGGAAATTATGCATGTCATCTGGGATAAAGGCAGAGCCACTGTCCAGGAAGTGAAAGACGCTCTCAGTGAGGCGCATCCTGCGGCTTATACAACCTTTTTGACGATGATGCGAAGGATGGAGAAGAAAGGGATTGTGGAACATGAGATGCACGAAGATGGCAAGACTTATGTTTACAAACCTTTGGTCAGTCGAGATGAGGTGTCTACGAGCATGTTTCAGGACATTTATGATAGACTGTTCCGTGGTTCATCAGAGCGATTGCTCAACGCGCTCAACGCGCTTTTCCGGAAAGAAAAGATGACACCAGAGGAAATTCAACATCTCAGGGAACTGATTGCTGAAAAGGAAGTCGATATGTGAATTTTGACCTACTGCTTTGTTGACTTAATTCTGAATAACATATCGTGGATTTAGCAATCCACTCAGAGCATCCGTCGACCGCTGCTCCCGCTGGATTGCAAAATCCAGCGGGAGCTGAAGATAAGCACTCCCGATGTGAAAGAACACAAGGCATTAGAGATGCTTTCCCGATTGAAGCGGAGGATTAAAGTTGGAAGGTCAATCGCGCTCAAAGCGTCCTCAGAAATCTACATACCTGTGAGTTTCGGCATCTTCTCTCATACTATCATCCTTCCTGATGGCGTGATAGATGGTGGTTCAAGTGACGAATTGGAGATGATTTTGACGCATGAATTAGCTCATATCAAGCGACGCGACTATTTGATAAACTTCCTTCAAAACATGCTTAAAGCGTTCTTCTTTTTCCATCCGCTGTTTCACCTGATGAATCGGAATCTAACAAGAGAACGTGAGCATATCTGTGACGATTGGGTAATCAATATGACACAGCAGAGAAGCGGATATGCCGAGTGTATAATTGGTTTGTTAGAGAAAGCGTTGTATCAACCCCTCAACGTTCCTGTCACCATAGCGATGGCAGAACGAAAACGGGATATTCCGAGGCGGATTGACATGATTATGGATAAAAGGAGAAAAGTAACAGCGAAAGTCTCCAAAAAGGCTTTAATTGCAATGTCCCTCGTTGGATGCCTTGCTTTACCCATTATCGGGGGTATTGAGTTCGTTCGCGCAGGCGTAAGACCAAATTCCAATGAGGGACGGATAGTTTTTGAGAGGAGCAGTTACATCTGGGTAATGGATGTTGATGGAAAAAATGAAAAGCAGATTACCACCGGAAGAACACCGGCTTGGTCGCCCGATGGAAAGCAGATAGCCTTTTCTCGTCGGACTGGCGGTCGACCGCTTTACGGATATGACATGTACATCATGAACGCGGATGGCTCGAATATGAAGCAACTCACCGGCGGCCCGGAGAATGATAGCTGGCCAGCTTGGTCACCGGATGGTAAGCAGATAGCTTTTATTAGACAAGTGCTTTCTCAGTTTGCTATTTATGTGATGGATGCAGATGGCTCGAATGTGAAGAGCCTGGAAGAAGTTCCGTTAGCTGTATTCTTGTCTAAGCCCAGGTGGTCAACTGATGGAACGAAAATAGCCTATTGCTCTGATAAAGGAATTTGGGTTATGGATGCCAACGGGGAAAACCCAAAAGAGCTTTATCAGGGGCTCCGTGATGGTCCGGAAGGGATAGATTGGTCACCTGTTGGAGACAAGATAGTCTTCTGTTCTTGGAAGGATAGCGCGGTGTTTAGGTCAGATGATATTTACGTTATGAACGCCGACGGGACGGATGTGAAGAGGCTTACCCAACCCGGTCCCGCGAGGTATACTACTCCTGTTTGGTCACCTGATGGAACAAAGATAGTTTTCCTTTTTGACCCAAATAATGGGTGGGATGTGAACTGGGAGATTTATGTCATGGATGCGGATGGCTTGAATGTCCAACGGCTCACCAACACCCCACAAAATGAAATGGGGCTTGACTGGACAGCGTTTTCGTATGCTGTAGAGTTCGCTGGCAAGAGGAAGTGGCTCAAAAGCAGGTGCCAAAATTCAGTTGATGATAGATTACAAAACCGGCAACTAACGTGGGGTATTTCTGTGAAAAAGTGGCAATCCTGTTTATCGAACCCAACTAAAATTTATGCTTGACAATGGCATTTGCGTGTTATATAATCAAAGCAATCCTTCAATAACACGGATTCTATTATGAACGTTGAAAAATTGTTAATATACATTTTCGCATCTGTAACGTGTATTGAATCATATACACGATGGGAGCGGACAGGCACGAGAGATTGGTTGATACTCACCCTCGCTTTTTTCATCTATAGCATTAATCAAATCCTCACTTACGATAAGCCAGCGTTAAGTTGGAATCACTTTGCAAATGCCCTTGTAGCTGCGATGTTATGTTATTCTTTAACCATTAATGCAATTCCGATTGAGATTATTAAAAAATTTGCGTTGTACAGCAACATTGTCCTTCTTCCCTGCTTCTTTGTTCTATTGTTTGCAGCGGTTCTATTCCCTGATACTTATTCCCCTAAAAATGTTCAACAGTTGAATTTCCTTCTCTTGCTTTGGCCGTTGTTGATGTACGGGACGCTCACGATGAGCTTGCTGATAGAACCTGATGCTAAGTATCGCTATAATTTGTTAATAGCCTTTGCGTCATTTACCTGTCTGCATTTATCGCTTTTTCTATCTCCCGAAGGGTATCTTCCGGAAACTTGCGCTTTCATAGGTTGTCTTGCTTTCTACTCCTACGCTCACTTCTCCACACAAAGCTATTTTGAACGGTTGGAAAAACAAAATGAAGCGTTGCGCAGAGAAAAAAAGGTATTGATGACAATACGCGATAAAATAGGCGAGGCGTCAAGCAGAGCTTTGGATTTGGATAACATCCTGCATACAGTTACGACATCTGCCGTGTGGGCGACATCCGCTTCTGCTGGAGCAGCTTTTTTGCCGGGGGAAGACGACACGCTAAAAGCACGATACATCGCAGGGGTATTTCCACCACTGGAGAAAATCACAGAAAGCGTTTCCATCCATCCCAAGTTTCTGAGGGATAAATTGAAATCTCAGAGAATTTCTTTGGGGGAGGGTATCATCGGACAGGTGGCATCTCTCCGTCAACCGATTCTCAAAGAAGACGCGCTCTCCGATGGGAGTGTCATCCAGGCTCTTCCAGACTCAGCACCCATAAGAACGATTATTGCCGCGCCGATACAGTTGAGCAGGCAATTGTTCGGTGTGATAGCGGTTATAAACAAATCGGGGGGGAGAAGTTTCACGGAGAGTGATTTGAGTTTGTTATATAGCATCGCAGGACAAGCGGCTGTTGAGATAAAGAAATCGCAAGTACATGAGGACATCATCCTTGAGCAAGAATTTGAAAAAGCTCATCAAATTCAAAACGGACTTTTGCCAAAAAAGCCACCGCCTGTGGAGTGCCTGGAAATAGCAGCAAAAAGTTGCGCCGCACGCGAGGTAGGCGGTGATTTTTACGACTTCTTCCGTTACGACGATGGAAAACTTGGCGTTGCTATCGGCGACGTTTCAGGCAAAGGATTCCCCGCAGCGTTGGTAACGATGATATTGCATACTACTTTGCATCAGATAACAACTGATAATGATAAACCAGAGGAGATAATTTATGCTCTGAACAATGCCTTACTCAATATACTCCATAACAATGAAATGTTTATAACCATGATTTACGGCGTATGGGACGCAAATGTAAGGACATTTACCTTTTCCAATGCCGGGCACTCCCGTCCGTATATAATAAGAGCGGCAACAGGGGATTGTGAAATTGTTGAGGATGGGGATATTCCTATCGGGATTTGGCGGGATAATCCAACCACCTGCCTGATGCCCATTGTCTTAAACCCAAACGATATGATGCTGCTTTACACTGACGGAATAGATGAGGCAATTAACGCGAATAATGAAATGTTCGGCGTAGAACGGATAGAAAAATTTATATCCGAAAATGCTCATCTTTCTGCTCAGGAATTGAGCGATAAATTTGTAGAGGAATTGCAAAAGTTTGTCGGTGACACGCCGATGCGAGATGATTATACTTTATTGGTATTGAAAGCTTTCTAAAGTTGTAAAGGAGTTTGCCATGTTAATTAGAGCAAGAGCGCCTGTGCGCATAGATTTTTCCGGCGGTTGGACAGATGTTGCCCTGTTTACAGAAGAATCCAAAGGGTTTGTGGTAAATGCTACAATCAACGTATATTCTTATGCGACTATAGAATCCAACAGGGAGACTGGTGAAACAACACCGGGAGAACTACAAAGGGTTTTAGATAAGAGTATTAGAATATTCTCCGCCGATTTTGACACCTTTGTAGAGGCGGAGGATGTACGCAAGCTGGAGTACGACGGGAATATTGATTTGGTCATAGCGGCAATAAAGAGAATGAAAATTGAGGAGGGAGGTTTTAACCTCGTCACACAATCTACAGCGCCACCTGGCAGCGGGTTGGGCACATCAGCCGCT
The DNA here is from genome assembly GCA_964601015.1 of uncultured bacterium. Lineage (GTDB taxonomy): Bacteria > Poribacteria > WGA-4E > DTYX01 > CAZRLY01 > CAZRLY01. The sequence continues at coordinate 15,100 of CAZRLY010000098.1, forward strand.
ATGGGTGTGGTTCTGATAGGTGTGCTTGCAAGATTAAGGGGGGAACCGCTTCTGCCTTATGAATACGCTGAATTAGCCAGTTCTATCGAAAGACACGAACTGGGGATACTTGGCGGAAAGCAAGACCAATATGCCAGCGCAATAGGCGGCATCAACTTTATGGAGTTTATGGGCGAGGATGTGAAAACATCAAAACTCTGGGTGGAACGTGAAACTTTATATGAACTGGAGAAGAATCTGGTGCTCTGTTATACGGGTAAGTCGCGGCTTTCTGGGAATATCCATCAGAATGTCGTTGATGCATACAAGCGAGAGGAACCGAAAACCAGAAACGCACTGAAAAATCTCAAAGTTGTCGCCAACCAGATGAAAACAGCGTTGCTAAAAGGTGATTTGGAATCCTTCGCCCAACTCCTCAACGAAAACTGGGAAAGCCAAAAAGCCCTGCATCCTACCGTGACAAACCAACAAATTGATGGGCTATTCGATATTGCTATAAATAGCGGTGCCCTCGGAGGCAAAGCATGCGGCGCTGGTGGAGGAGGCTGTCTGGTGTTTTACTGCAAACCTGATTGTGAACATGTCGTGCGACAAAAATTACAGGAAGCGGGTGCGGATATAATTGACTTCAATTTCGATTTCGACGGATTGCGGATATGGAAAGCGTGAGTGAAATTGTGTCTATTAAAGATTGAAGATTGTATTCAAAGGACACTCGTGGAGTGCAGAATGTGTTTGGATTGCAATAATCCTTGGGTTGAGTAGCTTGCGTATCGAAACCAGCGTAGCGTATTATTGCAAAAACCTACCGGGGAGTCATCCTATGAATCGGTTTGGAAGATATTTACTTGATAAACGCGTGATTGCCGGGATTGTTAGTATCGGGATAGCTATTTCCGTAACAGTCTTGGGTGAATTGCGTTTGTTTTGGTGGTTATCTATCCCTGCTTTGGGGATGGTAGCGCTTTTGTTTTGGGACGTTGTAGAGACTACACGTCAAAGGGAAGAATGCGTTCTTCGGCTACTCTTGCAAGTTTTATTTGACCAGCTTGAAGTTCCTGAAGAAGATGACGCTCGCTGTACTTTACTTGTGCCTGTTGGGAGAAAGGAAGTTGTTCTGAAACAGAAGGCGAGATACATGCCCAGCGGGGATAAACCGTCTAAATCTTCGATGAAAATTTCTCAAGGGGTTGCCGGGAAATGCTATAGAATGAAGCAATTGTGTTATATGATGATTGATGATTTCACAACAACTATGATAGAAGATTTGGGATTTCTCGAAGAAGAAGCAAGACGGTTTAAGCAAAACAGGGGGATGTACGTTTGTATTCCAATTACCGATAATACCAATGAGGTGATTGGTATTATCAGCTTGGATTCGAATAAAAGGGATACCTTCACAGATGAAGTGATGGACAAGGCTGATAAATTTGTGTTTTATTTTGCTATAGTGTTAGGAGGCAGACATCATCATGGACTATAAAAACAGTCAGAAGTCAAGCGCTGAATGGCAGGATGTGGCAGAAGAGGCACTTCCTCCTCTTACGGCAGAAGAGAAGGAAGCGCTAATAAAAAAAACAGACGAGCAACTCCTTCCAAAGGGTTGGGTGAAACACGCTTTCGGTGATTCTGTGTTTTACACTAAACCTATTTCTGAGGAGACAAGAGCGAAAATCGCTAAAATGGCAGAGGAAGCAAAGCGTAACAACAGAAAATGGCTATGGTGGAGACGCTATAACAAATGAAAGAAACTCAAAAACAGAAAGCATTTACCCTCCGGGCTTTTATCGTAGGTGCGGCTGCCTCGTTTTTCATCGGGATATGTACCACCTACAACATCATGGTGTTGCACGGCTCATACATGGCGATAGATTTTTCGACGGCGGCGGCGATATTCTTATTCTTCGTAATGACTTTCCTGATAAATGCAGGGATGGGCAAATTGAATAGGAGATTAGCGTTAAATTCAGGCGAGTTGAAAACCGTCTATGTCATGATGGTGGTTGCCTGTGCCATCCCGACTATGGGCATGAGCGCGCAACTCCTGCCGATTATCACCGCGCCGTTTTACTTCGCCTTGCCGGAAAACAACTGGGCAGAACTGCTTCAACCGCATATCAAGCCGTGGCTTGTGCCTAAGGGTAAACTGTGGATAAAATATTTCTACGAGGGTTTGCCGAGTTGGGAAAGCAGGCTTCCCTGGGGTATCTGGATTAAACCGTTGCTGATATGGGGAATCTTCCTGATGACGGTTTACTTCGTGATGATATGTATGATGGTGATTTTGCGCAAACAGTGGATGGAAAAAGAGCGATTAGTCTATCCGCTTGCGCAATTGCCGTTGGAGATGGCGCGACAGGAAGGTAATTCCGTATTCAGTCCGATATTCAAAAACAGGGTTATGTGGCTCGGATTCTTGATAGCGTTTGGAATCAGCAGTTTGAACGGCCTACACCATTACAATCCAGCCGTACCCAGGCTCCAATTAGTTCAAAGCATCTCTATCTTCAGAAACACCACAAGCCTCATCTTTCGGTTGAGCTTTCCCATGATAGGATTCTTCTACATGGTACACCTCGATGTAGCGTTCAGTTTATGGTTCTTCAATCTGCTGAGTTTAGCGGCACGCGGGTTCATGAAATATTTTGGCTACCATGTAACGGAGAATTTAGGGATATACGGTTCGCCGTCACCCATCTTTGCTCATCAGGGCATGGGCGCTATAGCTGTACTGGTTTTCGTCGGTTTGTGGGTAGGGAGACGACACATAAAAGATGTGATAAAAAAGGCGGTTACTAATGTTCAGGATATTAGCGATTCCGAAGAGGTGTTATCCTATCGCGTCGCCTTTTGGGGGATGGTTTGCGGGCTAATTTTCATGACGTTCTGGCTGCATGCGACGGGGATACCGCTGTGGATAGTGCCGATATTTCTCGCCGCCACCTTTCTGTTATTTGTCGGACTAACTCGTATCGTCGCAGAGAGCGGCATGGCAGAAGCGGTAGCCTCTACCATCGGTTCATCCTTTGTAATATCCGGCATTGGCGCACGTCCGCTCGGACCGGAAGGTTTGACGGGAATGGCTTTGACTTACGTTTGGTCGGCTGACATCCGCACGTTTGTCATGGCTTCCTGCGCCAACAGCATGAAGGTAGTGGACGGCGTTGCTAAACGGATGCGTCCGCTCTTCTGGGCGATGATGCTCAGTGTTTTCGTCTGTGCCGTTTCATCCATCTGGATGCTGCTCAGAATCTCCTACACTCACGGAGGCATCAATGGGAACAGTTGGTTCTACGGCGGAGGCGCAAAAGCCCCCTACAATTACATCATCACTCAAATTATCAACCCAAGCGAAGCAAATATGTTAGGCTGGTACATCAAAGGCGTCGGTGCAGGGATTATGGGCATTTTAATGTTCTTACGCCAGCGATTCCTCTGGTGGCCCTTCCACCCGATAGGATTCGCCATCGGACCAATTTGGATGATGGACCAAATGTGGTTCACGGTATTTCTGGCATGGCTCATCAAACTATCCATCCTGAAATACGGAGGATTGAAACTCTACCGAAGTCTGCTGCCGCTCTTTTTAGGCTTGATTATGGGACAGTTCGTCTGCAACGGCACATGGCTAATCATAGACTTTATTACAGGACATCAGGGGAATATGATATTTTGGATATAATCAGTAACTGGGAAAATTCGATTGGTGAAATGAAATCTTTTTTTTTTATTGACCAGCTATAGCAGCGGTAGTATAATCTGTGTTGCGTAAAAA
>CAZRLY010000099.1:0-18799 GCA_964601015.1 uncultured bacterium
TCCACGGTTTAAGAAGCGTGGCTTGCGGTATCTTGTCTTTCTACTTCGCCTACCGCTCCGAATAGCTCTACGGCTATCCATTGACTTCTTTATCCTTTGCCCCCTATGTTCAAGTTCGGCGGCAAAGGGGACATCCCCTGTATTATCGTTGACAACAGCAATCCCGGTTGTTTTACTCCCTGGGTCAATCTTTAGCCGTAATAGTTGCACTTCTGCGTTCTGTACAGCAACCTTCAGGATAATGGTAAATGGATAACGTTTATATACTGCCGCACGTCCTGATGATAGTAACTTTCTTGCCCAACCCGGATGAACCGGGTTAAGCGGTTGTTTGTTCGTATCTAAAACAAAAACGTAGCTCAAAAAGACACCTCCTTTGCCGCCTATGCGACAAAAGGTAATGGTCACCTCGCTAATGTTATGGAACGGTTTCTTACATACCACACCGCGTGTCCCTCTTTAGCTGTTTAATGATATGTCGTAGAGCGCCGGGCTGGTGAAGCACCACGACGGTACCTGTATATTCGTTCCTAACGTAGTGTATAAACACTAAAGCTGGTCAACCTCGGAGCTTGCTTTCACAAGCCCCTTCTGAATCTCGGATAAAGCCCGCAGGTAAAGCCCGACGACTTCGTCTTACGGCGATTCAGGAGGGGTAGTTGACGTAGAGTCTCAAAAGCTATCCAATCCCGGCCAGATAAACGGCAAAGGGAACATTGCATCAAACGCCTTCGCTATCCTACCTTCCGTTGGCATCAGTTCCCGTTCCCGTCCGTCATAAGAGCCAAAAACTATCAGAGCAAGTGCCCTGCCGTCTGTAGAAAATTCCTCATCGCCGAGCCGAATTGTAAAGTTATCGTCCTTTTGTGTAAACTCCAGAGCGTCTGCCACATCAAGCCCCACCCGCTCTTCGAGATATGGACGAAACCTCCTCATTAAACGCGGGAAGTTGATAATTTTGAATGTATGCCCCCTCAGATTGCGCCGTGTGCATTCAAACCCATACTCATAAAGCATACGGATGAACGCGGTGTCATGGAACACAACCCAGAACCTCAAGTCAATGAAGTCGTACCGTTCAAACAATTTTGGTATCGCAGAAATCACTGCCCGCCTATCTCCGGCATATTCTGAGATGTACCCGTGTCCGGGCTCGTGTCCTTCCTTCTTTTTCGATTCCTGGATACACAGATAACCTAAAAATTCATCCTCGTGTTGCATAATCAATACATCCGGCGTCATCCACAGCGGCACAGGATGTCCATTACACAAAACCCGTTTGAAATCTTCCAATGAACGGTGAAACCGTACAGTCCCCTTTTGGTATGCCGATACAATTTTCACAATATCCTCTTCCTGATATGGGCATAATTCAATCTTTGGTACTGTGAGAGTAGCGCATTCAGCCCTTTTGACGGTAAATTCGTATACCGCCCCTGCATCCACGCATCCCAGACGTCTGTACAACCCGCGTCCACCGGAGACATACATAACATCTCCGGCATCTTCATCAATCCGCCGGATAGAACTCTCCATTAACCGCGTCGCCAAACCCCGGTTTCGATACTTTGGTTTAGTGGCAACGCCACCAATACAACCGATAATAGTCCGGCACCCATAGACTACAATTTCCTTTTCTCGAATCCCAACATGCGAGATGGGTTCGCCATCTAAAAGGATGTCCATGCTTACGGTGGCATCGCCATCATTGTAACTGCTGGTTTCTTCAATCCTTTGCATCCAATCATTTTCCATAGTATTTTCCTTGCCATCAATCTCGGTATTGAGCATGTCACAATAAAAGCGGCTTTTTATACCTTTTCATCTGTTCTGTCGTCAAGAAGTTTTTGTCCCTTGCATTGATTGTTTGGGGTAAATACAGCAGATTCCAAAAATACGCTTTGGCGAGGGCAAGGAGATACGGAAAGCTAAGTACGATTGAGCCATCATCTACCATTCCGTCGGTTTCATTTTCGTTTTCCCGTTTTCCCGTTTTCTCGTTTTCCTTTTTAATTTGATTTGCCTTCTGTCGAGAAAACATCGAAAAATACCGTTTCAATTCCATCGCAAGGAAACGCCCAAAACCGTATTCTTTGATGATAAATCTCACCGTAGCCCTCTTCGCCATGTAGTAGGAATGGATTCTGCTTTGCTGGCTGCGTTTGTGTAGTGTTCCCGCGTCAAAATGGACTACGTTTTTGAAGCCTGCTTTTTTGATTCTGTATGCTATGTCTTTGTCTTCTGCGGGATAGAAATAAAATGGGTCAAAACCGCCCACCGCGTAAATGACTTCCCTTCGCGCCATGCAGTTAGCTGTGGCAAGATAGTCACATTCCTTAGATGTGTCGGAATCATTTTTACCCACCGAAACTGCTTGTGGCCAAGCGTCATCTGCAATTTGGTTGCCTATTACCTGATAGTTTTCTTTATCATTGTAATCCAGTATTTCCCCGCCAACCTCCCCAACCGTCTTATCAGAGAACAACACATCAACCATTATCGAAACTGCGTTTTTATTTATCAACTCAACATCGTTATCCAAAAACAGGATAAACTCGCCCTGGCTTGCCATGATACCTTGATTCTTAGCGTAAGCCGGTCCTTTGTTCTCCGCGTTGGTTATCAGCTTTATCGAAGGGTAGTTCGTCCTGATGGAATCACTCGTTCCATCAGCGCTGTTATCGTCAACGACAATAATTTCCATCTCTTCGTAATCTTGGCAGAGAACGGATTGCAAACACAAATCCAACATCTCTTTTCTGTTGTATGTGCATATAATTACGGAAACCATCATGCGTAGTGGTACTAAGGATGTCTCTGTCCAGCCTTGGGCTTCAATTTTGTTGCCGTAGCATCGGGGCCGAAGCGGATGTGAAGTCCCGCGCCCGGAGCGTGTTTATCGCCATAGATTGCCTTCGTAATCAGCCACTCAGCCAGCGTGGTGAACGCTACCGCAAGCAAACCCACAAGTACGGTTTTTCCGAGCCATCCTGCATAGGGTATCATGAGTTGAGAAATGGGTTCCTGTGAAGATACCATCTGCTGTCTCTGTCCTGAGTGGGTATATACCCTCACGAAAGACAAAGCACCGAGTGCCACAAACACAGTGCAGAACACTGCGTTGAGCGTAATCACCCCTTCCGTCACCAAACGCTGAGGCGTGAATCCGACTAACGCCCGCTCAAAATTGAATATCACCACCCACCACAAAAAGACCAAATAAAAAAGCTGTCCCTTACCCAACCAACTCGCTGGGATAAACGCAAGCGGACATCGGAGGTGAGCTACCAAAAGCCCTACGACGCCGATGCCAATGGCTATGTAGATGATTTCAAACCAACCTATCCAGCCCTTAGAACGCACAAACCAGCCAGCCACGGGACATCCATAAAGTTTTTTGGGCAGTGATTCCACCTGTTTGACCCAAGTATCCGTCGCTTTCCTGTGGTTCAGATAGGTAAGGACTACCAACACAAAGCTCACCGCAAACACCTGCGTCCACGGATGCAAGGGGGGGACATTTGAAACTTTAGGCGCATGGCCGGCAATAGCGCCCATCGCCACGGCAAGGCCAATTCCGTGAAACAACCCCTGCGTCTGCTCCATCACGCTATGCCAGTTTGTCTGCAATCCCGTTCTGGCATATACTAACTTCAAAAGCTGACCAAACGCAAAGCCAATTCCCCCGATAAAACCCGTCACTAAAGTCACGAAAGCCACGCCCCCCAACCCATAACGCCAGCAGTATACCAACAGGCCAAGGGTTAGCCCAACACATCCTGCCCAATTGTCGCCGCGTGGGGGAGTCATGCGGAGTTTCAGCACGTTCACCAGCAAAAGGAACGAGACGAACCATCCAATGGTGAGGTATAGGACAAGGGAGGTGGCCATGTCAAAACCACGCCGAAAAATGACCACAAGGAGCGTTGCAACAAACGCCACTAAGGTAGCTAACCAGTCGGTGTCATACCAGTAGAGGGGATTCTCGTGGCGTCGCATTGGTTGGACGGAAAAGAACCTGTCAACCAGAATAGCTTGAATCGCCCAACCAATGAAGATGGCGATAAGTGGTACGAAGAAAAGGGTGAGATGTTCCCGGTTGAGGAACGCTGGAAGTGCTGTACCCGCGCCGCCGAGCGCTGCCCACAAAAAGCCGATGACAAACAGGTTGGCAAAACCGTAAAGGATTGAGGTGGAACGCCCGGAATGCGTGTAAGATACTACCTGCATGTAAGACATGCTCCCCCCGAAAGACCAACCGAGCGCGCCGAACATGGCGAAGTAAGCAATACGAGGCCACCAATCCGCACGCCCCGACATCAACACAACTGCCATCGAAGCTAACGCCCCGGGAATAGCAGCGCCGTATTCATGACCAAAATTACCGCGTATCCCCCAACCGAGTGACAATGACAATCCACCCAGCAATACCATCTGCCATGTTATCCCTGCTGTAATTGTCTCAAGACTCATCTTTTGACTATCCTATTTTAAGGAGCGGGTGTGCAGGTGAGCAAAAGAGATATTGTCTTGACGAATTAAGATTAATAAAGCTACCGACAGCGGCTTCTGGAGACACACGGCGTAGCCTTACGGCTTCGCCGGTGTACTCCAGCGTCTTTGTGAAAAAACAATGTCTTTTTTCTTTTTCTCACCTGCCCACCTGCTCCCATGCTACTCACCCGCTCATCTGCTTTAAATCTCGACAGGAGGAGCGTCGATTTCTGAAAATTGACCTAACGGTGTTAGTCAAAATTAAATTAACTAAAATCCCGCCTGTTTATCCACAACGTTGATTAATGGCTCTCCCTTCACAAATCGTTGAAGGTTTTCGCAGAATATTTTAAAGGTTCGCCCGCCGGTTTCTGGTGCAGAGCCGGCGGTGTGGGTGGTGATGATGACGTTGGACATATTCCACAGTTCGCTGTCTTCCGGCAGTGGTTCTTTTTCAAATACGTCTAAGCCTGCGCCGGCGATTCTCTTCTCCTTCAGAGCTTTTATCATCACGGCTTCGTCGATTATTTTTCCTCTTGCGATGTTGATGACGTATGCCGAAGGTTTCATCAGTTGGAATTCAGCTTCTCCTATCATCCTGTAGGTGTTTTTGGTAAGTGGACAACAGATGGCGATGAAGTCTGCTTCCGGCAGCAAGTCGTGGAGCTTTCCAGGTTCTTCGATTTTCTCGATGTAGTCTGGTTTTTCAGGAGGCATCAGGTCAATTGCCAATATTCGCATCTCAAAACCATTGGCCCTCTGTGCGACTGCCATGCCGATGTTGCCCAGTCCGAGAATCAAGATTGTTTGTCCTGCCAGTTGGATTGTGGGCGTACCCCGCCATTTTCCTTCCATCTGATGGCGGATGAACATGTTTAATCCACGGGAAAAACACAACATCATAGCAAACAAATGGTCAGCTATGGGGATGTCGAATGCGCCGCTGGCGTTTGTCAGGACTACATCACTTTCCACCATCTCTGGATATAGTGTAGCATCAACGCCCGCGCCACCTATCTGTACCCATTTTAGCTTTTCGCTTGCCGCGAGGAATATTTCCCGCTCTAACCAACCGCCAGCGTATATTGCATCAGCGTCTTTGGCTTTCTCTATTGTTTCATCTTTGGATTTCGTAGCGATAAACTCAACGTCGGGCGCGATGTCTTGAACCCTCTCCAAAGCTCCGCCGCGAATTCCTGATGCAAGTAAAATTTTCATAAAATTACTCCTTAGATGTATATATCATATCGCCATAAGAACAGGCGATTAATTCAGTATCACCAATTTCAAGTTTCTCCTTGATGAATCGGTGTTCTTTCTGTGCTTCTTCGTCAGTTTGTTTATCAATGACGGTTTCCAATTCCACAAAACGTCCCAGTCCATTCACTTCGTCAATATGGATTCTGGTGTTACGAAACGTCCATAGTTCACGTACCTTTATTATTTCTACCTTCAGCCCCAAAGCCGCTATCATAACCTCTTTGAAGCCGGCAGGATTTGAAATCTCGCAGATAAAGTAATTACTGTATTTTGATGCGCTTCTATCCTCTCTTTCGTAATAAATAAGCTGTGAAGTTTCTCCATCGGTTTCGCGCAGCTTTAACCTTCCTTTTGGAACAGCAAAATATGTATCCGTTTGGCGCATTGTCTTCTGGTATTCAGCGCCGATTACACGCGCAAGATTGCGAAGCCTTACTGTGTTGTGATATTTTGATTTTAGTTCCAGGTTTCTCATTTTATGGAATTCGTTGCGCTTCACAGATGGCGTATTTTTTTATCAACTAACAAAGTCAATTATTCTGTCCATATAAGTTTAACAGAAAATACGGTGAAAGGAAAGGAAAAAATATTATCACCACGAAACTTTTCACCAGCGTTGAAAAGAAAAACCGTAGAAACATCTTTTGAATTGTTGTGGACAAAAAGTTTGGGATGTGGTAAATTACCTGAATTAAGGAGGAAAAAAATGTCTACTTCAAAAAGGATTGTCATTATCGGTGCGGGGAGTCATTTCACGCCCGGGTTATTGGGTGATTTTATAAGCGCAAGTGAATTAGCAGGCAGCGTCATAGTGCTTCACGATATTGAACCGTTTGGGATGGAGATTATGGAGAAACTGGGCAAGCGGATAGTGGAGGAGAAAGACGCTTCTTTGAAGATTGAAAGTACGCTTGACCGACGGGAAGCTTTAAAGGGGGCAGATTTTGTCATCTCCACGATTAGAGTCGGCGCACTGGACGCACATGCTCTGGATATAAACATCCCCTTGAAATATCAAATTTATCAAGGGGTTGGTGATACAGTTGGGCCGGGCGGGTTATTTGCCGCATTCCGCCATATTCCCGTCACGGTTGAATTTTGCAGGGATATGGAGGAACTCTGCCCCGACGCGTGGCTTTTCAATTTCACAAACCCGATGACAACCATCTGCCGCGCTACTCGCAAAACTACGAAAATCAAGGTTGTCGGACTATGCCACGGCATCTTTGGAACTAAAAGGTTTTTGGCAGGTTATTTGGGAGTAGAAACGAACCAGTTACAAATACAGGCGGCTGGAATCAACCACTTCACATGGATTCACGACATGACATTAAACGGAGAGAACGCCTATCCATTGCTCAAGAAAAAATTAGCAGAATCCGGCCCATCCACGCAACCAGTCAGTTTCAAATTGTTTGACATCTACGGGTTATATCCGTCTCCCGGAGACAGACATGTAGCAGAATTCTTCGGCTATTTCCACAGCCCAGAAGCCGACGGGGGCAAAAAATTCGGGTTGGCACTTAGAAATGTGGACGCTATGAAGAACAGCAAAGATGACTATTGGAACAGGCTTTCAGCACAGGCAGACGGCTCTTCCGCGCTGAGTTCCTACGGTTCAGGCGAAGAGGTAAAAGGTATTATCACCGCCACGTTAGAGGACAAAAACACAATACACATCGTCAATATCCCAAACAAAGGCGCTATCCCCAACCTGCCCGACGAAGCCGTTGTAGAACTCACAGCAAACATCGGAAAGGACGGAATGAAAGCAATCTGTGTTGACGAATTGCCTCTCGGCATCAGCACCCTTCTGCAAAACCGGCTCGCACAACAAGAATTGGTCGTCGAAGCCGCTCTGACAGGTAAGCGAAATGTTGCTCTACAGGCACTTCTTCTTGACCCAATGATGCGTTCGATAAGCGATGCGGAATCCCTGCTTGATGAGATGATTGAAGCGCACGCAGAACACCTGCCGCAGTTTAAGAGATAGAAAACGGGAAAACGAGACTGTGTTATCACAAAATTTTAGGAGTGGGAAGTGGTTACTTCGTGAACCAGCAATAATCACGGATGAAGCCTTGGTTTCGATACGGCTTGTTTTTGTACTCCAGACATATCCAAACAACGTGTGGGGAATTTCTACAATCAACTTTTTTACATTGCAAAAGCATCGCAGATGTGTTACAATTTGTTAAGCTGTTGTTAAAAAATCATAACACGCCACAGGGAGCCCTAAAAATATGTTTTTAAACACCCATTCTGAAAATATCTGAGGGAGGATTTGAAATGCCGTATTGTTACTATTGCGGTGGTTCCATGCATAGCTCCCACGCGTGTAGCATGAAACAACTTGATAATCTGGTTGATATGCAAAGCAAGGTGGCAAAAGCCATAGAGAGCCTTGGGCGCAGTTCGTGGGAACAGGTTGAGACGTTAATCCGCCAGCAGGATAAACTATGTGAGGAGCAAGGGCGCTCAGTGGAAATATACGAGCTATTAATATCTGCAGCTACCTCATCCGCAGCTACCTCTGTCAATCAGGTGACGGAGGTGCTCTCCGAACTCGCAAGCCAATTCAAGCAAACCCATGATGAAGCGATGTGGGAAGCAGAGCAGCAAACCCACATTTTGACGGGAATTCACAACACGACAGAAAATTCCCGAGGTGCTGAAGCCGAAGAGTTATCGCGCATGGGCAGAGAAAGCCTGAAAGCGGGCATGATGGACGAAGCGTTGGAGTTGCTCGAAGAGTCTATTGAGAAAAACCCGGTGGATTATCGCGCTTATGTTCTGATGGGCCACGCTTACATTGAGAAAGATGAGCCAGAAAGTGCGCTTGACAGATTTGATTACGCCCTTAGAAATGCACGTACAGAAGGTTATCGAACCCGCGCATTATTACTCATCGCGAGGACGAAATATATCATCAAGCGCAAAAAAACGCTAAAGAAGCTAAGGACATCGCCGCCGACATCAATGAACAAATAACCGAATTCCAAAACATACGAGAAAAAACTCAAAAGGCAACTAACGCTGCCAAACCAGTGATAAAAAACAGAACCGCCTTAATTTTATCAGGCATATTTCCAGGTATAGGGCAAATCTACAAGGGAGAAAATCTCAAAGGGTTAGATTTAATCATAATACAGTGTGCATCAATTCTCCTTCTGTTTTATCCAACAGGGATACTTTTTCCTCTCCGCGCAGTGTTAGTTCCGACAGTATGGGTATGGGGTATGGCAGATGCAGGTATTTCACTCCCACGTATGCGTACGCGGCGCTTGCGCCGATATTTCCGTAGCAGGGCAACAAAGTTGGTGTTGGTCGTCTGGATACTTACGGTTACTGTTTTTACTCTAATGGCTACCGCTGTCAAGTATAAACTCAATAGTTCGGAAAGCGGGGTAGTAGTTGTTGATAAACAACCTGAGTTGAAACTGTTGGCACAGAAAGAAATAATCGCCATTCCTGATGGTACTTCCTCAGATGAGCTTAGTTTCACAGATGATTCTTTGCTCACTAAGGAATTTTCTGATTCACAGCTTGAAGAATCAACTATTCCCGAAGATATCCAACCTGCTAATGTTGATATAGAACTTGAGCAACTTTTACAAATTGACACTCCCAAGCTGGAAGAGAGTAATTCGTTTCCTTATGTAATCACTGCCGGCACTTTTACCCAATATCACAACGCTGAAGGGCTACAGCTTAAACTTTCTCAAAAAGGGTATCAAGCTCGGATAGTTTCCGCAATATCAAGCACCAATCAGAAGGTTCATGTAGTAATCATCCCCGGCTTTTCTGACATCCCGGCTGCCGAGGTTATCGCACATAAAATGAAAGGGGAGCTTGAAGAATGCAGCGATTGTTTTATAGCAACACTCGAAAAACCAAATTATTGGGTAGAAAGGGGTAGGTAGGTAGATGAAACGCTATGAAGTTCAACTCAAGAGACGGCTATTCATCTCTACGCTTTCAAACCTGTTTTCTGTAAAATTATATTTTTTGCTTTTTGTATCTTGCTATTTCAGCTTCAACAGCATCTTCGCTTTGCGGTTTTTGTGAGATTGCCGAAGCCGATTCAATTCTTGCAGAGACAGATGCAACATCCTGTAAAAGCTCTTGACGCAGCCTTTGGTATTCTTCGTCCGAAACTTTGCCGCATTCGTACTCGAAATCTAAATCCGCTAAAGCCGCATTGATGTTGTCTCGCTCTGCAAATAGCTCAACTCCTCGTTCATTTGAATCGGCATCGACAGTTTCCCCTTGAGATTTACGAAGCAAAGGATAACTTATGTAAGCCACAATGGCTACTGCTAATAATGAAAACAATATCGTCGTTAGCATCTATTTGCTCCTTGAAATTCTAAGTTCAGAAACCGAGTTTTTAGCAAAAACTCGGTTTCTAACATCACACAGCCCTCCGTTTTTCCAATATAGCAATGACAGCGCCCGCTAAAATAGTCCAGCAACCTATCCAAATCCACTTCAACAGGGGGTTGATGTAAAACGTCACTAATGCGCTCTCATCCTCCGCAAAGCCGCTTATGGCGGCATATAAGTCTTCTCGGAGGGTTGAATGCTTATCCGATTCAGAAGTCGGTTGCTGATGTTGCTGTGGATACAAAGCCATCGCTGGCGTTAAAGTTGTCACCCTTTTTCCAGAATTTGTCACAACTAATTCGACACCTTCAAGATGGGCATTCCGTTTCTGCCTGCTTACGCGTTTTGCATAAGTGACGTTGTAGCGTCCAATCTGAAAAGAATCCCCTTTGGCAACCTTTTTTTCAACTTTGGTTTTAAATCCTGTGGAGCCCATTATGCCGATGAATACCATTACCATGCCGATGTGAACGATGTATCCGCCGTATCTTCGTTTGTTTCGCCATACCAACGCAAAGAAAGCGCGGAATATGTCGGTTTCAGTTCGTTTTGCGCGCGCCATCGCGCCTCGATAAAACTCCATCAGGATGGTTATCAATACGAAAATGGATGCAAAAATGCAAATAACGGAATATATGCCAAGATGGTGGTAAATGAAGTAGGAAACTATCGAACCAACAAATGCAACGACTAACGGAGGAAGGAAATTCTTTTTGAAGTTCTTTAGCGTCGCCCTCCGCCAGGCAAGAAGCGGACAGATGCCCGTGAGGATTAACAAAGCCAAACCGATAGGACGACTGACAGTGTTGAAGAAGGATTCTCCCAACGATATTTTCGTTCCTTTAAACGCCTCCGATATGAGCGGATACATCGTACCCCAAAACGTTGTAAAAGTCAATCCGAGCAGTATCAGTGAATTTAGCAAGAAGGAACTTTCCCGCGAAAGGAGAGCGTCAAACCTGTTGGTCGCTTTCAATTCTCTTCTCCGCAAAATTAATAAAACCAGAACGGTGAGACTTGACGCCGCAATAAAGATTAGAAAAATTGATGGTAGATTGGATTCGGTAAAAGCATGGACGGAGGATACAATTCCACTTCGGGTTAGAAAGGTACCAAAGAGGCAGAGTTCAAAGGTGAGCGTAATCAGCGCTATATTCCACATTTTGAGCATGTTGCGTCTTTCTTGGATTATCACTGAATGCAGGAATGCCGTGGCCGCCAGCCAGGGCATTAGAGAGGCGTTTTCGATCGGGTCCCAGGCCCAGTATCCGCCCCAACCCAGCTCTTCATAAGCCCACAGCCCACCGAAGGCTATGCCTATCGTGAGAAAGATCCATGAAGCCATCGTCCACCTTCGAGATTGCGAAATCCATTGATTGTCGCTCCTGCCGGATAGCAGCGCACCAAGCACATAAGCAAAAGGCACTGTAAATCCAGCATAACCGATAAATAGAGTTGGCGGATGAATCACCATACCGGGGTTTTGTAACAACGCATTCAATCCAGTGCCATCTTGCGGTATCCTACCCAGTGGAAACCTTTCAAAGGGATTGCTTAAAACCGCTGTGACAAAAGCAAAAAACAGTTCTGCTATAACAACCGTAAGCAGCGCGTGGTTCGTCAGACTATCCCCATCTTTTCTACTTCGCCATACTAATATTATTCCGAAGAGAGTCAGTAACCAGAGCCAGAAAAGTATTGAGCCCTCCTGTCCCGCCCAGAAAGCGGAGATAGTGTAAAACATCGGCAAATCACGGCTTGAATGGTTGGCTACATATTTGATAGAAAAGTCTTGCTTGACGAACCCATAAACCAACGTCAACGAGGCGAGGGTTACCAGCAAGAAAATGCAGTTGACGCTTCGTCTGCCGCTTTCTACAAAAGCCCGCGACTTGCTTTTTAAGCCGTAGGCAAGCACAGAAGTTGTCCACAAACAAACTAACATTGTCAAAATAAGAGATAACTGCCCTAAATCTGTCAAAATGTGTTATGGTTTTTGACTGAAAAAATCGGTAATGCTACCCATCGGAGAAATCCCCCCTTTCCCCCCTTTGCCAAAGGGGGGTAGGGGGGATTTCCGAATCATGATGATTACCGAAAAATTGAATCAAAAACCATTACTCCTTTGCTATCAACAGGATGTGTTGCCACCAAAATTTTACCACATCTTCCACCAATTGGGAAGGAGTTTTGCAAACTTTTTTAGTCACTGAGAGCCATATTCGTCAATTCCAAAATAACCATCTCGTCTTTTATTAGTTCAGCAACCGCTGTCAATCCTCTATGTTCTCCGCCGATTTTTTTGGCAAAGTCCATCAAAAAATTTCGAGCTTTCTTTGAGTTGCCCGCAATATAGTTTACAAATGTTCTTTCAAACCATCTGATAGCAGGTGCCTTGCCCGTATAAAAGGAGAGTATCAGATTGGCTAACCCCTTCAAGAGCATAATCGAAAACGTCGGGTCACCTTTGCCTGTCAGTCTCCAGCCCATAGTTCCAGCCTGCACTCCCTTGTATTTTGAATATTCAGCGTTTACCCATTTCTGTATATCTTCGTCCAATTCTTGTCTTTTGCTGTAATGTAGATTTTCAGAGAGTTTATCAATTTCTATCTGGAAATAGCATGCAGCACAGAAAGTGCTGTAGATACCCACAGCGGGTAAGTCCGATGCTTCGTATTTTGTAACGCCTGAATTTAAAGCCATGCGGTAATATTCCTGGCGTTTGCTTTTTACCTCTGGGATGTCAGATGCGGGAAATGTCTCAATTTCTGCTGTAATAAGTTTCAACGCCTTTTCAAAGGCCTTGTCTGCAATTTTTATCTGGTACTGCCCACCGAGTTCATAGCCCATAGTCCTCGTCCTCAAAGTATCTTCTAAAATTCCCCAGTTATCACGCATTCGGTAAAAAACAGTTGACATGGTTGACTGAAATCCCCATTAATGGAAACTTACATCTAATTTTGCCTCTGATTTGACAACCGTACTCGGCACACGAACTAAAGCTAAAAAAGGATTTGGGGCGTTCGACCTTTCAGAACCGCCGACATTGAAGGGAACTGTTTCCGCTTACTTCGACCACCATGATTGGGAAAATCCCCCCATATCCCCCCCTTTGCAAAAGGGGGGAAAGGGGGGATTGTATAACACCGATTATCAACCAGTGCTTAAAGTCGGCGAAACACAGACATGGCAACTCGTGGTTTACAGCAACCAACCCGATGCGAAAATGCAGCTCTCCTGGGAGAAAGCGCTCGAGCAAGTTCCGGCTGACATCATGCTCTCCTTCCGCAGAGTCACAACAACGAATTTGGAAAATAACGAATTGGAGAACCCGAAATCCGAGGTCAATGACTGGCAAGACATGCGGCAGATACGCTCTGTTGCTCTGGACACCCAGAGATTCATTACGAAAGAGATGTTTGAGATTCGTGCAGAGCGATTTGAGATGAAGCCGCTTGAAGGACTTGAAGTCATTGCTGGTGAGAAACAAGTGACAATCAAGTGGGCGGCGAATGACAATCCGTTCATCACAACACCCGGCGCAATAGGCGTACAAGTGCCTGTCAATGTAACTTCAGTCGCCGGTGTTTCCGTTATCAGCGCAAATCTGATTGTCAGTTATGATACCAATGTTTTGAGCGCAACGGGTGCCACCTTGGAAGGGACAATTGCCCAGGGAGGCGGTGTGCAGACAAACATTGATGATGCGAAAGGAGAAATCTCCCTTGGGATAATGAGTGCGCAACCGCTCAGTGGAAGTGGGGTTATAGTTTTCATCATGTTCGATGTGGACTCCGATGATAAAACTGATAGAAGCGCGCTTACTTTCAAAAAAGCACTCCTAAATTCAGGAGAGGTATTGACCGCTTCGAGTGATGGCGACATCTCTCTGCCAGTTACCCTTTCAAGCTTTGTTGCTGTTTACGATGCAGAGAAGGATATGGTGTTCTTGGAGTGGCAGTTAGAAAACGAATACGGCAACTTAGGTTTCGCTATCTATCGGAGTGAGCAAAAAAATGGTCACTACACGAAAATCGGTTGGGTGACGAGCAAAGGGGATACGCAAACAACTCGTAGCTACCAATTCGTCGACGAAACTGCCGAGGAAGGGAAACCCTATTTCTATATGTTGGAGTATATTGATATTACCGGAAGGGCAGAACACTCGAATGTGATTCAGTTAGATTGGGCTGATAAGTATAAACTAACAACAGGCAATCTCTCAGGTCAACCTTCTACCTTTTGTCTGTATCAAAATTACCCCAATCCGTTCAATCCCGAAACATGGTTGCCATATCAACTGGCATCAGATACGTCAGTCACCATTCACATCTACAACACAAAAGGTCAACTTGTCCGCTTACTTAATCTTGGCAATCAGGCTGCTGGCATCTATGTGACGAGGGATAGAGCAGCCTACTGGGACGGCAGGAACATAACGGGTGAAGTCGTTAGTAGCGGCATCTACTTTTATCAGTTAACTGCAGGCGACTTCTCTGAAAAGCCGATCTCGTTCCGAGCTATTCGTAAAATGGTCATTATAAAGTAAGCGCCATATATTCTGATAGCCCGTGGTGGACATCTGTCTGCCGCGGGCTATTTTCTAAAATTTGAGCCTGCCCCAGGTGGTAGTCAGTTTTCCTTTCTGGCTGACAGATTCAGAAGCGGGTAATCCATCGGAACCGAATTGAACAGTAATAATTGACCGCTCAAGCAATGTAAAGTTTGCGTTATCATACAGCCCCAGGTCAATTTCCTGTTGGGCTGGCGTTGAACCTATCAAGTCGAAGACATTTGGGGCTTTGCCTTCTATATCAGCGCCGGAGGCTTGCCAGTTGTCTTCTTCGCCAGGCAGCAAGGTATCGTGGAAATCCACGATAGCGTTGGAAGGTAGATTGGGTTTAGCAAGCCCCAGCAAGACGATGAATTTGAAACTCTTGTTTGCAGGATTTGGAATGCCATCTTTGGTGTCCGGAGATGATTCAAGAGGCACACGCATTTCAATTACTGGGTTATCTTGAGCGAAAAATGCTTCCACTTGTGCGCCGGAACGCTCCGGCCATTCGTAGGTATCAGGATACGAAACTCCGCCGTTATACGATATATTCATCAAAATTCGCTGTCCACGCGGCCCGCCGCTATCCCCCAAAATGATGCCGGCATCCCACGCTAAAGACGCAGGTAAGTCGATATTCGCATTATGCCCTATTGTAGTTGAGCCGTTTGGAGAGGTAGCAATGAATATTCCAACGCTCATGTAAATCGGCGGCCCCGCCGTTTTTACCAAAAAGTACATATATTGTCCATCGGAGGTTAGGCGGAACTCGTCAATGTCCAATCCGTTTTCTGGCATCCAACCCTCAAGTTCTGCCCGAGGATACTCATAATCCCCGTCGCCAGTGTCATCTTCTACATAATCCTTCCAGATAACTTCTCCTGCGCTGAATGTCAAAGTGCCTTCATTACCAGCAATGCCTATCCAATCATTGGTATTGCCATCAATTCTAACGGCATTTGCTGATAAAGCAAAAGCGAAAATACATAGAAAACCGAATATGTAAAGGGTAAAGTTGAATTTCATCGCTGTCTCCTTAAAATATGAAATTCCCTCTTTATGATGATAGTTGTTGGTAACACTCACATCAAGCTAACCGGTCTAAAGACATCAGTTAAAACTACGGTGCCGGTTTTGTTGGAGGGTGTTTGAGAAGTGTTTAGACGGAGGACTCCTAACGCCTTCGCCAATAAACGATTTTCTTCACAGCCTTAATAACATCGTCCAAATCTTTATCAATCAGCTTTGGGGACATCGGCAAAGAGACAGTTCTGTCGGAAATATACTCAGCATTCGGAAAATCACCGCGTTGATAACCTAAGTTATTGCGGTAGAAAGAATGCAAATGCAGGGCGACGAAATGAATGCCGCTACCGATGTTTTCCGCTTTCAACAGAGTCACAAACTCATTTCTGTCGATTGTCAGCGTCTCCAAATTCAAAAGCGGGGTATAGAGGTGTCGGGCGTGTTTGATGTGAGGTACTTCTGTCGGCACAACTATTTCCGGCATTTCAGCGAAGGCTTCGTTGTAGCGTTTCCAGTGTTTTTCACGTATCTTCAGGTTCTCCTCAACCCGCTCAAGCTGGTGTATTCCCAGCGACGCTTGAATATCCGTCATGTTGTATTTGTAACCTGCGTACACAATATCGTAGGGTTTGAACCCCTCTTCAGAATACCGCTTCCACGCATCCTTACTCATGCCATGCAAACTTTTAATCCGCATCTCTTCAGCCCAATCGTCGTTATCCGTTGTCAGCATCCCGCCCTCTGCGGTTACGATATTTTTTGTAGTGTAAAAGCTAAAAGCGGTTATGTCCCCGATGCTGCCTACCTTTTTATCCCGATATTTGGTTTCTGCCGCGTGAGCAGCATCCTCTAACACAAACAGTTCATTTTCCCTTGCCAACTGCATAATCTCGTCCATTTTACACGGGTACCCTGCAAAATGCACGGGGATAATCGCCTTGGTTTTGGGGGTAATTTTTTTTGCGATTTCAGCAGGGATAATGTTCATTGTATCCCGTTCAACATCGGCAAATACGGGAGTTGCGCCGAGATGGACTATCACGTTAGCCGTAGCGGTGAACGTAATCGGAGTCGTGATTACCTCATCTCCATCTCTAACACCCATCACCTCAAGTGCCAACTCCAACCCCGCTGTGCAGGAGTTCAAAGCGAGCGCGTGTTTGCTGCCCACATACCGGGCGAACATCTCTTCAAATTTATGGGTTTTCGGGCCTGTCCCTATCCACCCTGATTTTAAGGTGGCGACTACCTCTTCGATTTCAGCGTCCAATATCTGTGGGCTTCCGAAAATCAGAAAATTATCTCGGACGGGCATGCCGCCGTCCACTGCCAATTTATCCATAAGACTAATCCCCTCTCGGTACAGTTGTTTTATCGGTATGCAAAATCTTTAACTTTAGTTCAAAAAAACTAACATTTAGCGTGAAGCGGAAAGCGTGTTGGCACATACGCTCCACGCTCTACGCCCTACGCTTTACGAGAGAAACGCTCCACGCTCCATGAGAAAAGAAACTGCGTAATCATCTTCTTGGGAAGAAGGTATCGACCAATTTTTCTACATCTTCGGGTTCGCAGCCAAACTCAGATTTAATCCTTTCATGGATATTCTTCTCCGTTTGGGTCAACGAGGTTATCGGGAAATTAATGGTTTCACGGCTGCGCAACGCCGACTCGCTCATAGCCAGATTCATTTCCTGGTCAAGTCTGCCAGCAAGCGCACCGTATTCAGGTTCTTTGTCCTCAAGCACGGCGTTAGCAATGCTGAGAAGTTCATCAGCGACAGCGATTTGCCCTTCACTTAACGGATAATCTTTAAGTGGATTCTCCCACACGATGGTTTGGTCAGGCAGTTCCACAAAAATTTTCTCCAGTACCTTCGTACCGTTTACATCAATTGTAGTACGTTGTGGAGAATACGGTTTACTTCTCGCCCCATTTTTTAGCTCTTCAGATGAGACAACGTGGATAGTTTCGCCGATGATGGTTCCAGCACTACCATCAATCTGAGAGATACCGTTCTGTCCCCTTCCTAACGAGCGGGCGTGGATGACATTGGAATAAGTCATCAACGCTGTGGCACCGCTATCGAAGTCAAGGAATCCCAACGTCCATCTTTCGCTGGTATGGTGTCGTTTCATTCTGTCGATGATGGGGATAACCTCGGAGCTTTGTGAGATTCCGAGGATAGAGACAGGATTGCCGCCGGCTCTTATTCTCAGCATGCTCATTCCGTGATAGCCGCCTTCATAGAAGATGCGATAGATACGGCTGACTTTGCCGATGGCGTTCGCTTCAATAACCTTCGAGATGAAACGTTCTCTGGGCGCTCGATAGTAATTTTCAGCAACTTCCAGTTTCACGTTATTTTTTTCCGCCGCTTCAATCATCATGTCGGAAAGCGGAAGCGTTGCGGCAATGGGCGTCTCACAAACCATATTGACGCCAGCGTCAGCGAGAAAACAGGCAATGGCGTGGTGTGCGTTGCCGGGTACGGTAATGTCGGCGACATCCAACTGCTCATGTTTCACAAGTTCCCTGATGTTCGTATAAGCATTCGCACCATATCGTTCGGCCATATTGTTGGCAGTCGCCTCGTCCATATCACATATCGCCACCAAATTGTATACATCGGTCAATTTTGCGATGACAGGCAGATGCGCGCCTCCACCGCGCCTTCCTGCGCCTATCAAAGCAATATTCAGTTTCGACATAATAAGATTCTCCTTTTATGGGTGTAGTGTCACTATTATATCCAAATGGAGAATGAAATACAAGCAAAATTTACGGGAATAATTTTGGTGTGGCGTGCGAAAAATGAGGTAGGGAATTTTAGGATTCGCTTTCGAGGTGCCGGATATGTAGTATCACTGCTTCCGCCATCCAGATAGCATATTCGGCATCGTCTATGTTGGCGTCAGAACCATGATGAATCAAGTCATTTCGTTTATTGCGGCTTGTAACGAATTTTGACCAAAAATCAGGGGAAATGTCATCCTAAACTTTACAGAAATTGTTATCATTTTTATAACACCTGCATGAAATGAAGGACAGCGATTCGAGGATAACCCAGTTCCTGTG
>CAZRLY010000100.1:0-17419 GCA_964601015.1 uncultured bacterium
GGTTTCCTTCGCCTATCAGCTTGAAGCCGAAGGTAAGAGAGTGATTTACACCGGTGATTTAAGCGGTGATTTTTCGGACTTTCCCCAAATAGCGCAACGTGAACCGTGCGATTTGTGCATCTGTGAAATGACGCACTTTCCACCGGAAAAGGCACTGCCAGTGTTGATGAAAAGCCCAATTCGTCGGCTAATCTTCAACCACATTCATGACCCATGGCACGGTGAAGGCGAAGAAAAACTCAAGCAAATCTTTGCTCCCTTACCCTATCCATTTGAAATAGCTCACGACGGTGATGTATTTGAGTTGTGATACCCCTTTTAGCTCATGAACAAGCTGGCCCGGACTGCAAAAATCAACGAAGTGTATTTTTGCAAAAATGGTTGGCTGGGATACTCCTCCCCGAAAGGATAGTAAAAATCATGGCTCAAGATAGTAATAATCAAGCATCAGGGAAAATCGAGCTGTTATTCAGAGAAGCCCCTGTGTTGTTTGCTTTCACCCTGATAGCATTCTGTCATTTAATCGGTTATGTCTTATTAGACGTATTTGTTGTGTCCAAATTCTCAGCCTTGTTTGATGACCTTAATGTGTCATTGCCCCTTCCTACAAGGATTCTTTTGCCGCCATACGGCGTGGCTGTTACTATCCTGGGGGCTGGCTCTCCTTTTCTGTATTTGTTACTGTTGTTGATAAAGCGGCCCAAGTGGAGTACGGGCATAAGAATTACTTTGGTTATAATAATTCTGGCACAAGTTCTATTTTTTAGTTTTTTCTCCATTGGTCTTGTGTTGCCGATATTTCAGGCTAGCTCGGCAATTGGAGGAGGGTAAAATCAGGCGACTAAGTTTTGTTTTTTCAAAGGAAATATTCTTTGAGCAAACGAGAGAGGGAGGAATAGTTCTCATGAGTACGCGCATACAACCCGGTAACTTCCTTATATGTAGGTCGAGATTCATATCTCGACGGGAAAGGGTAATAGAAACCAAGTTTTTCCGAAAAGCACGGTTTCTTAGCCGCTATGGTTTTTGACTGAAAAAATCGGTAATGCAATTCATGAGAGAAAATAAATGAAAGCCAAACTCTGTTTTATGATTCTGATAGTATCCTATGGGTGTTTATCCGCTCTCTATGGAGCCGATGAGCCAGAGAATATCCTTTTAGATGGAGGGCTTGAGGAGATAAAGAAGGTGGAAGATGTAATTGCCGGGACAAATGAGTTGGGCAGAATATCATCTCACGTGTACTCTAAAGGAGTTGACTGAGAGTCCGTGGTGTGAGTTCCGATTCGAGACGGTAAAAACCCTCTGGTTTGATTTCGCTCATTTATACGAAGGCGAATATGTGCCGAGTGCCGGCCCCCACTCCGTCACAACTCAAGATAAACTCACCGTTACGTGGGGACAAATCAAAAAACCACGTTAAAAAAGATAGAAAACAAGAAAACGAGACGTGAAATTGAAAGAACATAGTCAGCGGAAAATACAGCCGGTTAAATGTAGGCGATTCTTCGCAGGTTGAATTGTTATAGCGCGCATTCCGCTATTTTGACTTTCGCCGTGTCCTGTCGCTTCGAGGGGTACGGGAGAGCCCTGCGCCTCACTTCTTGCGCACGGTGATGTAGACGCCCTGGACCGCTGTCGTGCACCCGACGGCGGAGGCGGGGTACGGGTCGCGGCGGTCGTAGACCAAGAGCAGCTTGCCCGGCTCGACCTCCACGATGCCGGTGTAACCGGTGCTCCACGGGAGGCCCCACAATTGATACTCGAAGATCTTCAGCCGGTCTGTCCACTCCCTTCCCGTGCCGTTGACGCTGAACATGATGCGGTTGCCGGGCCGCCCATAGCTGCACGCGAGCACGCCATTGCTCATCAGGCACAGATCGGGGTCCACGCTCATATCCGAGAGCACGTCGAGTGGGCCCCAGGTCTTCCCGCCGTCGGTGGAGTGTGTCTGCATGAGCGGCAGCCCCCTGCCGGTGCGCATGACGCACAACAGGTCGCCGTTGGAGCACCGCGACATGACCGGTTCGAAGAAGCCCTCGCCGCGCACAGACGGACTGTAAGCAATGGTCGCCAGCACCGTCCAGGTTTTCCCCTTGTCCGTGGAGCGAAGGCACACGCAGCGATACTTCTTGTTGGACTTGAATCGGGCCACACCGCAGGCCAGCAGCGAGCCGTCGTCGAGCTCCAAGATGCTTCGCCAGAAACCTGGACCACCCACGCTGCTCCACTGCGCCGAGGTCTTCTCGTAGCGGGCCGCAGACTTCTTCCCCGAGGCGCTCACAGGCGACGAAAGCGTGTTTTTGAGCTGCGGAGCCCTGATCATCGTCAGCAGCGGGCCCTCGAATGTCGCCCCGCCGTCCCGCGAGACGAACATCTCCTTCGCATAGACATCGTCGCCTTTCAGGAAGCTGTAGGAGTCGTAAATCAGGACAGTGCCGTCCTTGAGGGCACCGACGGCCTCGTCGCGGTTCACCCGTTCCGGCTCCGGAGTCCACGTCTTCCCCTTGTCGCGCGAGCGCAGGCACACACGCTGCGCCCCGGCAATGTCGTGCTCCTTGTGGAAGAACAGGAAGAGCTCGCCGTTCTGGAGCTTGAACAGG
Organism: uncultured bacterium; assembly: GCA_964601015.1. GTDB lineage: Bacteria > Poribacteria > WGA-4E > DTYX01 > CAZRLY01 > CAZRLY01. Next base: position 2,604 of record CAZRLY010000100.1, read on the forward strand.
TGCGGAAACATGTGCTGCCCCATCTCGTGACGGGTGATATGGCTGCTGATGACGAACGGCGCGCTCACCGTGAGGTCGAGCTTGCCCGAGAGGTCGGTGTATTGATACTCGGGGGGAAGCTCTTGGAATGTGCCGAAGCGCTTCGGCCAGGGCACCATACGCCACGGCGTCGCAAGCCGCGCCGCCGTGCCCTTGATGCGAATGTCCTTGATCCGCACCAGGCCCTGGCTCATGCTGAAGCCTACACGGCCGACCCTGATGGGCAGGTCGCCCTTCCAGTACCAGGAGATTCTCTTGCCGTCAAGATAGAAGCGGGCCTTGGAGCCCACACACTCAAGCTTGAGGTCGAGCCACCGCCCCTCGGGCCGCGCCATGCGCTTGAAGGTCAGCTCGTGCCAGGTGCTGTCCGCGTTCACCCAGGATAGGGCTATCGCACCGCGCTTGACGGCGACGTACTGGTGCGAGGCGCTGTCGGAGGAGTGGAAGCGCACCTCGAAGGCCCCGCCCTTTCCTTTCGGCTTGATGTAAACCTTGCACGTCAGCGTCATGTCCCCGAGTGCCGGCTCGCGCAGCACCACGCTCGGAGCCAGGTGGGCCAGCCCGTCGAGCACTAGCTCGCCGCCGCGGAACGTCACGCCCTTGGGCTGCACCAGGACCCACGCCTTCTTCGCGGCGGCCCCCTGGAGGTCAACCTCCACTGCCACCTTCTCTGCCACAAAACTTATACAATTCAAACTCAAGAGTACACCGAACACCAAGCTGGTTAAAAGCCAAACAAAATTATGTTTCATGCTGTATGTTATTTCTGTGTTTTTCATTTTTGGAGATGGTAAAATAAAAGTGGTACTCTCTGCTTTGGACTTTGGATAAAATCGTCTCTTTTACGCTGAATATTGGCTGAATTCCTTGTGGAATGGGCATTTGGGCTTTTAGTTCCCTTCTGCTGGAACCCAGCAACCATGAGGTTTTGCAAATTTGTCCAAAGTCCAATCTGCTAATGGCGACATTTTTGCCACTGTCATCTATAATCTGATGAGTCAGAAGTTTCAGTGGAGAGGAAATCCGTTTGACCCACAATCGTCCCGTTTTCCCGTTTTCTTGGTGCCCTGTCACCAACACCTTCCAAAGGCTTATTACGTCTGGGGAAAAAGGACTTTTGTCAGTCAACCAGCCTCTTGCCCTTTAACCCCTTTGCCCCTTAGCTTTCCTATCACTTTTCAACCAACGCCGATAATATGGTGCGCGCTTTTAGTCTTTCCTTGAGCGGATGGAATGGAATTCCAGGCACGTCCGAAGCCTTCATTTTACCCGGTCCGGAAAGTTCTAACCTCCCCTCCGATATTTCCTCTTGATAGAATCTGTCGGAAGGGAATATGTCGTTAGGATAGAGGAAATTATCAAGTGTGGCTAACTCGACACAGATACCTGCCCCTACGGAGCTTTCCAGCATTCCGCCAACCCAGCAAGGGATGTTTGCCTCTTTGCACATATCATGGATGTCCAGCGAGTTTTGTAATCCGCCAACTCTGCCGGGTTTGATGTTCATATAGCGGCAGGCACCGATTTCAATGGCTTCTCGCGCAGCGCGCACCGAGTTGCAACTTTCGTCCAAACAGACAGGCGTTTCAATTTCTGCTTGCAGTTTCGCGTGTTCATGCAAGTCAGTATGGAATAGCGGTTGTTCTATCATAGCGAGGCGCAGTTTATCTATCTCCTTAAAAAGCGGCATGTCACTCAAAGAATAGCCGGAGTTGCAGTCGATATGGAATGTAAAATCGGGAAAACGCTTCCTTACCTCTCGTAACATATCAATGTCCCACCCGCGTCGTACCTTCAGCTTAACGCGCTTGAAACCAGCATCAACAGCGTTCTGAATATCCTTTAGCAGTTCACCTATCTCTTCAGTAATACCAAAATCGGCACCTACCTCTATCTCTTTTTTCTTCCCCCCTAAAAGTTGATGAAGGGGTTGCTGTTGGATTTCAGCTTGCAGCATCCACCAGGCAACCTCGACAGCGGCTTTAGCAAATGGATTGCCCTTGAATACAGATAAAAACTCTAACAACTCCCGCGCCGAAGAAATCTCTCTACTTACCAGCATGGGCGCAAATATTTCTTTTACAAGAAAATAAACGCCGCCAGCAAACTCTGGAGAATAGGTTGGCGCATATAAGGGACAGGATTCCGACCAACCGCTATAACTCCCAGAGTGCATTTTCGCTAAAACAGAGTAGGTTTCGGCATCCTCCCCATAGGCCGTTCGCCAGGGAGAAATCAAGGGGTGTTTCACGTAATGAACTTCTATTGCATCAATTTTCATTTTCATCCTCCATTGTATAATATGTTAGGTCGAGATTCACATCTCGACTGTCGATTTGTGAAAATCGACCTACTGGGTTTCATATTCTTACCTCCTTAGTATTTAAAAGGAAGCCCAAAGCGTAGGCTTTGCCTCGCCTTTTTCGCTTTTTCGTGTTGGGTGCAACTGAGAGCTAACCTTCAGTGTCCTTTGTTTTGGGCGCAACTGAGAGCGAGCTTTGAATGGCATTGATGCCATTGACAGTTCAGTCTCTTTTGCAGCCAAAACTTAGGCTTGATGCCATTGACATCTTAGTCTCTCTTGCAGCCAACACAAATTCAAGCGTCGGATGAAGCCTTGGTTTCGATACGGTTCTTCACTTCGTTCCGAACCTACTCAACCCAAGCCGCTTCGCTACAGGAGGTGTCCCGTTTTCTCGTTTTTTTTCACGTCTTTTTACGCTCTACGCTTCCCGCTTTACTTTTTTCACGCTTCACTGTCGATGTTGCGCAACACCTTTGCGATGGTTTCAACGATGGCGTCAAGCAAACTTTGGTCAGATGGGTGGTGAAGCACTGGCAAGCCAACCGTGCGTTTGTAGAGTGACTCTGCTTGCGGGCAGTCGCCGCGCCGATACTCAACGCGATGTTTCACAGCGGGCGCATCAAATGGATAACCCTCACCCCACATGCTCACGCGTTCCTCGTAAATCGGGTTCCAGTAGGCAGGGAAGTAGCCAGCCGGTCCGGTGGCTGGTAAACCCTCCGCCGTGAGTGCTTTAGCAAATTTCTCGCACGAAACGCCACCAGCACGCTCAGAATGAAACGTACACAGATAGCTTAACCACAAGCGGGCTGTTCCAGGACGCTCGTATGCTGGCTCAAATGCGTCGCTTATCTGAGACAACGCGTCAGTGAGATAACACATATTGTGACGCCGAATAGCGTTCCACTCGTCCAAATGTTTAAGTTGCACGAGCGCAAGCGCAGCGGCCATCGGATGAATGCGATACTTGAACCCAAAACAACTGGGTGCCTGCAACTTACCGGGTTGATGGAAACGCCGGTATTCTTCGGAGTTGAGCTTGGGTATGCGCTCGTAATGCCCTAACACGCACCCTCGTTCATAATACTCCTCGTTGTTAGTGATAATTGCGCCTCCCTCAACAGCCGTCATTAATTTGCTCGCCTGCAAACTGAAACACCCGATGTCGCCCATCGTCCCTACCTTTTTGCCTTTGTATGTTGCGCCATGCGCATGCGAACAATCTTCAATGACGGGCAGCCCGTGTTTATGTGCAATTTCCATAATATCGTCCATCGGTGCGACTGCGCCATACGGATGCAAAATCGCAATTACCTTCGTACGCGGCGTTATCTTGCGCTCAATCTCCTTAGGGGCGATGGTTGCGTCTTTTGGGTCAACATCGCAGAAGACGGGAACGCCGTGCAACGCTAAGATTTGCGCAACCTGCAATTGCCACGTATACGCAGGCACGATGACTTCATCGCCCGGACCAACTCCGACTGCGAAATAAGCAGTATGGATTGCCGAAGTGCCATTGTTGTGAGCGAGGGCGTATTTGGTTCCGTGATATTCTGCGAATGCGCTCTCAAACTCAGCTATTGGCGCATAGGTACCTTTGCCACCCTCAAGCAACTCAAGAACCACCTGTTTTTCCTCGTCGCCGAATACCGGCCAACGCGTTGCATTCGCTAATTCCTGTTTATGCGTGAATGCGGGAGTGCCTCCCAATAAAGCAAGTTTCTCAGATTTCATCTCTATTTTTGGGGGACAAGCCAAGGCAATTGAAGATTGTTGGTTTTTTCAATAGTCAATCTTCATTCTTCAACATTCAATTGCCACCCCCCAACCCCCCCTTTCTTTTTGTGTAGGGTTCTACTTGTTTTTTCAACATCTACAATTACCTGATGATGGAAAATTGACTGATTTTCCCAGTTGCGTACTGCATGATAAAGATGGCATCCAGCGAATTTGCGACATTATCGCCAGAGACATCCGCCCTATCTCTTTGTTCTTCGTCCAATTCAATGATTTTTACGGAATGTTTGAGTACCAGCGTAGCGTCTGAGTTATCAATTTTGCCATCGGCGTTTACATCGCCATAAAACAAATACGAGTCTGGATATTCTCTAAACGGAATGAATTTTACCTCCCCCGACTCTTTCGATTCCCCGTCATCGAAAATCCGCCTGTCAATTTTTGCGATATTCCACGTTCCCCATGTATTGTGTTGGGCGTAGATGAGATTAGAAGTTTCATTCGCTATATCATACCGTTTGTTGTCGAACGTATTGTAACCGTTATCATGCCTGCTATAATTCTCCAGATTGCCGAGGTTAGGACGGGCGTTCTCCAGGATGCGAACGCCGATGTTGTTGTTCAAAAATTTCGTATGTTTAACATTGGGAGTGGCATCTTTAGAAAAAAGGATGCCAACGTTGTTATTGATAAGGCGACATTTATTAATGTAGTCTGCGTTTGCCATACATTCTATGCCAATGTCCGCATCCTCAATTATGCAGTTATCCAGAATATATTCGCTGCCCTCTTCGAGTCGCATTCCATACCAGTGCCCCGGTTCGCCTTCAGGGACATCCGCCCGAAAGATGACTCCAAGCGCGTCCAATTTCCCGCGAACGATAAATTCGACCAACTCCGGATTCAAACCCAGATTTTCCTCATCGTCGCCTGGAAACTCCAGTTCAACCCACCCTATGTCGGCGCAAATTGTCAAGGTAAATTCCGGGGCGATTACTATGTCGCTTTTAATATTGTACAAACTCGGCGGCAGCGCATCGGCATTCCAGGTTACGCTTATGCCAGGCGGGGGACGGGGTTCTCGCCACGAAAGCCGGATGCCGTTCAACGCGAAAATCTGCCAGGCTTCCTCTATGGGGAGTTCTCTTGCCTGCCATGTTTCCCAGAAATCGTCTACGGTATCCAAGCGATGTTCCCAGAGGATATCCCAAATTTCAGCAAAACCGATGTTGAGGTTGTCACTTCCCTCTTCGGCAATGTGCGTTGACTTATCGTAGATATCGTAAAGTGAGCGAGCTATAGCGGATTCCGTGCGCTTCCACTTGCCGAGCGTCAACGTCCTTACCTCTGCTTCCATCTCATGCCCATTGTAAATACCATCTTCGCGTCCCCTCATATAATCCCGTACGCATGCGCCTACGAAATCAGCCCACCCTTCACTCCACGCTCGAATCAAATTAGTCGGCTTTTCAAAACTGTGGTATCCGATTACCTCAGAAACATTGTCTAATGTGGGCCAAACCGTCCCATAGGCGGCGTCCATCATGTAGTGTCCGTATTCGTGATAGGTGACATCAGCCCTTTTGTCTGGTTCCATGAATATGATATTGGTATCTGTGAGAGCGTTGGACGCTATCAACAGATTGAGCGGGTAGGGGAATTCGTCCATTCCCGCTTTGAAACTGTACGGCAAATATACTGAGATACCGCCTGTAAAAAGTCGAACTGGTGCCGGACTGGGAAAATAGCAGTTTAGATAGCGCTGGTTTTTGTAAAACTCAGCGTCGTCATCGTAGGGGTGATGTCCGGATAATGCCGCAAAACTGCTAACTGTCCGTATATCCTGAAAGATGTGCATCGCACCCCTATCTTTGTCGGGAAGTACCCAGCCTCTTTCCGGTGCCCCTCCACCGATGTAAACGGTGGAACCGTCCTTTACATCCGAATAAGTTTTAGAACGCCACTTATAAACCGGCGTCAAATCAATTCCCAGCACATCTAAGTGAACGCGCCGAATAGCCCACATATTATTGACAGCCCCGATTTTTATGTATACATCCCTGCCTCCAGAAATGTCCCCATTGGGAATATTATCCAACCTGAAGTATCCTTTATCGTCCGTCAGCGTTTTGCCCAGAAAATCATCAGGAGTAAAGAAATCTTCATCGTAGATTTCAACGGTAGCCGCGGCAAATGGGCGTTTTACTTCATCCCTGCCTATGTAGTGAATCCAACCCGCTACGGAAATGACAGACGCAACCTCTTTTGAGGGAGCGAAGGATATGTTATTGATGCTTTCGTCATCGTAATTTTGGATGTCCTCAGGGAATACGGCATCAATTGGATGCGACGCCGGATAGAGAGTTGGAATAGCCAAAACATCTCCAAACCACATGGAGGCGATAAAAACTATCAACATTGAAAGCGTAAATATGCGTAAAACGTTTGGTCTATTCATCTCTATTTTGGGGACAGCCAAAGAAGCAGTATCAAGTTAAGCCCAAACGCCTTGAACTCAAGTTCAGGCTGAAAGCTAAAGTCCACTCAAAGTGGACTAAAACTTAGTCCTAGTCGTCTTTGAGACGACTTCAGCTTTTAGCCTCGAATTGATTCGAAGGCTAAAGTTGATGCGTATGGGTAATGGGGGAGATGTCCCAATACCCCATTACCCCAACGCCCCAATACCAAAAAGCTCCGTACACTGAGAGATGGGGTTAAAAACTTTCGCTCCGCTGTACTATTATTCAATCCGCTCAATCTGAAGTTGATTCAGCGTTCTTAGTACGCCCTCGCCAAATTCTAACGGGAATTCGGATTCGAGCATGCCACCTGTGAGTTTGATGTGTGTGGCGTCAGCCTGGAGTTGTCCTAAAGTTGGTTCCATTTCTATCCATTTTCCGACGTATACTTCAGGCCAAAAATGGTAGTAAAATGCGTCGCGATGGTAGACGATGCCGGAGCAAATACGGGCGGGAATGTGCGCGGCGCGGGCTAATGCGATAAAAAGGACGGTATGTTCAGTGCAATCGCCTTCGAGGGTTTCCAGTGTTTGCTTGGCAGAGCCAAATCCGACTTTAAGACTTTTGTTATAAATGCTCTCGTATACCCATTTGTAGATAATTTTTGCTGCGCGCCAGGAGTTGGTTTCATCGCCGATAATCTCAGACGCTTTCTCTCTGATTGATGCGTCATCCGCCTGCACGTATACTGTAGATTGCAGGAATTTGGCAACTTCATCATCGTTTATCGGTAGGGTGAGCGCGGATTGTTCGTCGATATTCAGGGGACATACCTCCAAAATGCCGCTTGACATATCCGCATCAAGGGTGAGTTTCTGACGTTCAGTGGACATGACAGTTTCGGAAAGATTCCCTTCGCTTAGTTGTACTCTCGCTTTAAAATTGTCGCATCCTGGCATTGGAGGCATACCTTTGAGGAAAAGTTTAGTGCTGATAATTACGTCCACTTCGCCAACCTCTCCGAGTGCTGTTTCCATATCCGCTTTAATGAGTTCCATTGTTAAGCCCATCGTTCCCATTTCCGTCCTGTAGGTTGTGCCGTCTAAACCCAGCCATTCATTTACCCGCATCCCGCCCATTACGTCCATATTGTGTTCCAATACCCGCACAGACACGGATTTTCCTTCGTGTGATACGGTATCTTCCCGCAAAATCTCCACTGTCGTTTTGACAGGCTTGAGAAATTCGACGTTGAAGACATCAACGGTATATTCATCGCCAACCTTCAACCCCCTTTGAAAGGCTATGTATGAAAGCATCTCCTCGAAGATAACGTTTTCGGGAAACGGTTTGATACTTTCAGTGGTATCACCGCTCAAAATGGTTTTTACATGGAGTATGCCGCCGTCCACCTTCCCTTCCACCAGCTTATCCTGTCCCGTCTCATTCGAGTTGTAGACAAAATGAAGGGGTTTCAAATCCATCGTCAGATGCGATTCTTTCGTCCTGTTCAATCTTAACGCGCCCCCAAGCCTTCTTATCTCCATTACCATCTCAGCGCGAATTTTTATAGCATCCTCGTTTCCGTAGGTTGACTTTTCCATGTATGTATGAGCATAACCTACCTTCGTGTCCATTAATCTGAGTTCCATCCAATCTTCCTGTGGCAGTTGTATCATTCTCTTTAACTTCCTCCGCAGTAGTAACTTTTATTAATGAAATTTACTAATCAGCCAAACCGTAAATCTCAATCTCTCTTACACCAGCGGGGCGTTCTTTTAGAATTTTGTAGTATTCGATATAACGTCCGCCAATAGTTGTCCGTGTCCTGTCGAGAATTTTATCATCCTTGTCAGGTTTCTTTTTCATGACAGATTCATCATCAACAGTGCGAGAGACATCTATACGAATTCTATCCGTTACGAAGTTAAGTCTCCCAACTTCATATTTGGGTTGAATTATCTTTGAATCCATTCCCACTATATTGCGTCTCTGCCGAACCTCGTGAAAAGTTTTCCACTCCATATTTTCCATGTCCCAGTATTGCAAATTAAAGCGAAAGAGGTTATAATTATAAACCACCAATTTGCGGATTCGTTTTGGTTCGGCGAGTTTAATGACAAACCTTCTCGGCTTTCCTTTGGGAGTATGCGCAATGGTGCCGAGTTTCGCGTCATTGATGTTTGCATCTTCGGATATTCCACCGTTTGAAGCTAACGCGTAATTTTCACTCCACTTTGTTTCTAACACGGGTACCCAGATGCAACCGGATATGAGCATCGCCGTACAAAGCGAATACGAAATTAGTATCAAACTTTTCATAGCAAGTCCTCCCGAAATCCTGTGATTGGTTTGATATAGTATATTATTGAATAACAGATGTCAAGAAATATTTTAATGTTTGGAGGGTCAAATCCAGTGATGTCCGGTTAGGATTTTGCACTATGGATTAGCAGGCTTTTTAGGAGCAATAGGACGCAAGCTAAGTAACTTTGACCAAACATTTAGTTCATCATTTAATAGAATTAGCCTGCGTAATTTGTACCTTTCCCAAAGCTTGCTACTCCGTTTTCCATTCTTCTTGATTACTTACGACAGATGCAATTTTTTAACCGGACGTTACTGGGTTAAATCATGAAAACAACGTTGTGTATTCTCATCATCGCCTTAGTTTGGATACCTTTTGCATTCGCTAAGGAAACATTTTATTCCGCATTGGAAAGCAAGGAATCCGTCGAAGAAGAAGGCGGGACAGTTGATGGAGGCAAATTCGTTCCTGGAAAATTCGGGAACGGATTCGTCAGCGAAAATGTCGGCGATGTGATTCACTTTCCCGTAGAAGATAGGTTCGTGAATTTGGAAGAGGGAACCGTAGAATTGTGGGTGAAAATGGGGCTTGACGCTTCTGAGATTGCTGGCGAACTCTTCGTGTTTATGAGCTACAAACGCGGGACAGACGCTGTGTTCCTTCAGTTCGACAAAAGTGGCATTGCGCGAATGCGGCTTAAAAGCGCAGGAAGTTGGCACAATGCTGATAGTGAACCGACAGGTTGGAAAAAAGATGAAATTCACCACTTGGCTGGAACATGGGGGCCAGATGGCATCAAGGTATATCTGGACAGCAACCTGGCTGGTTCAGACGATTTCAAAGCCGGTCCAACTGTTTTTGCCGAAACGCTTGACATCAACAACGCATCGCCACCCAGTCCTGATTTTCCCACAAATTGCGTCGTTGACGAAGTTCGACTTTCTGACCAACAGAAAACCTCTGACGAGTTTGTGATGGAACCTAATTCTGTGCAACCCGCAGGGAAAGTTACCACGACATGGGGAAACATTAGGAACTTGTATACCTTTCCATAAAAAATCTTAGGATATAGGACGTCCGATTTCAATCGGAAAACCAGACTAAAGTCTGACGTTCAACATAGGGAAAAATTCTGTGGAAAGGTATATTAGCCTGACTTGGGGCTACCATACCGGGTAGCCCCTACGATTATTTATCGACACTCAGAAATGTCGAAATTGACCTAAAATATCATTAAGGAGGGAAATCAATGGCTGCAAAAACTTTGATTTTAACCTTTGCGTTAATTTTTGTAATCTCATGTATCGGAGAAACCCAGGCAGACGATACTCTGGTAGTTTACCTCCCGTTTGACGGTGGCAGCGGAAAAATAGCAACAGACGTTACCCAATACGGTAACAATGGACAGTTCGAGGGCAAAAGCGACATCAAGTGGGTGGACGGGAAATTTGGCGGCGGAATTGAACTTGATGGTCAAAATTATGTTGACATCCCGTGTACAGATTCTATGGATGTCGCAGACAAAAGTTTTAGCGTGGAAATTTGGTTTAAGTATACGGAAAAGGCTGCGAATGGTAGTTTAGTATGGGGTTACAACGTGCAAGCTGGGAATCCGCAGTTCTGGATTCGCACAGAACCAGGTTCCAACAGGGTAAGAGGGTTGATACACGACAAAACGTCAACATCCATAGTTATCCAAACAACAAGCCCATACAATGATGATAACTGGCATCACCTGGCATTTGTCAGAGATGCCAAAGCACAAGATACCCTCACCGTCTACATTGACGGCAAGGTTGAAGATTCACAAAATGGTAAGATTGGCTCTGTCACAGAAGGATATAAATATGGCATTCAACTTGGGCAATCGGTAGGGGATTACGATTTATACAAGGGAAGTTTGGACGAATTCCGCCTCTGGACAAGGGCTTTGAGCGAAGGTGAGATTAAAGCGAACTTGACCAAAGGAAAGGGCCAGATTTTGGCAGTCCACCCAACCGGTCAACTCACAACAATGTGGGGAGCTATCAAAAAATGATATTGTATTGGAAAAGGAGATATAGATGGTCAATTTAGAAGTTCTTTACAGATATGCCTTGGCTGCGTTTGCGGCGGACATGCCGCACAACAAAGAATATACCAACTCCATCGGGATGAGGTTAGTGCGCATTGAACCGGGTACTTTTTCGATGGGTGTCGGCAAAGGTCCGATTCCCGATGAGGTGGCAGGCAAGCCTCACCGTAGCGATGGTGATTTCGACGAACGGCCGGTACACAAAGTCAAAATTAGCAACCCTTTTTACATGGGTGTCTACGAGGTGACTAACGCTCAATACGAGCAATTTGACCCGGAACACCGCAAACTTCGCGGCAAACTTGATTTTTCCAAAGACGATGACGAGGCGGTGGTGTTCGTGAGTTGGGATGATGCAGTGCGTTTCTGCGAATGGCTGTCGGCGAAAGAGGGACTGCCCTACCGCTTGCCGACGGAAGCCGAGTGGGAGTACGCCTGCCGCGCAGGAACAACCACCCATTTTCATACCGGCGACGCACTACCCGAAGAATTCCACAAGAACGCCCAACGAAGTTGGTATCCTGACCGGGCGCGCAGCAGCGAAGACGAAGTGGTGCCGCTGAAGGTAGGGCAAACACCGCCCAATGCCTGGGGGTTGTGCGACATGCACGGCAATGTCGAAGAGTGGTGTTGCGACTGGTACGGGCGCTACGAGGCTGACGAGCAAGTTGACCCGGTAGGGCGGGCAGACGGGAATTTCAAGGTTGTTCGCGGCGGCAGTCATGGCACTGATATTTACTATTTGCGTTCGGCGAACCGCATGGGCATGATTCCAGAGGATAAAAATTGGATGATTGGGTTCAGGGTAGTCATTGGTGAATCGCCGAAGACCGAACTGCTTCCAGTACCTCCGCCAGAACTACACCAACGCAACGTCAAGCAGGAAGTTCCGTCCGACATGGCGAAGGCAATTGACCTGACCAAACCCTATTTCAAAGGGCCGCGCAAGTACGTCAACATCCCGCCGGAGTCCAATGGGCCGATGTTTTCACGCCATAATCATGACCCGGCGGTTGTGGCATGTCCGAACGGCGACTTGCTGGCAATTTGGTATACCTGCGTTGAGGAACAAGGGCGGGAACTCGCATTGCTGGCGAGTCGTTTGCGTTACGGGCAGGAGGAGTGGGAGCCGGCTTCTCCCTTCTGGGACGTACCTGACCGAAACTGCCATGCACCAGCCTTGTTTTTCGACGGCAACGACACAATCTATCAGTTCGTCGGGCTTTCGGCAGCGGCAACCTGGGGCAACTTGGCGACTATCCTGCGCAAGTCAAAGGACAGCGGCGCAACTTGGTCGCGTATGCGCTTAATCATCCCCGAACACGGAATACGTCACATGCCGGTGGAATCTGTGTTTCGGGCGCAAGACGGCTCCATCGTCCTGCCATGCGACGCTGTCACCGGTGGGAGCGGCGGCACGGCTCTCTGGATTAGCAACGACGAGGGTGAGACGTGGCAGGATGCGGGAGGGACGATTGCGGGAATCCATGCGGGTGTCGTCCAACTCAGGGACGGCCGGCTGATGGCATTCGGACGCGGTGACAATATCGACGGTATGATGCCCAAGAGCGTCTCTGACAACATGGGGAAAACCTGGACTTGCAGCGCAAGCCCCTTCCCGCCGATAAGTGGTGGACAGCGATTGGTTCTGCTACGGCTGAAAGAGGGCCCGATATTCTTCGCTTCCTTCTTCGGTAGCCGCAGGGAGGCGAAGTACATGCCAATCACCGACGCTTCAGGCAAGGAGCGATTAGTCACCGGGCTGTTCGGAGCGTTGTCTTTCGACGAAGGTGAGACTTGGCCCTGCATTCGCCTCATCAGTGACGATGGGCAAGGAAGGGAAGTGGAAACGATGGACGGGCGTTTATTCACCATGGGCTTCAGTAGTGCCGAACCCGGCGGATATATGTCCGTCTGCCAGGCTGCCGACGGAATTATCCACCTCATCAGCAGTCGGCAGCACTATGTTTTCAACCTGGCATGGCTCAAAACGCCACCGCCTGCTGAACCATGTACGCTATGAGCCCAAATTTCTAATTTGGATATCACGTCTCAATGGATTCTGCCAAGATAGAATCTGTCTATGTTTTGATTTTACTTCCGCTTTAAAATCAAAACAAATTGGGCTACGGCGGAATTTGGAGTGCAGCGATTCAATCGTTGCACTCCAAAATGGAGGTATTATGGACAAATTTACACACGTCCACAAAGGCTTTCCACCAAATCACTGCGTTTGCGACCAAACGCTACGTCGGCTGCCGAACGGCGATTGGGCAATATTCTTCATGACCGGCGGCGAATATGAGCCACGCAAAGAAAATCACATCGCCCTGTGCCGGTCAAAAGACCGCGGGGCTACATGGAGCAAACCGACAATGGTGCTTCGTTTCGACGACAGAGCCTGTTTGTTGTCCGAGGTTATCGTCCACGGGCAGGAAATACACATCATGGGTGTCAGTCATCTGGGCTACTTCGAGGATTGGCGGAATTTTGTTCTGACCAGCAGGGACAACGGCCAAATGTGGGATGAGCCAGTACCTTTCACCCCGATGCCGAAACGCACCTTCCTGCGCAATCTTTACATCAGTACATGGGGTGAATGGTTTTTGCCATTGCAAAGCTACGATACCATGCGCGATGCCGCAGCTTCGCCGTTACACGATGGTTCAATTAAACAAGCGCGCAACGGTGTACTTATCAGCAATGATGAAGGACGCAGATGGACTAAGTCCGCCTCAATTAGCCCAACGGCTGGATGGGCGGAAAACAATGTGGTTGAGTTGAGTGACGGGCGACTCGTGATGCTCATTCGCGCAGATGGCACCGGCTGTCTTATGCGTAGCGAATCCATTGACCGCGGCAGAAGTTGGTCGCAACCAGAACGTACCGGCATCCCCAACCCAGGCACGAAGTTCCGCCTCCACCGCCTCAACACCGGACGAATCGTGCTGATTCACAACCCAAATCCAAATTGTGGCGTCCGCAACCCGCTTGCTCTGTGGGCCTCCGACGACGATATGACAACGTGGTTCCATAAGCGAATTTTGACTGATTTCCCTGGACAACTTCAATATCCAGATGGTTTTGTAGACGAGGAGGAGGGCTACGTTCATTTCGCTTTTGACTACAATCGGCACGACTTAATCTATGTCGGTGCCAAACTGCCTGAGTAAAAAACACTTGACAAACATATCCACTTCCCTTATAATTCAACAACCCAAAAAACAGGAGGTTACATCAGATGAAAATCTATTCAGTATTACTCAGGCTTTTGCTTGTTGGTTTTTTGATAACTGTTACTTATGCTTACGGGGCAGAAGAAGAAAACATCGCCTTGAAAGCCGAGGTAGAAGTAAGTTCAATTTACAATGACACTTATGTTGGAGAAAATGCCATTGATGGCAATAATGACCAAAACACCCCAGACACCAGATGGCTTTCTGGCAAACAGGACGCGCCCGGCAAGGAAAGTGACCCGCCGCATTGGCTGATACTGGATTTTAGCAAGCCCATGACGATTGTTAGAGTGAACCTCTATTTTTATACAGATTGGGCTCCAGTAGAATACGTTATCCAGTATGAAAAAGGCAATAATTGGAAGGATATTCCTGAAACTCAGGTCAAAGAGGGCAAACGGGATGAAATAACGAAGGAGTTTAAAATTTCTTCCGTTGGCGCGAAGCGGTTGAGATTTTACTGTACCGACGGCAGCAGTTACGACAAAACGTGGGGAAATATCGTCAGATTGTCAGAGATAGAAGTCTATTCGACCGGCTCGGCTGCTGTTAGAAAAGCAGGCAAAATCACCACAACCTGGGGAAGTATTAAAAAGTAGGGTGCCGCACTGCGCACCGAAACCCTGGCTTGTTCGTAGAACGTGCAGCCTGCTCGTTC
>CAZRLY010000100.1:17519-18702 GCA_964601015.1 uncultured bacterium
CCGGTGCGCTACGAAGCGGATGTTGCGGTAATCGGTGGAGGCATCGCCGGGGTGTCGGCAGCTTGCGCGGCGGCTTCATCCGGCGCAAAGGTGATATTGGTAGAGCGTTTCGCTGTCACGGGTGGCAACGCTACAACCGGCGGCGTGGCTGCTTTCTGCGGCGAGACGGCAGGGCAGGGCGAGGTATTTGATGCAATTATTTCAGATTTGGAAAAGTGGAAGGCTATCGCTCCCTACAAGCCGAATAGCCATCAGCACGCTCGCGTTTTTGACCATCATATCCTCGCAATTGTACTTCAGGAACTCTTGCTGCGCCGCGGGGTCAAACTACTACTGCATACTCGGTTCGTGGATGTCTGCGAAAAAGCAGGTAGGATTACGGAATGCCTCGTTTATGGGAAGTCGGGACTGGAAGCAATGCGCGCCAAGGTGTTCATTGATTGCACCGGCGAAGCGGAGGTGGCTCACGCAGCAAGGTTTGAGACGATGAAAGGCAGGCCGGAGGATGGATGTCAACTGCCGATGTCCATGATGGGGTTTGTGCGGGAAATTAATGAGTCTGAAGTTCAAGTTCCAGAAGGCTGGTTCGAGGCAATCCGTGATGAGAAGGACTTGCCAATGGTAAGCGTTTGGCCGAATGGGACTGGCGGCAAAGCCCTGAAAATAAAAATTCCCATGTTCGATTCCACCGACACCGAGAGTATGACAACTGCTGAAATCCGTGCGCGCCGACGGATGATGGAAGTGCTGGACTATTATCAGCGGGTAGAGGGCAAGTGCTGGCGTTTCGACGGCTGCTCGCCACAGATTGGGATTCGCGAGGGACGGCGGATTGTGGGAGACTACATATTGACAGTTGGTGATTGTCGTGCGGGGCGGAAGTTCGATGATGCCGTTGCTCGCGGAGTCTTCTATCTTGACGCCCACAAACCCGATGACGACAAAAGGACTTACATCTTGAGCAAACCGGAACGGCAGGTTCCACCTTATCAGATTCCCTTCCGTAGCTTAATTCCGAAGGGAGGTAAAAATGTGTTGGCAGCAGGGCGATGTTTTTCGGCTGACCAGTTGGCGTTGTCCTCAGCGCGCGTAATGACCACAGGTTCGATGCTGGGACAGGCGGCAGGTATCGCCGCTGTCATGAGTGTGGAAAGGAAATGTGAGCCACGCGATTTGGATTTTT
>CAZRLY010000101.1:0-16578 GCA_964601015.1 uncultured bacterium
GAAATATGTTAAAACGGGAGCGTCCACTATCTACTTTCAACGCCATTGAAAAAGCATGCGCGGCATCCCTGACATCCACCCACATCGGGTCAAAAGGGCTTCCACGCACCTCTTCCTCACGAACAACTTTTCCTAAACGCAGACAGACTATCATGATGTTGTTTTCTCTGGCAAATTCCCGACAAACTAACTCGCCTAAATATTTTGCCATTGACTTTGCTTCCGCTTTTGGACGCGGCAACCATGTCTCTGTAGCAACCCAATCTTCGGGGCAACTGTCGAACACGGAAAGAGAACTTTTGTAGATAACCCTCTGAACTCCTGCCGACACTGCCGCTCGCATCAAGTAATAAGTACCTCTGGTGGCAAAATTTAGCTCTTGTTGTTCCCGTCTTTCGGCGTCAACTGTAACATCATGGGGCAATTCTGCCAGATGAATGATAGCCTCCATCCCCTTCACAGTTTGCTGAATTTCGTCCATGTTGAGAATATCGCACTGAATAAACTCAAAGTCCGTTTCGACGGGTTCAATATCCATCAAATATACCTGGTGTACGTCCTTCAATTCCTGAGCAACCGCTAATCCCAACTGTCCTGTTCCACCTGTAACTAATACTTTCAAAGGTGAATGCCTCCTTTTAGGATAATTATATCACAGGAAAGAAAACACATCAAGAGAAAATTCTGAATTTTCCCTTGCCAATTCGAAAAATTTATGTTACAATAACTCGCTGATGAAAAGCGCGACAGCGACCAAAAAGATAGCCGAAAATCGCAAAGCCAGACGTAATTATCATTTACTTGACCGCTATGAAGCTGGAATCGTGCTTCAGGGTACTGAGGTAAAATCCCTCCGCGTTGGGAAGGTAGACATGAGTGAGAGTTATGCGAAGGTGGAAGATGGCGAAGTGTTCTTGCTTGACATGCACATCAGTCCCTACGATAACGCAAGCTATGATAATCATGAACCAAAACGCCCGCGAAAATTACTGCTACATAAACGCGAGATAAGAAAACTCGACAGAAGTGTACAGCACAAGGGCTCTACTATAGTGCCAACCCGACTGTATTTTAACAAGGGGATTGCTAAAGTAGAAATTGCCCTTGCTCGCGGAAAACATGAGTACGATAAACGCGAGGCGATTAAGAAACGCGAATTCGACAGAGAAATTCGAGCGGCTTTGCAGGATAGGTGAGGGCGGAAACTGAGTCTGTGTTGCTAAAATCAATTTGACACTAAAATGGGGTGTTGTTCAGTGAAACAGCAGACAGCTCGCAAAAAAATTTTGTTGCGCGGCAGAAGATGTTTGAGCGATTTGCCATTCTCCGCTGATAAAGTAGATAAAGTGGTAGAGCAGGCTGTGGAGAAGATGAACAAGCTTAATGGAACCTCCCAAAAGCTCGTTTTTGAGGTATATAGCGGGGATGAAGTCCACTAAGCCCCTTTCAATCTTCGCTTTTCAAACGGGGGCGACCAGGTATCGACGGGAGTAGTTTCTACAGAGGTTGCATGCCGGAGAGCCGCCTGGCTCCGTGAACAAGGCGGAAAAACTATAATTGCCGATGAAGAATTGGCATTAGCTGCCTAATAAGGTAGTTCGTCCTTCCGTTCTGCGTCCGTGAGAGCGGAAAGGGCGTCGATAAAACGGGCTGTGCAACTTAGTTGTGCTCAAGGGCTGAGTTGCGAGACTTCGCTTGAGCTAACCTTCGATTAATCCTGCCTATGGGAGTTTGAGAAGGTGAAACCTAAAAACATAGGATAAGCATGTAGTAGCCTTTGTTGAAGTGCTTTCGGACGTGGGTTCGATTCCCACCGCCTCCATTTTTTACCGGGCTTCGGCAGCAACTGAAGCCCGGTTTTTTTTTACTGTGTTATCACTAAATTAATGATAAGTTGCCCGCTGATTTGTGTTGAAGCCTTTCTCCCTCCAAATGCACTTTAACCCTATCTGAGATGAAAACTGAATTTTCGAACCTAAAATCGGGGTGAGAACCATGCCACTCTATGATTTAACTCAATTGCAGTTTCCAGGAGACAACTCAATCTATCATCATTTTCATGCTGCCTGGCTGATTTCGATAGCTGATACCTTGAACCAGAGCTTTCCCGAAGAATCTGGCTTTGAGGCGATTTTTGAAAAAAAAGCCAGCCCCATTGAGGCAGATATTGTTACCATCGATACTTTGAAAGAAGAATTAGGTGGTAGAATACCAGAGGTATTTGATTCCCTTGAGTTGCCTCCTCCAGCCGTCTCCTTTGTCAATCCCATTTTTCCCCAAGAAGCTAAAGACATTACAATTCGCACACCTTCGGGAAAAATTATCAGTGTCATCAAGTTAACCTCTCCTGGTAACAAAGACGCTCATGGAAAAGTCAGTAACTATACGGCGAATGCTCTTTCATACCTCAAGCAGGGGCTTAATTATTTAATCATTGATGCTTTGCCACCAACCAACTTCATTGATACCTTTCACAATCCAATTGCTGAATTGTTAGAGGGTGAACCCTTGCATCCGCCAAGGAAAAAACCCTTTTACGCAATCAGCTATCGGGTTCTCCTGGCATCTGATTTAGTCATTGAAACCTATACAACCTGGTTTGGACTTGGCGAAACATTGCCAACCGTTCCTCTTTTTTTAATCAACGAGTTAAGGATTGGTGTCGATTTAGAGACAACCTTCATGGAAGCCTTTAAGAAACTACCTCCCCGCCACCGCCGGAAATTACAAGAAAAATCGTAGATGGAGTAGTGTCTGCAGCCATCACGGGGGCAAATGAAACTATTTCAGGATACCCATCTTTCGTATCGCTGAGAAGTTTCCAGCTTTCTTTGCTGGCGATGATGCGATTTAGCTACGGGCGGGATTCATCGGAGAAAGTCCGCTAAGGACGGTAATTCCCTCGTAGCGTCGTTAAAAGTCACGCTCTAAGAAATGGTTTATCTACTTGCTCTGTTTCCGAAACCTTCTGGCGTGGCTGGGTTGAAAAGTCCACTGGGGCGTAACAAGCGTTTCACCAAAATTGACGTCGTACCATGGAGAGGATTCGTGTTGTGGATTCTTCAACACATGGAAATCTTGAGCAGGCATATAGCTTTGACCCAGAAGCACTATTTTCCTGCCAGAGCTTGAAATAGCCATATCGAGAATCAGCACTGCATGCCCATATCCGGGCAAAGCTCCCTGCACGAAAGCATCACCAATATTCACTTTAGAAGAGCTTATCATCTTCATATCCTTGCTTAAAGACCAGGTGCCTGCATACATCATGATGTTGTAAAGATAATTTCTGAAATTCTTTCTTGAATCGTTATAGTTAGCTACCTTCACCCAGCGGAACGCGTCTCTGCCATTCTTTTTATATATCTTCGTACGCCAACCCTCTTTCCACTTTCTCCATGGTATTGGTTCACGGCTGCATGAGTAGCTGAACTGGAGCTCCTCTGCCTTTCCCGCGCTCCATAGGTACTCAGCGCGTAATCGAATTATGGCATCAATACACTGCTGTAGGTCATTTCCTATCAAATCCATGTCCACTACAGCAAAATGTACCCCTTGATTACTTTTCAATTGCCCATTCCAATATTTCACAGGCGTTCCTTCCGACTTCAGCGGAAGATGCTTGAGCCAATGGGCAAAGCTGTTCTTTTTTACCTTTACCCTCCTATAACCTTCAGGCACTCTAACCCTTTCAGCGATTGTGTTTTTGGAATCATAGCTTTTGAGCCAGGGGTAAGTATTTTCGGCGTCTGCCATTGCTAAGAATACAAATAAAAGAAAGATAACAAAGAGTATTCTCATCAGAATCTTCCTCCATTTCAACCCCGCAAGCAAAACCACACGGGGTTGCCACTACGCTACGGACGGGTAATCCAGCAGTTGTAAAACGACGGGAAAATACCGTAGCGGCTACTAAAAAACCGCAGATTTACTGAATGCAAATCTGCGGTGTGTGATATTGAGAGAAGGCAAACTCTTCTGTATTTGCTGTTATGTTTCAGAAACATCCTTTGCTACGGCAGTTTCTGCGTAGTGAAGGTTAATCTTTTTTGAAACGAACTGAATGCCCATTAGCAAGGAAACCAAAACAACATACGCCAGAGCAATACCCATTAACGAACAAATAAGTCCTAATAGTATCTCCAATACGTTAGCCATGATTTTTCCTCCTGATAAAAAATGTAACAAGCCAGCAAAAAATACGGTGCGAAGCGTTTTTTATATTCTACAACAGGCTGACGGTATGTTCTACTTGTGTTGTTACCTACTATAGTACGAGAAAGTAGTTTTCCGGTTTCATCAGAAATCCTTGTCAATTAGCGAGCCGCTGCCAACAGTAACATCCATGTTCTTCATCGTAATAAACCTTATACCGAATTGTCTCTATTCTTTCTTGTCCATTATCGTCCTTGATTATTAGGTTGAAAATTTTAATCATTTTAGCAACCATCCTTAGTATTTGTATGTTCGTTATGTAAGGCAAAGAACGTGCCAATTTGGTAAAATTATTTAGGAGGAAGTAACTGCTCCCTTGTTCACCCGCTCGGAGCGTAGCGGCTTGGGGGAAGGGGAAGGAAACAGGCATCGCCTGTTTCCTGTGTTACGTTAAGTAACAACCTGTGAGTAGCGAAGCGTATCGAAACCACAGGCAAAAATATGCGTCAATTTTTACACACTCCTTGGATAATCTTACCGCATTAGAAACTCTATTCCATGTAGTCTTACGCAGTTGGGTGCTTTTGCGTTTCAAAATTTTGTTTCCGATGTTTGGTGGACAGTGGACAAAAAAGGGTGGGAGTGGTTCTGCGTTTGGGATGGCGAAAACAAACTCCATTCCTCTGCTACATCCATATACAATATATCTGGATTTTACCTGCTATTTTGCCCGGATGGGCTGGCACCTATTTTAGATATGTGGGCTGGGATACATGAGGGTGAGGGTAATGATGAATGTTTGGATGGGTTTTATGTAGTGGAAACGACACGAGACTGTAACCTTACCCAACCACCCTATTTCCGCCTTCCCTTTTGGCTCTCTGCAACGCCCGTCTTACTTTCACCAACAATTCTTCATTGGTTTCAGCGTCGTCAAAGTAGGTAGCGACGCCTATGCTGGTGGTCAATTTATTGCTGATTCCTCCTTCCAACTGATAATTCAAATTTAGTTCTGATATAAGTCCACAGATTTTCTTACCTGCCAAGATAGCGTGGGGTTTATCTGTTTCGGGCAGGATGAGCATAAACTCTTTTACAGAGTGGCGTGCAATTGGGTCAGCTTTGCGCATGTTCGAATGCAAAACCTCTGCTATTCGTTTTAGCGCGATGTCGCATTGGACATAGCCAACGGTTTTTACATAATCTTCAAAATCGTCCAGTTCTATCATCAACACTGAAAAGATTTTGTTATATCGTTCTGCTCCGCCGAGCGCTTCTCTAAGCCGTTTTTGAAAATAATGTCTGCCAAACAAACCTGTGGCTGTGTCTATTACCCCCGCTCGCACAGGATACATCCTCTCCAACCGTTTTATTTCCCTCCGCAGGTTTTCTTTAGATGAGAGGGTGCTTTTTTGGGCGATAGCTTGGACATGTGCGCTCAACATAGTACGCTCATCAGGATTTAGTTCCTTTTCAGTTAGCGCCAGAATCGGTATGTCCTTCGCCGTGGGATGTGATTTTAACTGCTCAACAACTTCAAAACCGCTCCTCAAATCCGGCAGGATTAAGTCAAGAATTAGCAGAGCAGGCTGGTGTTCTATTGCCATATCAACCCCCTCTCTGACGCTGGTAGACTTTAAGACTTCAAAATGCTCTGATTTTAGCGTTTGCGCCAGTTCCTCCACTTCGCGTTCGTCATGTCCGATGATGAGAACGCTTGATGCTCCACTCTCTGTGGTGGATGTGATGCGCAGTTGGTCAAGTTTAGCTATCAATGTGCTTTTATCCACCGGTTTAACAAGATAATAAGCTGCGCCCAAAGCCGCACCCAGTTCGCTGTTGTCAGCCATTGAGGTAATGATGACGGGGATATCCTTTGTTTCTGGGAATTCCTGAAGGTCGCGAAGCACCTCAAAACCATCCTTTTTCGGTAGTGTAATGTCCAGTATGATGGCAAAGGGCGAAAATTCACGAGCTTTTCTAATCGCTTCCTCGCCATCATAGGCGCGGCGAACTATATAATCCTCCTCCAGATAACGCGTCAAAAGTAGTTGCGCATCCTGATTATCTTCTACCACAAGGACGGTAGGGTGACTTCGCGCGAAGAGCGGTTGTTGAGTTTCCAATGTACGCGGTTCTTGAACTTCCTGGAGGTATCTATTGGCATAATCCAGCCTGCTTGGAATTGTGAAACTGAATGTACTACCCTCCCCCCGATTGCTTTCTACCCAGATTTTTCCACCGTGCAATTCAACAAGGTGTTTAGCGAGGGATAGCCCTAACCCTGTGCCGCCGTGTTCTCTTGTAAGGGAATTGTCCGCCTGTTCAAAATCCTGAAATATTCTTTCTCGGTCTTCCGGTTTGATGCCTATCCCCGTATCCCGCACCGAAATCTGCATGGCTTCTGTAATATCTTCATCGGTGTCAATGAGACGTTTTCGAGCTTCAATATGAATTTGACCGTTTGAATCCGTAAACTTGATAGCGTTGTTGAGCAAATTATACATCACCTGTCGAATCCGTTTCTGGTCAGCGTAAACATAAATCTCAGGCTCTTCAACGCTCAAGGAGATGGAGATGTTCTTTTTGACGGCAAGGCTGTCAACAACTGCAATAACACTTTTTAGCATATTCTCCACATTGAAAATGTCATCAGTAAGACGCAATCTGCCTGCTTCGACTTTAGAAAGGTCAAGAATATCATTTACCAGTTGAAGCAGATGTCGCCCGTTATATAACACCCGATTAATATAATCTTGCTGAACTTCCGTGAGTTCGTCAGTTTCACCCTCTTGCAGTATCTCAGAAAAACCGATAATGGCATTCAGTGGCGTACGCAATTCATGTGAGACGCGTGAGATAAATTGGATTTTACTCTGAAAAGAAGCTTCGTCCCTGGGGGGATTGGCTTTGGTTAGTTCTTGGCTTTGCGCGTCTATTTGTTTTTTCTTCAGGGAAGCATTGTCCTGTTTTAAGCGTGAATTTTCAGCGAGCAGTCGCTCAATTTCGGCTTTATAATCCATTGTCATACTTTTAGTTGTACCAGTCTTAGGTAATTTTGATTATTAAAGTTTATGTTTACAACAGTGTACTTGTATTGAGACCGTGACTGGAACCTGGGCATTGGGGTAATGGGGTGATGGGGTATTGGGGAAAAAAAAGATTAAATCAAAGATTTAAATCTCCCCCAACACCCCAAACCCCCAATACCCCATTACCTGCTTTTCCCCAAAACAGTTGTCTCAAATGTAAAGTTTATTTTTGAAAACTACCTAAAGAGTGACGGTATAGTTTCTTTTGTCTTAGCAGCTTTTCTTTTTGTATTCTTCTTTTCTTGAATCAGCATAGGCGGGTAAAACTATCGCAAGGGTAAAAGCAGAGTAAATTTTGAACCCTTACCGAATTCGCTTTCCACTGTGATGTCGCCTCCGAGGAGTTTAGCAAGCCGCTTAGAGATGTTCAACCCCAAACCGCTGCCTTTAGCTTTTTTTTCAGTTGACTTAGAAAACTGCGTGAATTCTCCAAATAAATGGGGGATATCGTCATCCCTGATACCAGTGCCCGTGTCTATCACGCTAATTTCTATCCTTTTTTCCTTCCGTTGGCAGCGCAATTCCACATACCCTTCATCGGTAAACTTTATGGCGTTGCTTAACAGATTTATGAGTATTTGTGTGATTTTATTTCGGTCGCTGGTAATTTGAATATCTTCGGTATGGTGTTGTTGCAGAACGAGTTCCTTTTCATGAGCCATCGGTGTGACCGAGTCAAAGGCATATTGAGCGACATCTTTCAGGCTAAACGTTTCTTCGATGATGTCCAGCTTTCCAGACTCTATCCTGGATAAGTCCAGTATGTTATTTGCTAAGTGAAGAAGATGGCGAGCGCTGTTGAGGATTATGCCCATTGACTTATTGCTTTGCTCATCAAGGTTGCCTACCATGCCAGACAACATCGCTTCTGACAGAGCCATAATGGATGTCAGCGGTGTGCGAATCTCATGGCTGAGGCCCTGGAGGAACTCAGATTTGAAGCGATTAGCTTGTTCTAATTTAGAATTTAGTTGTTGAAGTTCTTCATTTTTTTGGGCTAACTCCTGTCGATTTTTTTCCAAATCATCGTGCAAAAATTTCGCTCGCAGAGCAGCCCGGACGCGGGTAAGCAATTGGTCGCGGTCATAAGGTTTTGTTAAAAAGTCATCAGCGCCCAGGTCAATTGCTTCAACCTCTTTACTCAATTCACGTAACACCGTGACGACGATAATTTGAATAAACCGTGTGCGTTCGTCGCTTTTCAGGCGACGGCAAACACTAAAGCCGTCGATATTAGGCATCATAATATCCAATAAAATTAAATCTGGCATGAACTGATGAACTTTTTGAAGCGCTTCAGCACCTCCATAGGCAACTTCAACCTCGCAATTAATGTTACTTTGTTCGAGACGCAGCCTCAGTAAATCCGCACTATCTACGTCATCGTCTACAACTAATATTTTAGATTTTCGTTCAAATACGTCAGGTTTCATCGGCTCCAAAATTCCCTCAAATTCATAATTTTGTTACAGTCTATCATACTCCAAACGCTATGTCAAGCATTAATTTTTATCTTTATTTTTTGTTGAAATAAGCTGGTGTCTCTGGTATAATCTACGGTGGAGTTTGAAAAAGTAAACTTATAAGGAGAAGGATGATAATGCCAAAATATGGAGTTAATCTGCTTTTATGGACGGATAAATTTGATAAAGAATCGGTTGAGCTAATCCCGATGGTTGCAAAATTGGGATACGATGGTGTAGAGATTCCAATCTTCGCCCCTGAACAGGTGGATATTCCAGCGACGAAAGCGGCTTTGGAAGATAACAATTTAGGATGTACAGCTTGCGCCATACTCGGACCGGACAGAGATTTAATCAATTCTGACGTTGCAGTTCGCCAGAATGCCAAGGATTATTTGAAAAAGAGCGTTGAGATAACCCAAAAATTGGGTGGCGATATGCTAATCGGGCCGTTATATAGCGCTGTGGGCAAATTGATAGGGCGCGGCAGGACTGAGGAAGAGTGGGATATGTGCGTGGAAGGACTCAAGGAGATGGCAACCTTCGCGGGAGAACACGGTGTGACTTTAGCCATTGAGCCGCTGAATCGCTTTGAAACCTATTTCATAAACATCGCCGCAGACGCTGTGAAAATGGTGAAGGCGGTTGACAGCCCTAATCTTGGCATCCACTTGGATACATTCCACATGAACATTGAGGAGAAAAGCATCCATGATGCAATAATGACGGCAGGGGATGTGCTATACCATATCCACTGTTGCGAGAATGATAGGGGAACGCCTGGCTCAGGATTGGTCGACTGGAAGGGAGTTTTTGAGGCATTGGGCAAGCTAAAATATAACAGGTGGATTGTTGTGGAATCTTTTGTGCCGGGCGTGAAAGAGATAGCCAAGGCGGCTGCTATCTGGCGTAAATTAGCACCAAGCGCTGATGCATTGGCTACTGAAGGTTTGGCGTTTTTAAAAAGGATGGGAGCAGAATACTTGGGTAATTGAGGAATTTTTCGGAACTACTGTATTGGCCTAAAAGATATAACACATCGCTCAGATTGGATTGCTAAATCCATCGGGAGCAAAAGTGTCTACCATCCTTTTGACCATTACAAAAAAGCCGAGATTGGCAATCAACCTCGGCTTTTTGAGTTTGGAGAGGATTATCTTCTTCGTTTAGTTCTATTCTTCCGGTTTTCCTCTTTCTTCTTCTCTTCCTCGTCATCATCTTCGTCATCGTCATCGTCATCATCGTCTTTTTCCTTCTTGGACGTGTCCTGTTTCTTCGCAGGCGAACTGTTTACCGAAGAGGATGTTTTTTGGCTTGATTTTGAGCGGCGTTTCTTGATAGCATCAAGTATCCTGCTTCTGGTTGATTTCGACTCAGACGTGCGTGAGCGAGATTTTGAACGAATGTCCCTCTCAGTTTTATCCTCTTCCGGCTGAGTGATTCGTACGCTACGTTCTGGTTGAGACTTTCCGCGACGACGTTTCATAATTGACGAGCGCGGTTGGTTTTGCGGGCTTGACGTGGTATCTCCCCGACGCCGCTTGATGCGCTCGCTTCTGGTTTTTATAACCCGGTTAGACAGCACAGGCGCGGTACGGGTTTTCTGGATTGTCGTTCGCACCTGAGCGCGTACCTGTCGAATCCCTGTGTTTGCGCTTTTTTTCTTCGTCAATTTTGACCTATCGTATACTTTCCTTACCTTCTCATGCTGTTTGGTCCAAGCATTCAAGTGCCGTCGCGTTCGCGTTCTTTCAGGATTGTGTCTGTAGGCACGGACGTTGACGTTTCTGCGAGTATAATGCGGATAGCGACGGTAATATCTGCCAAGGTATTTGCTATAATTGGCTCTGACTACAACGTAGTTTCGGCTGAAAACCGGATACCTCCAACGAATGTAGAATCCATAATCTGTGCTGTAGTAACTGGGGCCATCGTAGAAATACACGTATGTATAATGGTGCCACGGACGCCATCTGTACCTGTGGGTTGGCAGATACTTATGGATTACTCGAATCTTCGGTTGACGCCGATAAGAGGCAACATCAATATACTCTACGTCAAGCAATTGGTCACCGTCCGCTACGATGTGAACTTCCATAAATCCATCTCTGTCCACATGATGCACCGCTGGAATTTTTATAGTTTCCGAACGACGTTTCGCTCTGAGTAAGAACGTGTCGCCATACTGAGTTTCCTGTTCATCATCGTCATTGCGGCGTTGCCGTCTCTCTTTTTCAAGGTTTCTAACCCACACTCTGCCCGCAATCTCTTCAAAATCGTCAAATTCGCTCTCACGTCCTTCTCCCTTATAGCGCACTTTTATTTCGATGTACTGCGCCCTTCTGGGTACCTCGAATAGATAAATAGCACTGGCTATGGCAAAGTCAAACTCCTCATCGTTCTCGCTGTCACTTGCCCAGGCAGCCACCCTGATGCCATCGGGAAATCGCTTACTTTCGGTGATTGTGGAATTTCCGCGCTCTAACCAGTCATCCACATCGCCAGCGTCGCGGTGTTCGCGGCTTAACTTATCTGAGCGAAAATAATCGTAATCGTAATCCTCATCGTAAGCTACCCAATAATCCGCATTTGCGGCTGAAATAAACCAACCAGCCAAAGTCATGAAAGCTATTAAAAGAAAGCCCTTGTGAATATTTTGGGGATACATTTTTGTTCACTCCTTATTTTTTTTATCAAACAATATGTGATAAACTATATTTTGACATAAATTTGGAATAAAGTCAAGGGATAAATGCAAAAAATAGCTCATGCGCGGCGATAATAATTTAGTCGCACATGAGCTTTCCGCGCTAATGCGTTGTCCGCCAATTCTTTGCGCAGTTATTTTAGCAAATTCGATGCCACTTGTAATTAATCAACGCGATGTCGTTACCACTGCCGATGATAGATGAATCCTGCTTTCAAAT
The DNA here is from genome assembly GCA_964601015.1 of uncultured bacterium. Lineage (GTDB taxonomy): Bacteria > Poribacteria > WGA-4E > DTYX01 > CAZRLY01 > CAZRLY01. The sequence continues at coordinate 11,638 of CAZRLY010000101.1, forward strand.
GTTGTAGCCATGATACGATGAAGTCGTAAAACTGATACGTTGTTTGACCGTCATCTTTTTATAAAACCGTCTAAAATGCAGATGTTTAGAGGTTGAAAATACAGCCCAGATATGATAACATAGTGTTTCAAGCTGTTCTGGTCAAACTGGGAGGGTAAATTATGCGAATAGAAAATATAATACAAATCGCTGATGAAAAATTCTGGAAATTAGTGAACCGGTTAGTATCAACGGGGGAACAATACCAATCATCCGAAACTGCGCAACACCTCCACAATGCCTGCATGGAGTTATTACTGGCGGCTAAATCGCTGCCGGGCGAAGTGATTCCGGAGAAGAAAATACGGGACAAACTCGCACGACTGGTGATAAAATAACATTATGTCAGTCAATAGGACACTGTTGGGAAATTATATTTCATCACAAATTCCTTCTCCCCGCTGTTTGATTTTCATTTCTGACCGCGCTGCAATTTTCCCGCGAGATGGCAATTTGAGGGTATTCAAAAAAGACTACCCTATCGTATTTTTTGACACGGATTTGGAAGTGCGGGATAAGCTGGAAATCCACAAGGATAATTTGGGGCAAAGGCGGTTCATTATCGTTTCTCAAAAGTCTACGGAGGAGGAAGTTTCACTTCTGGATTACATCGCCCGCAGTAATTACTTGATTGTTATGCCTAAAGATGTGCTGGAGTTTGCGCAGAATGGCTATCAGTGGACTGACGAAGTAAACCAGTTGCGTTGCGAGGATTTTTGGGATAGTTTTGAAAATCTCAAAATGTTTCGCCAAAAACTTGATAGAAACATCTCCCCCACAGAATGCGCCCATGCGGTACTGTCGGCTTTGTTGGATATTGACCTGACGGGCAAGATTTCGTACAGAGATGCCATCGAAGTTTGGAGACAATGCAAAGGTATTTTAGGCGTTCATTTCGCTGGTGTGCGCTTGTTGAAGAGCGTGGAATGCAAGTTGGACAAATATCCTTCCCTGTTGAACATACTGGATGGAAAGGTTAGAAGTGTTTTCCCGTTGCTGGAAAGATTAAAGGACGACGACTTTGTGCGATTTCTCTGGACATCGAATTGTTTGGATGTATCATCACAGCGGGTGTTGCATCCCCCCTGGCAACAATACGGCAACATACCCGTCGTCCAGATAAATCGGCTTCGCGGCCAGTTAGTAAAAAATTTCCCTGAACTGGCTATCGAACACGTCAAACAAACGGAAGAATGGTTATCAAGCGATACTCGGCGTATTAGCTTATTTAACGCTCACGTTGGCGTGGATAAAATTGACCTGGTGGAAACGGCTGAATTTGCCGCAAGCGAACGAATATTCTGTTCTCCGATGCGCGACGCTCTCCGGATTTTAGCCGAGCGCATCAGCTTGAGTCCTGATATTCTCCCCGAAGGACTGATAAACAGCGTATTGTCTAACGTTGAAAAACACCTGTTTCTTCAAGATGACACAAACTACCTCAAAATAAAAGACATATTCAATGCGTTCGCCTGCCTTATTGAGTTATCCCGGCTTTCAAAGCGGACTAAAAGTTCTCCCAAAGAGAGCATTTTTGACATCTATCCCCAATACCTCTCCAAACTGGAATATCTCCGTGACCGATTTGAATCCTTGAACTTCAAATGCAAACTGTTAAAAGATGCGTTGATGAGAAGCGTTTTTAAGAAAGTTGACCGGTTGGTTACAGATTACAATGTCGCTTTCGCACAACTGGTCAAAACCGATTACGTTCGGTGGGTATCTGGCGGGGGGAAGTCGCCGCTTCTTGCGAAGGATTTTCTGCGCTTGCTCTTTTTCCCATGCTATGGAGAATATGTCCAGGGAAAAAAACGAACTGCCTACATCATCCTTTTTGACGGTATGCGGTGGGATTGTTGGAATCTGATAAAACCGAGATTGCTTAAAATTTTTGAGGGAAAACTTAAATTAAAAGAGATTGTGCCATTGCTATCGACACTGCCGACAACAACCGAATACGCTAAACCTTCGCTATTCGGGCTATCGAACATAAGGACGGGTAATTGGCATGAACTGGATATTTTCAAACAACGACATATCTCCGCTCAGACGATAACCGATTTTGGACAAAATCTTGACCACATTGTACAACTCGTCGAGGATGCGGAAGTTAGCGTTAAGGTACTCAACTTCCCGCTGATTGACCAAAAACTACACAACTCCCTGCGAAATCTCTCGACGCTTTACGAAGAGGTTTTGGTGAATTTCGACGACATCATTGAGCCGTGTTTGGAACGCATCCCGCCCAATTCATTAGTCTTCGTTCTTTCTGACCACGGATTCATAGAAATCAAGGGAAAACCAAGACAGATACCCAACGGAGACATCAACGTCAAAAAACGCCACATTGAACTCAGAAGTTTTACCCAGTTGCCATCGCTGCCGGAAGAGGTAGTATTTTTTGACTCAGACGATATTCATAACCCCGCAAACATAGCGAAATACGGCTTTGCGACATCCAATGCGCACTTCATCCAGCGCGACTCGGAAGCCTTCAAACCTTCCCGTTACGCTCATGGAGGCGTCTCCATGCAGGAGATGATTGTACCATGTGCTATCTTTATTCCAGAGTAGGGGCGAAGCAAAGATATGTGCTTCGCCCCTACGCTGTCCGATGATGTCATCAATGTTATGGTGCAATATCGCAACACCATAGAGCAGCGTTAGCCATCAATTTCTGCATCTCCGGGTTTTGCAGGACATCCAGATTATGCCCATTTGCCAGATGGCATACACGTCCCTTGCCGTAGGTTCGCACATAACCGTTGACAGAGGTTTTGTCACCAGAAACGGCCTCCACCAGCAGGGTAATATCGTCTGCGTGAATGATTGGTGTATGCCGCTCGTCAACCGCAACATAGTCCTTAACGCCAGCAGTAACGGGATGGTCAGTTTTGACGACTTTTACATCGAATTTTTCATCCCCTGGCCCATGTCCGTTGTAACTGCTTCCGAGAACGTCCCGATAGAGGCTTGGTTTGTCATCAAGCCGCTTGAGGGCAGTTGAATTGTGCAAAGCAAGGAATCCGCCGCCGTTTCCGACGAATTCAGCTATTGCTTCTTCTTGTTCTTCCGTCAACCAGAACATATTCTCACCACCCGGCTCGGGCCAGTTCATGCCATCCCTGAGTATTATGAGCAAACGTATGCCCTTGAGGTTTTTGGCATTGAGTTTTGTGACATCGTAGATGAACCGTGCAGGCATGCCAATTTTCTGAAGGACAGGGTTCAATGATGGCGGGATATAATTGGGTGGGTGGTAGTTGTCACCGATGAGCACAAGTGCATGGGGCATTAATCCGGGTTCTAATTCCGGCAGTTCCGCAGTAAGCTGAATATAGACAGCTTTTATGTGGTCAACGAAGGCGTTGTCATCCACCAACCATTCTTTGCGCTCAAATACTTCAACCTGTTCCAACGTTGTCTCAAGCGTTCGCCCCTGGGCTACTTGGTATCCGACTTCATCTCGCAGATTAACAAAGTAACTTGCCAACTTCCCCAGAACCTCAGCCCCAGCCGCCGGTCCGTGGCCGGTGCATACGGTTTTTATTTCAAGTTTGTCTAAATCGCCCAATGTATCTATCCAATTTTGAATGTCACATTCACCAATCCAAGGGCTGTGGGCGTTTACCACGCTGTCGCCTGGGAACAACACACCTTCATCGGGCAGAAAAGTGAACACATCGGTGGCGGAATGAACTGTGCCGGCTGTGAAAAGTTCGATGGTTCTGCCGTTATTGGTTAATGCAAGTTGGTCGGCAACGCCGATGTAACTTCCGGACTTGCTATCCTCAATATATCGCTTTCGCAACTTTTCGTTGCAGATGACTGTTACGTCCTTCTCAGTGAAAACACCAATTCCACCGTCGTGGTCAAAATGTCCGTGAGTGACGATTAAGAAGCGCACCGGTTTATCGGACAACTCCTTCACCTCGTCGAACATTTCCGCAGATGCCTCTGGATTGGGGGCTTCGATTGCAACAATATAGTCATCACAGACGATGTAACCCCCGTTACACTGCCCTCGTCCCATATCACCTAAGCGAAAATAAACGCCTGGAGCAACTTCACTGAGATGTGATAAACGTTCTGAAACCATATTTTTACCTCCGTACTTTGTTAGTTACGTGTTTAAATTAGCCACACCGGTTTAAAAACGCAACGTGTCTTTAGGCCGGTACTGGTCTAACAGATTGATGATTGACTATTGAATATTCTAAAAACCACGTTCAATAATCAATATTCATCCTTCATCTTTCTTCCTTAACATAAGGTGTAGGTCGAGATTCATATCTCGACTACCCTCTGTCGAGTTCGGAAACTCGACCTACTTATTCAATCTTCCTTGCAAAAAAAGCCAGCACCGTGACTTTAAGTCATAGTCTTTAGACCGGTGAGAGCTTTTGGAACAAATCACTCAATCCGGTATCTGACGAACCTCGTGCTGCACAGGCCACGAGGCACGCAATTCGTCCTTGTAGAGACCAATTTTTTCAATTGGGATAGGTTTGAAACCCAATTTATAAGCCGGCGAGTCGTCGCGTAGTTGGAAGTTCTTGGGCGGCTCCTCGACGAAACGCAAATCTTCATCCACAAGGTTGTCCTCAAAGGTGACGTAGCCCCGAGCCTGCTCTTGTACGCCATCCCACTTGCCGCCTTGAGAGATGTTGCGGGCGACGATATTGCCCTTGGGAGCAGCCGGCTCGTCCTCCAAAATATTGACTAATTTTGGATAACGTTCAACCCAAAGTGTCTCCTGATAAGGCATCGCCAGTAGCCGCTCCGTCATCGTGGTATTCACATGGTAACCCGCCCAACCCATTGCACGGGAATCAATGTGAAGCGCCGGATTGCAGTCCACGAAGATGTTGTTCTCGACGATGCAGTCTCTACCGCCCCCGA
>CAZRLY010000101.1:16678-18647 GCA_964601015.1 uncultured bacterium
GGATTGCAGTCCACGAAGATGTTGTTCTCGACGATGCAGTCTCTACCGCCCCCGATAAAGGCGGCCCGCGTCACCCGATAGAATAGGTTGCCGTAGATGGTAGTGCCGCAGAACATATCATCAAGGTAAACTCCGACGCAGCCGCGTCCTTCAAATCCGCTGATGTGATGCAAGAAGTTATGGCGAATCATCGTGCCTTGCATAGTCCAATCGCGTCCGCTGTACATCGCGCCAGCATCATTCGACTCGTAGCATACGCTGTGGATTTCGTTGAACTCTATCAAGTGGTCATTTCCACTGAAAGAGATTGCCTGATGTGGTGCGTTGTGCATCAGGTTGTGGGATACGCGGTTGCCTACGCCGCTTATCGAAACGGCGGGTTGGTACATGCGGTTCCACCTGCCATAGTGATGGATGTGATTGTTTTCAGCGTAGTGTCCGGCGGGAGTGAGCGTCTCGCGGTCACCACCTCTGAGGGCAATGCCACCGTTGCCGGTTCCGTAAACATTGCAGCCGATGACACCGTTGTGTGTGCCTCCCGAAATGCTCACCGCCCAACTACCCAAGTTGCGGAGGGTACACCCTGCAATGCGGTTGCGAGTGCCGCCTGAGATGGTGACGGCGGTGCCTCTGGCAGCCTCAAAGGTCAAACCGCGAAAGGTAACATGGGCGACATCTTCCATTGTCACCAGTGTTTGGATGACCGATACCGTGGGGTTTCCCTGCTCAATGGGCGTTGGTGGCCAGAAATAGAGGATACCCGTCTCCCTGTCCAGATACCACTCGCCCGGCAAGTCGAGTTCCGCTAAGATGTTAAGCCCGTAAAACCACTGCCCCTTGCGGTAGCCGTAGCCGTGGTAGGGTGGCACGACGGAAATTATGCGACGTTCAGTGTCGATGGATTCTACCTTATGACGTTGGTCTGACCAATCCCAAAACCAGTAGCCGTGAACCCAAACATCATTTTCCTCGTCCCATCGTTTTGGTCTATCTCCTTCGTAGAAGAATTTCCCAATCTTGTCGCCCTTGGTGCCGCGAACATCGACCGGGGCACCTCCTACCAAATCGGCAATGCGGACAAACTCCTCGTTCGGCCAGCGTGCCAGCATCATCGGCTTGTCCTCGAAGAAAAGCTCAAGCCCTCCCCCTTTTACCTCGCCGAAATCAGTGATACCCAACGCTCCCAAGTCAGCCTGGAGCACTTTGCCCCGTGCTTCGGGAGAAAGACGTTTCAGGATGGCTTGGTCAATGACGGGTTTGAACCCCGTTACCATTTTGCCGCCGACCAACCGAACTTCCTCTCCCTGCCGAGCGCGGTATACCACTGGCGCATCCTCGCTGCCTGAGTCCTCTGCTTTCAACTCAAAGGGCTGTTCCCGTTGATAGATGCCGCCGCGTAACTCCACCGTTACGCCGCCCTCTGGCATCTTCTCCATTTTCCTGATTTCGTCGCGGGCTCGTTCCAGCGTGGCGAAGGGCCCGTCGGTTCCGGCAGCATTCGACGCTACTATGCGGCCTGACCAATCGTCGTTCCCGTTGCTGGCGACGAAAAGGGTAACTTCTGGTGATATTTTTGTTGACATCTGCATTACCTCCCATTGCAGTGATAATTTGGACTTTGGATAAATTGGCCCCTTTTGGAGTGCAACGATTGAATCGTTGTAGTCCAAAAGGGAAATCTAACATTGTCAAGCTAATGAACTTCTCCGAACGCTGCGTAGGCTAACGTTGCTTTGATGTCTTCAGGCTGAAGGGAAGGATATTCCCTCAATATCTCAACCTCGGAGACATCCTCTGCTAAATTGTCCAAAATAACGGATACCATAATGCGTGTACCAGTAATGCACGGTTTTCCGTGACAGATATTGGGATTGACGCTGATGCGATTTAACAAGGTTAATCGTTTCATCGTTTACCATCCTTTCCAAATTTGGAATACAACGATTCAATCGTTGAAAAAGCAATGACT